>NZ_JBIVYG010000029.1:0-46738 GCF_044769685.1 Agrobacterium sp. NPDC090283 | reverse complement strand
GGCGGAGGCCAAAGCCAGCAAACGGTCTCAATCGACCAGGACCCCGACGGCCTTCCGCCCGCAACTCTTATAACACAAGTGCAATACACAGGATCTCTGTGACAAGCACAGAGATGAGGGGAGGAGGCGTGGCGGACTAGTCGTAGCGGCTAGTCGTGGTGGATGGTAAGGCGGGTGCCACATAGAGGGCGCTCCCCCACCATATCCCTTCACCCATGTTGGATTCCATCATCATCCGTGACATGTTTTGCGAGATATGACAGGAATCTTTCCGCCTGCGGGAGCCAACATGAAGCGTCCGACCATCACCGATGTCGCAAAAGCCGCCGGCGTCAGCGTCGCCACCGTCGACCGGGTGCTGAACGGCCGCCTGCCGGTGCGGGAGGAGACCGCGCGGCGGGTGTTCGAGGCGGCGGAGAAGATCGGTTTCCATGCCACCAACGTCATTCGTCAGCGCATGCTGGCCGATCTGCCGTCCTATAATCTCGGCATCATCCTGCGCAAGGAACGGCACGCCTTTTACCAGACCTTTGCCGACGAGCTGGAGCTTGCGGCGCGCAACGTCAGGGATCGTCATCTCAATCTGCGCATCGAATTCGCCCAGTCGGGCGAGCCGAGCGAGCTTGCGGCGCTCCTGACGGGCATGAAGGGCCGTGTCCAGGCCGTGGCGGCCACCGGTCCGGACCATCATGATGTCACCGCCGCGGTGGAGGCGCTGAAGGCCAGGGGCATTCCCACATTTTCACTGCTTTCGGATTTCGCGCAGGGGGTGCGGGAAGCCTATCTCGGCGCCAACAACATGAAAGTGGGGCGCACGGCGGCCTGGATGATTTCGCGGCTGGCGCGCGGCAGGGGCAAGGTGCTTCTGCTGCTCGGTGGCCACCGTTTTCACGGTCATTCGCTGCGCGAAACCGGCTTTCGCAGCTATATGCGGGAATATGCGCCGGAATTCGAGGTGATGGACGCGCTGATCACGCTCGAAACGCGGCGGCTGACCTATGAGCTTGTCATGGACACCATCGCCAAGCACAGGGATCTGGTCGGGATCTATTGCATCGGCGGCGGCATGGAAGGCGTGATCGAGGCCCTGCAACAGGAAAACCGGCAGGAGACCATCGTCTGCCTTGTTAATGAACTGACGCCCGAATCCCGCCAGGCGCTGCTGGAAAAGCGTATCAGCGGCATATTCCAGACGCCGCTCCGTGAATTATGCACCGATCTCATTACAACAATGGTTCACACCATCGAACACGGCATGGCGGAAACGCCGGGACAACGATTTGTGCCCGCCCATCTGTGGGTTCCTGAAAGCCTTTGATGGTTTGATAGATTCTATCACAAATTCCGCGTCTCTTTCTATCAGCCTTGATGGTTTCGGTTGCCACTGACCCGTTGACGCCGGGTGCGGACTGGGAAATCTTGCCTGCGTGTGGAGCGGGCAGGAGGCCGGTCCACGACAATAACGATGTTTCAGGATTGCCGCACGCCGCAGATCTTCATCTTCGGCGACAGCCATTCTTTTGCCGGTACGCGACTGCGGCATGATGTGTCGAGGGTTGCGAGACCGGTTCTTTTCAAGGGTTTTGGAGGAGAACGACATGAAAAGACATTTTGCAATTGCAGCGCTCGCTACCATGCTGGCAACGAGCGCGTCGGCTGAGACCGTCGGGGTTTCGATGGCGCTGTTCGACGATAATTTCCTGACGGTGCTGCGCAACGGCATGATCGATTATTCCAAGGGCATGAGCGGCGTTTCGCTGCAGATCGAGGATGCGCAGAACGATGTCGGCAAGCAGCTGAGCCAGGTACAGAATTTCGTCGCTGCCGGTGTCGACGCCATCATCGTCAATCCGGTGGATACGGACGCGACCGTGGCGCTTTCGCAGGCCGCTGCCGCCGCCGGCATTCCGCTTGTCTATGTCAACCGCCAGCCGGTCAATCTCGACAGCCTGCCGGAAAAACAGGCCTTTGTCGCCTCCGATGAAAAACAGTCCGGCACCCTGCAGACGCAGGAAGTCTGCCGGCTGTTGAAGGCGGCGGGCAAGACGGATGCCAAGGCGGTGGTGATGATGGGCGAGCTTTCCAACCAGGCGGCCCGCATGCGCACGCAGGATATCAAGGATGTGGTCGCCACGCCGGACTGCAGCTTCATCAAGCTTGTCGAGGAACAATCCGCCAACTGGTCGCGCACACAAGGCTCGGACCTGATGACCAACTGGCTTTCGGCCGGGGTGCAGTTCGACGCCGTCATTTCCAACAATGACGAGATGGCCATCGGCGCCATCCAGTCGTTGAAGGCGGCAGGCCGGTCGATGGACAGCGTCATCATCGCCGGCATCGACGCCACGCAGGACGCGCTGGCCGCCATGGCGGCGGGCGATCTGGATGTGAGCGTTTTCCAGAACGCCGCAGGCCAGGGCAAGGGTGCGCTGGATGCGGCGCTGAAACTCGCCAAGGGCGATGCGGTGGACAAGAAGGTCTTCGTGCCATTCGAACTGGTGACGCCTGACAACCTCAAGAACTATCAGGCCAGGAACTGAGCCATGGCCATGCCAAGGCGGCTTTTCCGCTCCCGGGGAGTGCCGCCGGGCAGGCCGAACGCGCCGGAGCCGGCAGGATGGCCGGCTCCGGCGACACGGAATGATGAACCAGCGGCGATTTCCGCGGGAGGAAACCTTGAAAAAACTATTGATGGCAACGGCACTCTGCATTTTCGCGACACCGGCCCTTGCCGAGACGCGCATCGCGGTCTCGATGACGTCTTTCGACAATCCGTTTCTGACGATCCTGCTCAACGGCATCAGGGCCGAGGCCGGGCGCGATAAAAACATCGAGCTTCTGGTTGAGGATGCCCAGCTTGATCCGTCGAAGCAGCTCAATCAGGTGCAGAATTTCATCGCCAATGGTGTCGATGCGATCATCGTCAATGCCGTGGATGGCGACGCCACTGCCGCAATCACCAAGGCCGCATCAGCCGCCAAAATTCCGCTGGTTTATGTCAATCATCCGCCGGCGGAACTGGAATCCGGCCTGCCTGACGGAACGGCCTTTGTCGGTTCCAACGAACTCGATTCCGGCACCATGGAAGCTGAAGCCGCCTGCAAGCTGATGGGCGGCAAGGGCAAGGCCGTCATCCTGATGGGGCCATTGGAAAACCACGCGGCGCTGGTGCGCACCAAGGATGTCGAAACGGTGTTTTCCAAACCGGACTGCAAGATCGACATCCTCGAAAAGCAGACGGCGAACTGGAGCCGGACGCAGGCGCAGGACCTCGTTTCATCCTGGCTGACGGCGGGCATCCAGTTCGATGCCGTCATCGCCAATAATGATGAAATGGCGATCGGCGCCGCGCAGGCGCTCAAGGCAGCGGGCGTTTCCATGAAGGATGTCGTCATCGCCGGCATCGACGCCACGCCTGATGGGCTTGCCGCCATGCAGGCCGGCGATCTCGATATCACCGTCTACCAGAACGCGACGAAGCAGGGCGAAGTCTCCGTGCAGACGGCGGTGAAGGCCGCTGCCGGGCAGAGTGCTGAAAAGACGCTCTGGGTGCCTTTCGAACTCGTTACCCCCGAAAACATGTCCGCCTACGCGAAATAGAAGGGGCTTCGGCCCCGGCCCGTTTATCACTCCACTGGAAACAGCCATGAAACATACGCTCGATCCCCACATGTTCCGGCACCTATCCCTCGCCGAAACCTGCCGCAAGGTCGCAGACCTTGGTTATGACTATGTCGAACTTTCGCCGCGCCCGGATTTCCTTTCCTGGTGGACACGGCCGAAGGTCTATCCCGAACGGGTCGCCGAATTCAAAAAGGCGCTGAAGGACCATGGTGTCGGCCTTGCCACGCTGCAGCCCATGTATCGCTGGGCAAGCCCCTATCCGGACGAATGGGAGGTGGCGATCGACAACTGGAAACGCGCCATCGAGATTGCCGTCGAGATGGAATGCCCGATGTTCGTTTCGGAATTCGGCCGCGGCGGCTCGCCGGATCGTAGCCTTAACGACCGCTCCGGCCTGCATCGCCCGGAAACCTGCGAGGCGCAGTTCTTCCGCGCCATGGATATTCTGGTGCCGATCCTCGAGCGGGAAGGGCTGGTGCTGTCGCTGGAGGCGCATCCCGAAGACTGGATCGAGGAGATCGCGCCGGCCATCGACATCATCAAAACCATCAATTCCAAGGCGGTGAAGGCCTCCTTCATCGCACCGCATACGTTCTTTTACGGGCCGGACATGGTGGCGAACCTGCGTGCGACCGAGGGCCATCTGGTGCATGTGCGCCTTGCCGATACCTATGACCACAACAAGTCGTCGCAGCTGCGTTACATCGTCAATCCGCCCGGCTCGAAGGTCAGGGTGCATCAGCACACCGATTTCGGCCAGGGCGAGATCGACTGGGAGATTTTCTTTGCGACGCTTGCCGACATGAAATTCGATGGCGTGCTGTCGAACTGCGTCTTTGCCTGGGAGGATCGCGTCGATGAAAGCGCGCGGTTCATGCTCAGCGAAACCCGGCGATACGTCGCCAAATACTGGAAATGAGGTATTTCAGATGACTGTGAGAATTGGTGTCGTCGGCACCGGCGCAATCGGGCGTGATCACGCCCGCCGTATCAACAAGGTTCTGGGCGGCGCCAAGATCGTTGCGCTGAGCGACGTCAACCGCGCCTCGGCCGAGGCGGTCAAAAACGACATCGCCCCGGATGCCGTCGTGTTCGCCACCGGCGAAGAGCTGATCGCATCGCCTGACGTGGATGCCGTGCTTGTCACCTCATGGGGCGCGACGCATGAGCAATATGTGCTGGCGGCCATTGCCGCCGGCAAACCGTGTTTTTGCGAAAAACCGCTGGCGACAACGGCCGAAGGCGCAAGACGCATCGTCGACGCCGAAGTGGCGCATGGCAAACGGCTGGTTCAGGTGGGCTTCATGCGCCGTTATGATGCCGGTTACGTGGCGCTGAAACAGGCCGTGGATAACAGGATCGGCGCGCCGATCATGGTGCATGCCGCCCACCGCAACCCTGCGGTTCCCGAGCAATATGTCACCCCGATGGCGATCCATGACACGATGATCCATGAGATCGACGTGCTGCGCTGGCTGCTTGATGATGACTATGTTTCGGCCCGCGTCCTCTTTCCCCGCTCCGCCGCCCGCAGCCATGGCAAGCTGAAGGACCCGCAGATCGTCATTCTGGAAACCGCCAAGGGCACGATCATCGACGTCGAAATCTTCGTCAATTGCCATTATGGCTACGATATCCAGTGCCAGGTGGTGGGGGAAGACGGCATTGCCAGCCTGCCGGAGCCGATGTCGGTGCAGACGCGCCTTGGCGCCAAGCTGCAGAACGACATTCTGACCGACTGGAAAGACCGCTTCATCGCCAGCTACGATGTGGAATTGCAGGATTTCATCCATGCGGCGGCGAAGGGCACGGCGTCCGGACCGAATTCCTGGGACGGCTACATGGCCGCCATCACCTCCGACGCCTGCGTCGCCGCGCAGGAAACGCAAGGAGCTGCGGTCGCCATCGAACTGCCGGCCCGTCCCGCCCTTTATCAGTGAGGTCTTTCATGCGTTTTGCCATCAACCACATCACCGCGCCGAAGCTTTCCCTTGAGGCGTTCTTCGCAACCGCCCGTGAACTCGGCCTCACCGAAGTCGAAATCCGCAATGATCTGCCTGATATCGTCGGCACGGTGGATCCGGCCGCGGTAAAGGCGGCAGCCGAAAAGGCCGGCGTGACGATCATCTCGATCAATGCGCTTTACCCCTTCAACGTCTGGTCGGGCGACCTGCCTTTGCGGGCTGTCGCCATGGCCGATTATGCCGCGGCAAGCGGTGCCAAGGCGTTGGTCATGTGCCCGCTCAATGACGGCACTTCGGTGTCTTTTGACGATCTCGTCACGGCGCTGAAGGCCATGAAACCGATCCTCGAGGAACGCGGCCTGACAGGCCTCGTCGAGCCGCTCGGCTTCCCGGTCTCCTCGCTGCGCACCAAGGCCGAGGCCGTGAGGGCAATCGATGCCGCCGGCGGCGGTGATGTCTATAAGCTGGTGCATGACACCTTCCACCATCACCTCGCGGGCGAGACCGAATTCTTCCCCGAGCGCACCGGCCTCGTGCATATTTCCGGCGTCACCGACCCCGCCGTCTCCGTAGCCGACATGCTGGACGCCCACCGCGTTCTCGTGGATGGCGGCGACCGGCTGGAAAATATCGCCCAGATCAGGGCGCTGGAGGCGGCAGGTTACAAGGGGCCTTACAGCTTCGAGCCCTTTGCAACCGAGGTGCACGAATTGAAGGACCCGGCCGCTGCCGTGAAGAGCAGCATCGACCATATCTCCCAGGCGCTCTGACCGCCTTGCCGCCCGTGGTTCGCCGCGGGCGGCGTTTCATTATGCAGTTTAAACCGATGCCGATAGAGACCACTCAGAACGGTGAAGCTCTTCTTTTTCACTCCTTCGGGGACCGTTGCAAAATTATTGTGTTCGCGAATGTTGCCGCACCGTCTCAGATTCATCTACGGAACACTACAGAACCGAAGCGCAAACGACTCGGCAAAACTAGAATTATGTCACTCCCCCCCAGATAGTGGAGAGAAGCTTAGTTGCCGAAAAACGGCTATCGAGCATCTCGCTGCGGCAATTGTTTTTATAGCAGCGGCGATGCCGTTTGCCCTTTTCATACCATTATTGCTAGGAAGTTCTCCGATATTTTCGATGAATAGAATTAAAATTTTTGTTTTACATTTTCATAATGCTTACTATTAATTCCATTTTTATATTATAATAATTAGAGAATTATATTAATTTTATTATTTGTTTTGCTATTTGTTATTGACAGGCTGAGTGAATTCATATTGATGTTCGGTGCAACTTAAAAAAAATGATTTTTACGGAATTACCGCGCGACTACGAATAGTCTGATAATTGCCAAACTGAAGACTATCGTCAGCGAAGGCCGATGGGGCGCGTCGGCTCATGCGCCATGTGGTGTTGTCCATCGAGTGATTTTGTTGGACCAAGTCAAGTCGGGCGACGTAGAATATTTTGTGAAATTTAATTTCGGAGTTGACTGTGGACGACGTTAAAGCCGCTCCCGTTCCCCACCGCCATGGTGGCGACAGAAAGTTCTACGTATTTGGCCCCGACATCACAGGCGGTGGTCCAGGCCATGGTCTCGTTTTTGTCAACGAAGAGAAACTGTTGACTCCGCCTCGTATGATCGTTCGCCCTGAAGGGGGCGGCTTTCCTGAATTGAAAGAAAAACCGCACATTGCCTATAATAAAAAGCAGGGTAAGCCACCCCGCGATCTGGAGGGGACGCTGAGCGGTTATTGGTTCATTTCCGAGCGGCTGAAGCAAATATTTGAAACTGTTGATCCAGAGGGATTTGCCTTCGCTGAATGCGATTACACACTAGATGATGGATCAGCAGGGCCGACACATTTTCTATGCGATGTTATCAGATGCATTGATGCGCTGGACGAAGAAGCCTCCGATGTTCGCGTTAAATATTATCCGGATCATCAGACCGGCGAAGATGTGAAGCTTTACAGCGTCGCAGGCGGCGCTAGCCTGCGCTTTAATGAAGAAATTATTGGTAACGCGCATGTTTTTGTTCAGCCCAAGCTTGCGACAAAGCCTATTTGTGATGCGGTACTCTATAGTGCGTGCAAGTCCTCTAATGTTTTGAAAGGGCTCTGGTTTAGAGACGCCTTGAAGCTCTAGAATATAAATTCTCATTTCAGAAATCTGATTTAAGTTGGAGCAAGAGCACGTCCACTTTACTCGGGATCATATCCGCGTGATATGAAGTAGTTGGCGCATTCTTGCGGTTCGAACATCGTGAGGACTTGGCCTACCGCATCCCTGCTCTGATCCACGAAAACTGAATCGTTTTTTATTGGAGTTTTTCGCGCTAGATTCCCGGCTGGGAACAGGAGCGGAAGCAATGAAACATCGAACTTTTCCGACGCGCAGAAGGCGTTCATTTTGAAGCATATCTCCGCGGATGCCATTTCGGAACCCGATGCTCAGAATCTCGAGTCAACGATTGCTCAAACTACCCAATCCATTGTCCCTACGGGTAATGCACAAAGAGTACAAAATCTTGTTTTTCCTATTACCGTCGCTCTCCGGGATAGTGCGATGCAAATCAATGGCCGACTTGTGCCGGTTACGCCTGGCATGAGCGTAACTGTAGAAATCAAGACAGGACAACGGCGAATTCTGGAGTATCTGTTCTCGCCGCTAGCGGAGGTGATATCCGAAGCGATGAGAGAAAGATGATTTCGAAATCTGCTTAATCCAATATGTGGCCGGTCACAAAAAACCAAGAGAAATCAATTCCGCATTTACGGATGATGCTGTAGTCTTCCGCAGACTAGAGAACAGCAAACAGGCACGGGTATTCTTCAGATCGACTGCGTGAGGCAGGCTTTCTGCCCGCACCGTCCGAAGAAGAGTGGTTGAATTTCCCCTTTATGAAAATAGACAGGAAAACGACGCTTAAGGACGTGGCGCGGGAGGCGAATGTTTCGCTGAGCACGGCTTCGCACGCCATCAACGGCACCGCGCCCTTGACCACGCAGGTTCGCGAACGGGTGCTGGAGGCGGCCCGCACGCTCGGTTATCTCGAGAACCGCCGGCAGAAGGCGACCATCGCCACGCTGCGCGTCGTGCTTCTGGCCATGACCAACGATGCGGCACCGCAGAGCGACCTCAACATGGTCAGCTGGACGATGCTGAACGGTTTTCGACGCGAATGCGAGCGGCGCGGCATTCGCATCGTTCCTTATGTCAGCGCCACGAGCCGGCTCGATCCTGCCGCGGTGGCGGCGGCGGCGGACGCCGACAATGTCGATGGGATCGTGGTTCTCAATGATGACAGGCCGCAACTGGTTGCGGCGCTGTCTGCGCTTGGCCGGCCGGTGGTGCTGATCAACGGCGAAGACCCGGCCATGATCGTCGATACGGTGACGGCGGAAAACCGTTTTGGCGCGCGGCTCGGCATCGAGCATCTGCTGTCGCTCGGGCATCGCAATATCCTGCATGTTACCTGGAAGGGGCGCACGACGATCCGCCGCCGTTACGATGGTTATAGCGATGCGTATCTCGCGGCAGGCCTCAGTGTTCCCGCCGATATGGTCATCGAGGTGGAAAGTTACGAGCCCGAATGGGGCGAGGCCGCGATCCGCAGCCTGCTGGCCGAAGAAAAGCCTCTCCGAAACGCCACCGCCATTTTCTGCGCCGCCGACAATCTGGCGCTTGGCTGTCTGAAGGCCCTGACGGAGGCCGGTATCCGGGTGCCGGACGATGTTTCGGTGCTGGGGTTTGACGATATCATGCCGGCGGCCTTCAGTGCACCGCCGCTCAGCACCATCCAGTTGCCCGCCGACAGGCTGGGTGCTGCGGCGCTTGCGCTGCTGGAGCAGCGGCTTGTGGCGGCTGATCCGACTCGCCCCGCCCATCGGCTGGAACTCGGCTGTCGGCTGGTGTTAAGGGGCAGCATCGCGCAGCCGCCGAGGTAGGGTCCTCGGCCGCCTCTGCTGGTAGCCATATGTCTTTGGGGCGGTCGTTTTTCTTTCCGTCATTCCGGCCTTGAGCCGGAATCCAGCCAGCCCAAGTCTTGGGCTGAAGGGACTCTTCTCGACGCGCAGACGCGCGTCGGCTGGATACCGGCTCAAGGCCGGTATGACGGAGGGATGGGCCCGCGCCATCCGAATTGCCAACGGGGCTGCGGTTTCATCGCAAACCGCAATGCTCCCCTCACTTCATCCCCGTCCCCGCAATCCCTGTCGTGATGTAACGCTGCAGGAACAGGAACACGACGGTGACGGGCGCCAGGCTGAGGAAGGTCATGGCAAGGATATAGTGCCATTGCACCGAGAACTCGCCCTGGAAGGCGTTCAGGCCCACCTGCAGCGTGAAGTTTTCGCGGCTGCTGAGAACGATCAGCGGCCAGAGGAAGTCGTTCCAGCGCCAGAGCACCGAGAAGATGGCGAGAACCGCGAGCGCCGGCGCCGTCAGCGGCAGGATGATGCGCCAGAAGATGCGGAATTCGCTGGCCGCATCCACACGGGCCGCCTCGATCAGCTCGTCGGGGATGGTCAGCATATATTGCCTGAGTAGGAACACGCCGGTTGGCGTGGCCACGGTGGGGATGATGACGCCCCAGAGATTGTCGACGAGGCCGACGCCGACGATGACCAGATAGGCCGGTACCATGACGACGGTGAGCGGGATCATCAGGGTGGAGATGATCAGCACGAAGATCGCCTTTTCGCCGCGGAAGCGGTATTTGGAGAGGGCAAAGGCGGCCATGGCATTGACGATCAGCGTCAGGACCGTCGCGACGAAGGTGACGAAGACCGAATTCTTGAGGAAGGTCAGGAAGCTGAAGCGGGTCAGCGGATCGGTAAAATTCTCCGTCGCGATGGTCAGTTTCTGGACAGGTGTTATTTCCCGCGTGTCGACGCTGACGGGTGGGCCGGGATTGGCCGGATCGACCATCTGGGCTTTCAGGCCGATGCGGCGGACCATGGCCATTTCGCGCTCCGTGCCGTCGATGGGGGCTTTCCACAGGCTGAGCGGTTTGTCGTAACCCTGCACTTCCACCTGCACGGCGGCGCGCGGCAGAAGGCTCGGCGGAAAGCGGGTGATTTCGGCTTCCGGTTTCAGCGATGACATGGCGGCCCAGACGACCGGGATGAGGACGGCGAGCGTGCCGCCGATGAGCCAGACCCAGGAGAGGATATCGGTGAGGCCGATCCGGCCGGGGCGGCGGGTGCGCGTGAGGAAGGAGACGGCGTTGGACATGGTCAGGACTCCATCTTTTTGCCGAGGCGCAGCTGCACGAGGGTGAGTGCGAGAAGCACAAGGCCCATGAGAACCGATGCGGCGGATGCAAGGCCGAACAGCCTCAGATCGCTGCCGAAGGCCATCTGGTAGATATATTGCACGACGAATGTATTGGCCGTGCCCGGTCCGCCGCCATTGGTCAGAACCCATGCTTCATCAAAGATCTGTACCGAGCGGATCATCAGGAGGATGAGCACGACAAGCAGGTTGGGGCCGAGAAGCGGCAGGGTGATGCGCAATAGCGTGCGCCGGGGTGAGGCGGCATCGATAGCGGCGGCTTCATAAAGGTCCTTCGGGATGGCCTGAAGGCCGGCCAGCAGGATCAGCGTATAAAAGCCCATATGGAACCAGACTGAGACCACCACCACGAAGAATCGCGACCAGCCGACATCCAGCAGGAAGATTTCCGGCGGTACGCCCAGCATCTGGAAAAAGGCGTTGAGCAGGCCATTGCGGTCCAGAAACCATTTCCAGATGAGGCCGATGACGACGGGCGACAGCAGCACCGGATAAAAAAACATGGCGCGGAAAAAACCGCGCGCGGCAATCGCCCGGTTGAGGATGAGGGCGGTGATGAGCGCGACCAGCAGCGTGGCGATGACGTTGAAACCGACGAACCACAGCGTGTTCCAGATCGCCGTCCAGAACAGCGATTCCCGGCAGCTTCCGGGGTCCATGTAGCTCTGGCAATCCAGCAGCTTGCCGAAATTTTCCAGCCCGACGAAGGGGCGATCGGTGATCAGGAGTTCGGTGCCGCCGGTGAAGGCGTAACCGACGGCAATGGCAATCGGCAGGAAGGTGAAGATGCCGAAAAGAACGAGGTTCGGCATCAGGAAAATATAGGGCATGCGCCTTTTGCCGATCAGCCGCTCGATGAAGTTGAGCGGCACTTCGGCAATCGCCATCACGGCATCGAGCGCACGGTCGGACAGTCTCGCAAGCGTCGGATTGGCCATGCTAACCTCTCCCTTCGCTCTCAAGGCGCGGCAGCGCCAGTTCGGTTACGGGATCGAAGACATGCACCTTTTCCCGCGCCGGCATGATCTTCAGCACCGAGCCGGAGGCGGGCGCGAAGTGGCCCGCCTGATGCACGATGATCTGCTCCTTCTCGCCCTCAAGATTGCCATAGAGATAGGTCTCGGTGCCGAGGCTTTCGTGATATTGCACCTCGAAGGGCAGGCCGGCATTGTCGGTGATGGTGAAATGCGAAGGGCGGATGCCCGCCAGAACCGCCTGTCCGGGGCTGACGGTTGCCGGATCGACGAGGCAGGGCAGGGACACGCCATAACCGGCGTCGATGGCGATGCTGCCGTCGCTGCCCTTGGTGATGGTGCCTTTCAACATGTTCATGCGCGGCGAACCGAGGAAACCGGCAACGAAGAGGTTGCGCGGATTGTCAAAAAGCTGGAGCGGGGTGCCCACCTGCTCGATGCATCCGGCCCGCAGCACCACGATCTTGTCGGCCATGGTCATGGCCTCCACCTGATCGTGGGTGACATAGATCATCGTCGTCTTGATATCGCGATGCAGGCGGGTGATTTCGGCGCGGGTCTGCACGCGCAGCGCCGCATCGAGGTTGGAGAGCGGCTCGTCGAACAGGAAGATGTCAGGCTCGCGCACGATGGCGCGGCCGATGGCGACGCGCTGGCGCTGACCGCCGGAAAGCTGCTTCGGCTTGCGGTCGAGATAGGGCTCGATGGCCAGCATGCGCGCCGCCTCGTTGATGCGGCTTTCGATTTCCGCCCGCTTGAAACGGAGATTTTCGAGGCCGAAGGCAAGGTTCTTGCGCACGCTCATATGCGGATAAAGCGCATAGGACTGGAACACCATGGCGATCTTGCGCTCGGCCGGCGACAGCGCGCTGACATCGCGCCCTCCGATGGCAATGGTGCCTGAGGTGACATCCTCAAGGCCGGCGATGATGCGCAGCAGCGTCGATTTTCCGCAGCCCGAGGGGCCGACGAAAACGACGAATTCGCCGTCTTCAATATCGAGGTCGATGTCATGCAGCACATGAACGGCGCCGAATGCCTTGTTGAGGTTTTCGAGTTTCAGACTTCCCATTACCTGCTCCCTTCGGGCAAGTTCGTCGTCGCGACGATCTCTTGGCTGTTCCAGCCCCCGGGCAAGGGCATCATTCTTTTAATGGCGACATCGCGCGCCGAAAATCCCTCTACGCCGGCAAGATAGACGGCGGGCATTCCGCCGGGATAGTCCTCCATTCCGACGATCCTGCCCTGCGCATCCTGCGTCCAGGCATTGGCGCGGCCGGCGGCGTGGGGGCTTGGCGCAATATCGGCATTGGTTGGGCGCAGATCATATTGCAGGCCGGTGCCGAGCTTGCCGGGCTGCTGCGACAGCGTGATACGCTCCAGCCGGACATTATGAATACCGGCCTTCGAGGTGGCGACGAGGTTGATCGCCCCTTCCATCGAACCGCTTAAGTCTTCCACGACCAGATTGTCGACGCTGCCGGCCCGGCGTTCGGGGCGACGATCGACGACGGTGACGGTGACAGCCTCACCCGAGCCCCAGAAGCCGCCCGGCGTTTCGTGGCATTCGGTCTCTATCCTCGAAAACCGGATGTTGCGCATCGCGCCGCCATCACGGGAGAACAGGCCGACGCCGCGATTGGACTGGACGATTTTGCAATCCTCGAACACGACATTGGTGAAATCGCCGAAGGATTCCGTGCCGAGCTTCAGGGCGCAGCTCATGCTGGAAACGGTGCAGCGGCGAACGGTGATATCGGCGCAGGCGCCGACCGCCTTGCCGTCCGGCCCGGCGCTGGTCTTCAGGCAGATGCCGTCATCGGCGGTCGAGATGGAGCAATCCTCGATCAAGGCGCGCCGGCAGGCATCCAGCACGATGCCATCGGTATTGGGCAGGCGGCGGTCGTTTTCGATGCGGAGATTGCGGAAGTGAAGGTCTTCGCAATCGACCATATGCAGCGTCCACATGGGTGAGCCGCTGACGTGGAGGTTTTCGAGGCGCACCCTGCGGCAGGCCTCCAGCACCATGACGCGCGGGCGTTTTTTCGCCGGGACATAGGTGCCCATGGCCTTGTCGTCGCCGACGATGAAGTTTTCACCGCCGGCCTCGATGCGGCCGGGGCCGGTGACGGCGATGTCACGCGCGCCCCTGGCGATGATCATGCCACGGTTGGAATCTTCGGCGATGACCGAAACCGTCGTATCGGCATAGGCTCCGTAATCGGAAACGGGCGCAAGCACCGCATTTTCGGCAAGGTGCAGTTCCACGCCGCTTTTAAGATGAAGCCCACCGCTGACATGGCGTCCGGCTGCGAGTGATACACATCCGCCGCCTGCGTCCGATACCGTATCGATTGCCTGCTGGATATCGGCAGTGGCATCGCGCCCCACGGCGGCAATGGTGATATTGGTTTGAGCACTCATGATACCTGCGGCCTTTTCAGAAATACGTCGATCAGGAGCAGCATCGTCAGCGCCTGCCCGTAAGGCGTGGGCAGATTGGGAATGCGGCGGTAAAATTCGAGATCATGGCCCATCGGCGTGCCGTCGGAGACGCCGTGGACAACACCTTCGTCATCGATATTGCCGAGCACCGCTTTCAGCGCACGCTCCGCATGCGGCCTGTTCTCTTCTCCGAGAATACCGGCTTCGATGCCGCGCAGAATGCCATAGGCGATGCCTGCCGTTGCCGATGTTTCCACCGGCGAGGTCGGGTCGTCGAGAAGCGTGTGGAACATGCCGTCCTCGCGCTGATATTGCCTCAGCGACCGCACCTGGCTTGAAAGCACATTGGCGAGGAAACGTTTGTCCTTTTCGCCAAGCGTCGGCACCAGTTCGAAGAGTTCGGGAATGGCAACCGTGATCCAGGAATTGCCGCGCGCCCAGAAGGCATCCGCGAAATTGTGGCGGCCCTTGAAGGTCCAGCCGTGATACCAGAGCCCGGTGACGGGATCCGACAGATAACGCGTATGCACCATGAACTGGTAGACCGCTTCATCGATCCAGTCCTGACGTTTGCAGACGACACCGGCGCGGGCAAGGAACAGACATGCCATGAACAGCGTGTCGTCCCATAATTCGCCTTCGTTCAGCCGCTCCTTGACGACGTGCTGGAAGCCGCCATCTTCGGTTTTCGGCAATTGATGCACCAGCCAGTCGGCCCAGTCTTCCACCAGGGCCCGGAAATCCGGCCGGTCGACATGTTCGGTGAGGATGACGAGCGGCAGCATCGGGGCGGAACTGTTGATCTGGCGCGGCGGCAGGCCACGCTCGATCTGCCAGCCATACCATGTCACGAGGTCGTCCAATGCCTTCCGGTCATTGGCGGCGAGAGCCCGGCGCAGGAAGCCGTAGAGGCCCACACCCACTTCCCAGTCCCATTCGTCGAACTGGATCTTGCCGTCGGAACTGCCGCTAACCAGACCTTCCTGAATGCCCTTGAGGCGGCTGAAGGCGGCGGCGACATTGTCGATCGTCGTCCTGAGAGTGTCTTTTTCCATGCTTGGCTGGTTCATCTGTCAATTCCGCTTAGGAGTAGAATGGTTGTGCCGCGCCGCCCGATGCGGGGTCGGCACTGTCGTAGGTGATTTCCGGCTGGGGCTGGTCATGGTCGAAGGCCATGGCCTGCACGCCGATGGCGAATGCGCCGTCCCAGGTGAGGGTAACGTCCGGGCCGCAGGGCGGCGTGACCGAGAGCCGCCGGCTTTCGGCATCGAAGGTTACCTGCGTGGCGAGGATTTTTTCCCGAAAACGGGCAAACTCCGCGACATCCCCGCAGCCGATGACTCCGACCCAGCCGGCGCGGCGGCCGGGCGATCTGATCTCGCGGTTGGCGGTGGCACCGGAGGTGATGGGTTCAAGTCCGTTGGTCGCATAAAGCGCGGCAAAACCCCGGCCCGAGCGGGTGATGAGCCAGTTGCCCTCCACCAGCACCTCGTCCAGCCCGTCGCGGCCGAGATAGGCATGGGTCCAGTCGTTGCGGTGATCCTGCGTATCGAAGATCAGCATCGCCAGATCGCGATGTTGCGCCACGCGCGGCAGGATGCCGCTTCCCGCCCAATAGGAGGGGCGCTGTGTACCCCACGGATCGTCCTCGCCGGGATGGTTGACCCAGAGCCGCGCCATCGGATGGCCGGCGAGTTTGATATCCATGACGTGCTGCTGATGGCCCTTGCGGCCGGTCTTGTGGTCGACAACGGTGGAAAGCTGGGCGGCCTCGTTCTTGAACAGCACGAGCTTGCCGGGCTCCAGCCCCTGCGCATACCGCGCCTCGACCATACGGCCGCTTTCCAGCCGCGAAAGGGCGGCAAGATGCGCCGGCGGCAGGTAGTCGCCGCAGCAGAACATCGGCAGCGAGGCGACGCCATTGTTGAGCCAGCCCCGACCGAAGGCCACCTGCGCAAACGGCGCCAACTCCGTCAGCGGTCCGGCGCGCAACTCCTTGTCATAGGCTCTGCCCTGGGAGCCGGAGGGAACGCCGCCGAGCGTGTGCAGTGCGATCATCTCGAAGATGAGATCGAGCTGGTGGCGGGCGCGGGCGGCAAGTTCCGGCCCGGCCCAATGTTCGATGGCGAGAAGGCCGATGAAATCCACGGGGTAATAGGCGGCCGAATTCCATTCGGCCAGCCCATGCGCCTCGACGCTGTCGAACCAGCGCTCCAGCCGGTCGGCGGCCAGCGCCACCTGTTCCCTGCCGGTGCGGCCGGAGGCGGTGAAGACGGCATCCGGCAGATACGCGCCGGCCAATAACTGGCTGGCGTGGAAGCAGAGAACATGGTTCTCGCTCCAGAACCACATGACGTCATTGCCGGGTTCGTCCACCCAGTAACGATAACCGAGGATCGAGGCATCGATCCGCGCCCGCATTTCGGCCGGCAGGCGGTCGCCATAGGCGCGCACCAGCCACAGAAGCGGGATCATGACGAAATCGGAGCAATCTTCCCGCCGATCAATGGAATACAGCGTCGCATCGACAATGCCGCCGATGGTCTCGATGTCATCGCTGCCGGTGGCGACCATCGCCAGCGCCCGGCCGATGCGCCATGCGCCGAAGCGGGCGCTGAAGGAGAGGGCGGCCTTCTTGCGCCCGGTAATATCGGCACTGGATGCTTCCGGCGCGATGTTGCGCATGAAAGCGGCGTCGATGACGCGGGTTACCGTTCCCGCTCCCGAACCCATGGTGATCTTTACACCATGATATCCGTCGGAAATGCCTGCCGTCCCGGGGATCGCCAGCGAGGATTGCCCGGCCTTCAGCACGGTGTCCACTTCCGCCAGCGCAGCGCGCTCATGCCCATGGCTTTTGATCGCGATATGCACGGGCAGGTCGCTGACAGGGGCTGCCCCGAAGACCAGTTCGAGGGCCGTGCCGGAAAATACGTCCCACGCCGGGCGAACATCGCGTACCAGCGCGGCGAGACGTTTCGTCTCCTCCCGGTCGAGCGGCACGGGCAGCACGACGGTGAGCGGCACGGCATCGGTGACCTCAAGCTCGAAGAACCAGATGATGTCGCGTTCCGCCAGATCCTCGCAGAGCAGCAGCACCTCATTGTCGCCGGCCGAAAGATCGAGCGTGATGTCACGGCTGCTTTCGACATTGCGGATGAAGGGTTCGAAACGGACCTGTTCGACGCCGCCCACCCAGATGCGCACGCCGCCGCAGGTGCGCAGCCGAAAATGCGCCTGTCTTGCAGCCTCGCTGCGGAATGTGCCCTTCAGCCAGCGCTGCACATGGGTGGGAACATGCCAGAAGCCGGTGAATTCGACACGGCGGTTGGAGCCCGGCAGGTTGAGGTGCGACACCGGCCAGCCGGCATCGGGCGCGATGTCGCGGCCGATCATGGTCTGCTGGAAGGCCTTGCGGCAGGGCAGGTCGCCCACATCCACGAAACCATTGATGAAACGATAGTTCACGCGGTCTTCGGCGGGGGCCGCGATGCCGGGAAAAGACGTCTCCACCAGATCGGAGACGATCCAGGCCGTCACCGTTTCGCCGTTAGCGACGGTATATGTCGGCTGCGACGCGTTTGCCGCAAATGGTCCATCCGTCATAATGGATCGCCTCCCGTCGATCTTTATGAAATTATTTTCACAAACCAATTTTCGCTTTTCCGCGTCGATTTGTGAGATTTGCGTAAAACAAACAGCTTGACGTTTATTCTGTCAAGCCGCAAAACATTATAAATCGAATTAAGCAGAGGAGCTTCCGTTCGGTTTATGAAAATGTTTTCATTGGGAGGATGAGCATGATGAAATTGTTTTCGGGCGTCAGCGCCCTCGTGGTGGCCTCTGTCGCAGGTCTTGCGGCGGCCCAGGCCGAGACCCGCACGATTACTTTCCTTTTTACGGATGACGACCAGGGTTACGTGCAGCGCATGTCGGAACTCAGCAAGGAGTTCGAGACGGCCAATCCGGGCGTGAAGATCAACTTCGTGTCTTCGGGTTATGACGCGGTTTCCAAGCAGCTGCCGGTGCAGCTTGCGGTCGGCGAAGGTCCTGACATCGCCAAGATCACCGACTGGCAGCTTGCGCCCTATTATCTCGACATGCGCCCTTATATGAAAGACGCGGAAGCCTTCGCGAAGCTGCATGGTTCCAGCCTCAACCAGCTTCGCCTGCCGAATGTCAACGATCCGCAGTCGATCAACGGTTACATGGCGTCGCAGACGCTGAACCTGCCCTTCGTCAACAAGACCCTGTTCGAGCAGGCGGGTGAACCCTTGCCCGGCCCGACCGCGAAATTCAGCGAGATCGTCGAGGCTTCCGCCCGTGTCGCCAAGGCGACCGGCGTGCAGATCCCCTTCACCATGGACCGTTCCGGCCACCGCTTCTCCGGCGGCGCTTTCGCTTATGGTTCGAGCTATGTGAAGGACGGCAAGTTCAGCTTCCCTGATGATGCGGCGAAAAAATACATCGCCGATATCTATTCATGGACGCAGAATGGCAGCTTCCCCAAGGAAATGTGGGGTGCGGCCGGCGGTTCGCAGTACAAGAACATGGGTGACGAGTTCGTCAACGGCAATGTCGTGACCTATCTCGCCGGCAACTGGATGGTCAATCCGTTCCAGAACAAGATCGGCGACAGTTTCGAATGGACGGCGATCAACGCGCCCTGCGGCGATGCCGGATGCTACGCCATGCCCGGCGGCACCGCCATTGTCGGCTTCAAGCGCACCAAATACCCTGAGGATGTCGCCCATTTCATCGAATTCCTCGGCTCGGAAAAAGTGCAGCGGGAAATCGCCGAGAACTACGTCATCCTGACGGGCGCCGAGATCGTCGATCCGCAATACAAGCTGAAGAGCGAAAACGCCAGGGCGGCGATGAAGGTCTTCCTCGACAACAAGAAGAACGTGCCGCAGGCCGCCCGTGAGTTCGAGCGCGCCAAGGGCGGCAGCGCCATGTATCAGCAGATCGTGCAGCGCATGAGCCAGCTCATCGTCGGCGAGTTGACGCTCGACCAGACCTACAAGGTTCTGGAAGATGACGTCGCCAAGATCAACGAGGCTGTTGCGGTCAAGAAATAACGGCCCGACCGTCCGCCTCCGGCGGAATGATGAAGCTTTCGAACGATATGCCCGGAGGTGTGCTCCGGGCATATCGCGCCGTTTCTCTTCGAAGCGGCGCATTTTCGCTGGAGGAACTGCCGCAGGAGGCCGTTCCCGGCGGCCTATCGAAAAACTGAAATAAGCTCCGTTTAAACCTGACGATGAGGCGCGCGGAACGCCGCGCCGCCTGTTTTCGTCACGCGTCACTCGCTGAAAATCATAGGATTCGTCATGGCCAGACTGAAGATGTCGTCTTTTCTTTCCGCACGCTCGAGCCTGCTCGCCTCCGTCGCATTGCTGGTTCTGGTTCCGGGCGCGCAGGCGCTCGATAGCACCGGGCCGACAGGGCAGGGTTATGCCATCACGGTGCCGGAACCGGCGGCAACATTTCCGCTGCCGCTTGCCGACAATTATCGCAACCAGACCGGCAAGAATGAGAAGGGCGAGGCGGTTCGCGCCTATGATGACCGGGATAATCCGATCATCGAAATCCTCTCCGGTTTCAACCGCATCTGGACGCTCGGCGATGAAAAATGGGCGGATGGCGGCGCCAATGGCGATGGCCCGGCGGATTTCAGCCATGTGAAGATCGTCGATCCCGCCGTGTGGCAGGAAAACATGCGTTACGTGCTGTCCGTGACCGGTGAAAACCGCACGCGCGCTGCGGCTTTCGAAGCCTATATGAACGACCGGCGTTCGCAGGGTTACAGCGTCATCGACGGCATGGGCCCGCTTGCCGACTGGTATCGCGAAGGCGCGGGCGCGACGACGTCGATCAATCATACGCTTGCCGATTTCGATCCGAACGAGGTCATCACCCGCAAGGAGGACGACAAGGGCACCGAAGCGGGTGCAGCCGATAGCGAACTGAAGGATTTCGTCGCCTTCATGAAGGTGATACGCGGCCCGGAAGGCACGACGTCGCCGGCGAAATATTTCTATTCCTCACCGCGGCCCTGGCGCATGAACGCCAAGGGTGAGGTGATCGAGACCGGCAAGGAAACGATTGGCGACCGCAGCTTCGAAAGCCATGACAGCGATCCGGGCGTTATCGTGCCCGCGCTGAAATATGCGCGGGAAAATCGCGGCCGCGGCAAGGATGGCGGTTTTCCGAGCGGGCACACCAATGCCGCCTATCTTGCCGCCATCGCCTATGCCTATGCGGTGCCGGAGCGCTTTTCCGAATTGCTGACGGCGGCTTCCGAACTCGGCGAAAGCCGCATCGTCGCCGGCATGCATTCGCCGCTCGACGTGATCGGCGGCCGCATCACCGCAACCGCCATGGCCGCCGCCATGTTGCAGGACCCGAAAAACGCCGAGGTGAAAAAGGCGGCGCATGCGGCCCTGCAGGCCTATTTTGCCAAACGTCTGCCGCAGGGCCAGTCGCTCGTCGATTTCGCCCATGGTGCAAAGCCTGACGTCGACCAATTTGCCGATGCGGCGAAGAACGGGGCGGATTATCGTCGGCGCATGACCTTCTCCTTCAGCCGTGACAAGGCAGCGGGTGACGCGGCGATGGCGGTGCCGAAGGGGGCCGAGGTTCTGCTGGAAACGCGTCTGCCCTATCTCGATGCCTCCCAGCGCCGCGCCGTGCTGTTTTCCACCGGCATCGAGGCCGGTTATCCGCTGCTGGATGACAGCAATGGCTGGGGCCGCATCAATCTCGTTGCCGCCGCCGGTGGTTATGGCGCGTTTAACGGCGATGTCGAGGTGACCATGGATGCCGCAGCCGGCGGCTTTAATGCGGCGGACAGCTGGACGAACGATATTGCCGGGGCAGGGCGTCTCGTCAAATCCGGCAGTGGTGTGCTGACGCTCAGCGGCAATAACAGCTACAGCGGCGGTACGATCGTCAGGGACGGAACGCTGGTGGCGTCCTCCGCCGATGCCCTTGGAACCGGCGGCGTGCTGGTGAGCGGCGGCACGCTTTCGCTCGGCGGCGGGAAGGACGTTGTTATTGGTGGTGATTATCAGCAGTCGGGCGGCACGCTGGCGCTTGATCCGCAAAAGGCGCCGCTGCACGTCAAGGGCAATGCGGTGCTGGAGGGCGCAACGCTGAAGCTCACCTTTGATGGCGGCGCGCCGGCCGCGGGCACACGGTTCGACGTCATTTCCGCCAACGGCCTGACCGGAACCTTCACCGCGATAGATGCGGGCAATGTGAAGGTGCGGCCGGTCTATACCGGCTCGGCACTGTCGGTGGTGGTCGAATAGGCCGATGCAAGAGGCTTGCCGGGCGTGGCTTGAGCCGCCGCGCCTGGAGACTTCGTTTCAGGAGTTCTGCCGTCGCATCAGCAGGAAGATGACCGGTGCGGCAAGCACCGAAACGATGGCGGCGATGATGAAGGAGGCCTGATAGCCGAATTTTTCGGCAATCGCGCCGGCGCCCAGCCCGCCGATCATGCCGACAACGCCGTCCATGCACTGGAACAGGGTGAAATCGACGCCTGCCTGCCGCGGGTCGGACCAGCCCATGAAGCAGGCGTAAAGCGCGACGAAGCCGATGGACATGATGCCCGACGAGCTTGCCACCGCAACCGCCATGACGACCCATTGCGAAATATCGCGGTGAACGCTGAAATAGGCGAAAAGGCACAACAGCGCCGTCTGTACGAAGATGGCGATGAGCAGGATTCGTGATGCGCCGTAGAGGCGCACCAGCGTGCCGCCGAGCAGCGCGCCGGCGAAACCGACGATCATGCTGCCCACGCCATTCAGCGCGCCGATGGTGGCGAGATCGAAGCCATAGTCGACCAGAAACGGGCCGAGCATGGCGAGACCCCATTTCTGCGCGGCGACATAAACCGCCGCGACCAGAAGACCGGTGCGGACTTCCCGTCGCTTGAGCGCGTTCTTGATCGATGGCAGGTGATCCCGTGTTTGCGTGACCGTTCTTGCCGCCGGGCCGAACAGGAAGGGGAGCGCGAGCAGGATGACCAGTCCGGCCATGACCAGCGTGGCGCTCATCCAGCCGGCGCGTTCCACCAGCACCAGAAACAGGCCGGCGCCGATGGCGGAGCCGAGATAGGAGCCGCCCACCTGTGCGGCATTGCCCCAGCCATGATGCTCTTCCGCCAGCGTTTCGACCGCGTAGCCGTCACAGGCGATGTCGACGGTCGCCGTCACCAGCGCGATCACCGACAAGATGGCGATTGCGACGGAAACCGGCGACGGGCCGGTGAAGGCAAGAACAGCGAGGCCGCAGGCGCAGGCGGCGATGCCCGTGCCGACGATCACCCGCGACCGGTTCCTGCCGACGGGCGGCAGCCGGTAACGCTCCACATGCGGCGACCAGAGGAATTTCAGCGCCCAGGGCAGAACGACGAGATAAAGCAGGCCGATCTGGTCCAGCGGCAGTCCGGCGGTTCTGAGCACCGCCGGCAGGCCGAGAAAGGTCAGCCCGCCAATCACGCTCTGGCCGACATAAAGCCCGCCGACCGCCACGAAGACGGCGGCCGGCGAGGGCTTGGTTGTGGCAGGGTTCTGCTGCAGCATCAGAAGCGATACCGGATGCTGCCGACGACCTTGCGGCCTTCGTCATAATAGCAGAAGCCCGTGGTGCAGACCTGTTTCACCTCATCGAGAAGGTTGGTGGCATTGATCTGCAGTTTCACGCCTTCCAGCGAGGGCAGGGCCTTGCCGAGATCGTAGCGCAACGATGCATCCACGAAGGTGCGGGCCTCATTGTCGAGAATGGGTGTGTGCTGGTTGTCGCCGAAGCTCGATCCGACATAACGCAGGCCCGCGCCGATGCCGAGGCCTTCCAGCGCGCCTTCCTGGAACTCGTAATCGGCCCACAGCGAGAAGGTGTGATAGGGCGAGGAATTGAGCTGCTTGCCCACCGTTTCCGACGTCAGCCTGGTGATTTCAACGTCGTTATAGGAATAGGAGCCGATGAGGCTCCAGCCATTGTCGAGCGAGGCCGTGGCTTCGAGTTCCACGCCGCGCGAGCGCAGGTCGAGCTGGCGCAGCAGGTTGATGCCGGAGGAGGTCTCGTAGACCGTCGCATTGTCCTGATCGAGATTGAAGAAGGCGGCGCTCAGCAGGGCGTTATATTGCGGCAGGGCATATTTGACGCCGAGTTCATATTGCTTGCCGACCGTCGGCTGCGCCTGGCCCGTCACCGTTCCCGTGGTGATGATGACGCCCGGATTGGCAACGAAGGAGGTGCCGTAGCTGACATAGGGCATCACGCCGCTGTCAAAGACATAACCGAGGCTGGCGCGGCCGGTCGTCTTGGTTTCATCGCCGTCATAGGTGGGAGCCGTTGCCGCGCCGACCGTCTGGGCCTGATATTCGGTGTCCAGCCAGTCGTGGCGGATGCCGGCTGTCAGACGCCAGCGGTCGATCTCGATCTGGTCCTGCGCATAGATGCCGAGCGTGTTCATCCGCTGAGTCAGGATCAGCGATACGTCGGGCACATAGGTGAAAGTGTCGGTGAAGGCACTGGCGCCGCTGCCCTGTTTCGATGTGTAGGACATATGGCTGAAGTCGATACCGGTCAGCAGCGTATGTTTCGCCGGGCCGGTGTCGAATTCGGTCTTGAGGTAATTATCTGCGGAAACGCCTTCATTATCCTCGATGGTGATGCCGGGATAATTGGCGAAGACCCATTGCTGGTCGGCCGAAAGGGCCGAATAACGCGCCTTGCTGTAGAAGGTGACGTTGTCGTTGATTTCGTGCTCGAACTCA
The DNA here is from genome assembly GCF_044769685.1 of Agrobacterium sp. NPDC090283. NCBI lineage: Bacteria > Pseudomonadati > Pseudomonadota > Alphaproteobacteria > Hyphomicrobiales > Rhizobiaceae > Agrobacterium > Agrobacterium sp. NPDC090283. The sequence continues at coordinate 22,643 of NZ_JBIVYG010000029.1, read as the reverse complement.
TAGCCGATACGCCATTGTTTCTGCTCGAAATCATTAAACCGGGAATCGCCGCCATAGACCGATGTCGCACCGATGGAGGTGCCGCTGGCTCCATATTTGTTGATGTATCCCCAGGTGCCGCCGGTGGTGCTGTCCATATATTCGCCGAGCAGCGTCAGCTTGGTGCCGGCATCCGGCTGGAAGGTGAAGGCCGGCGCGATGAACAGCCTGTCGTCCTTGATGGCGCTGATTTCGTTGCGCCCGTCGCGGGCCACCCCGGTCAGGCGGTAAAGCATGGTCTTCTCGTCATCGACGGCGCCGGAAAGATCGAAAGCGCCCTGCACGCGGCCGAAGGAACCATATTGCAGTTCCACCTCGCGTAGCGTCTCTTCGGTCGGGCGTTTCGAGATGATATCGACGATGCCGCCGGAGCTGCTGGCACCATAGATGGAGGCGGCGGGACCGCGCAGGATGGAAACCGCTTCCACGCCATAGGGCTCAAGCCGGGCGCTGCCGTTCTGGCTGCTCACCTGCCGCAGCCCGTCGCGGAAAATGCCTGTCGTGCTGAGATCGGTGCCGCGCACCTTGAAGGCGTCGAAGCGTGGCTCCGCGCCATATTGGCCGATGCGCGCACCGGGCGTGTAGTTCAGTGCTTCAGAGAGGTTCTGCGGTTTCAGGTCATCGAGCTGCTTGCGGCTGACGGTGGTGATGGACTGGGCGGTTTCGGCAATCGGCGTATCGGTCTTGGTAGCGGTGCGTCCGGATTTGCCGACATAGCCATTGCTCTCGATGATGCCCCTGGCGCCTTCAAGGCCGGTGCCCTGCACGGTGACCGGCGCAAGCAGGGTGCTGCCGGCGGCAGCCGCTCCGCTGCTGTCACCTGTCTGGCTGGCCGGATCGAAAATGCGGACGGTGTTGCCGCCGGCCAAGGCATAGTTCAGCCCCGATCCGGCCAGAAGCCCGCTGACGGCCGCCGATACGCTGAGCGTGCCCTTGACGCCGGCCGTGCTGCGGCCCCTGGTGATCGCGGACGGGTAGACCATGCGCAGATTGGCCTGGCGGCCGAAGGTGAGGAGGGCGTTTTCCAGCGGGCCGGCGGGAATGGAGACGGTGACGGTGGCGGGCGCACCGCTTGCGGCAGGCGGTGTCTGCGCTCTGGCGGTCGTGGCGCCCGGACCTGCCGCGACGATGCCCCCGATGATCGCCGTCGTCGTCAGCCAGAACCAGCCGCGTGCCTGCTTGCCCAAATTCATGTCATTCCCTCTCACTCGTGATCTCATGCCGCCCGCAGAAACGGGTCCTGATTGCCTAGAGTGAAAAGGCGGGCCGACTCCTGACGTCGGATTCGCGAAAAAAAGCTATTTTATCGCGAGCGGACGAAAACCAGCATTCCGGAAAGCCGCGATACCGAAACGGGAAGGCTCTCTTCGAGAATGGTGAGCGCCTGATCCGTGTCCTTCAGGTCGAAGATGCCGGAGACGTGCTGCCTTGCCGCCGCCTCATCGAGGATGACGATGCGGCCCCGGCGATATTGCGAGAGAATATCGAGAACCTCGCGCAGCGGCTGGCCGGAAAAGACGAGCTTGCCCTCGCGCCAGGCCATGCTGTTGGCGACATCCTTGCGGGCGCGCACCAGCCTGCCATCGCCGCCAAGGGTCACGGCCTCTCCGGGCGTGAGCACGGCGATCTCGGCGCCTGTCGTCACCTCGACGCGGCCTTCCTCCACCTGCACCTCCTGCGGCAGCGCGCCATTGCCGGTGCGCACCGAATAATGGGTACCGAGCGCCTTTGCCGTCAGCGCTCCATCTTCGACGATGAAGGGCCGCTCCGGGTTTTTCGCGACATCGAAATAAGCCTCGCCGCGAAGAAGGGTGATGCGCCGTTCCTTTTGCGAATAATGAACCGCAATTGCCGTGTCGGTGTTCAGGCTGATGCGGCTGCCGTCTTCCAGCGAAAGCATGCGTGTTTCGCCGATTTCGGTGTAATAATCCGCCTGCCAGCGGTCCTGCAATCCGCTTTTCTCTGCAAACAGCGCCGCAAGCCCGATGAGGCAGAGACCGGCAACACCCGCCAGCATTGCCCGGCGAGGTCCGCGCCTTTTTCGCTGTTCGGCCGGCGCAAGCTCGATATCGCCAAGCTCGCCCCAGAGGCTCCGCATCTCCTCATAGGCGCCAGCATGGGCGGCATCGGCCCGCAGCCAGACATGAAAAGCCTCGCGCTCCGCTTCCGTCGCATCTCTCGATTGCATGCGCGCCACCCACAGCGCGGCCTCTTCGGCCAGACCGTCATCGGTCAAACCGTTATCCTTCAGGCCGTCCGGGCGCTTGTTCATGTCCTGATCTGCCGTTGTTGCGTGCTGATGTGTATTCCTTTTCCCTTATAGAGTGAAAAAGGATGCGAACACCTGATGCCGGTTTACATTTTTATTTGCGCGCGGACCTGACGGCAGTGCAGCAGCGCCTTGATGATGTGTTTTTCCACCATGTTGCGGGAAATGCCGAGACGGACGGCGATTTCGCCATTGGAATGGCCATGCAGACGGCTGAGCACGAAGACCTGCTGGCAACGTTTGGGCAGGGCCTCGATGGCCCGCGCCATCAGGATGAGATGCTGTCGGCCGGCGACGATCCGTTCCTGTCCGGGGTCCTCGCAGGCGACGGCAAAACCCGCCTCGTAAGGGGCGAACAACGGCCGCTCGCGCGACTGGCGGATGACCGTCAGGCGGGCGACGGACCGGGCGATCTGGAAGAGATAGGCCTGCGGATTGTCGATCAGCGTCGCATGCGAGACTTCCAGCGCCCGCAACAGGGTTTCCTGCATGGCGTCGGCGGCGTCTTCGCGGTTCTGCAGCTGCCGGCGGAAAAACCGCATCAGGCGGTTTTCTTCCTTGGCGTCAAGAACCTCAAACAGGGCTTTGCTCATCAATCGACCCGGTGGCGTATTGGTCTGGCGCATGAGGCGGGCGGAGAAGCCGCTTCATGTCAGAATAAACATGATAGTTGTAATCATATTTATCGCTTCCGGATGCAAGCTGCCAACCAGTAAAAAACGGGGGGCGAAATCAGGCTCACGTTTCCGTGATGATTGTTGCGGGATTACATCAGGCCGCTTGGGCTGACCTAGAGGAAATAGCGCACCCTGAGCGGCAGCAGCGCAGCGCCGATGGCGGAGGGATCGCCGACCGTCTCGCTGAGAACCAGCTTCGCTTCCTTTGGCCCGACACCATAACGATGTTCACGCTCTGAGGGCATGTGCGTGCGTTCGATCATCATCTGGCCAAGCGCGCGCGGCAATTGCCCGCCGAAGACGATGGCCTGTGGATCGAGCACCGCGATCAGGCTCGCCACCAGCCTGTCCACCTGCGGCATGGTCTCGGTCAGCCATTCCTCGACGCCCGGCCATGCGGGGTCGAACTGCTGATAGAGCGGTTCGATGGAATGGATGTCGACGCCGTTTCTCTGCAGGGTGGCGATCAGATATTGCAGGGCAGGGCGTTTCGGCGATTCATCCGGGTTGTATATGCCGCTGAATTCGCCGGCATTGCCATGAAAGCCGTGAAACGGCTGCCCGCCGAGGATCAGCCCGCCGCCGAAACCATAGTTGAAGGACAGATAGGCGAAGGTCTGGCACCAGGAGCCGACACCGCGAAGGCTCTCACCAATTGCACCCGTGGTGGCGTTGTTCTCCAGCCAGACCGGCAGGTGGAACCGTTTCTCAAGGATCGGCTTCAGGTCCATCAGCGACCAGTCACGCAGCGGCTCCGGCGCATTGAAGGCCCGGTCTTCCGACACAAAGAAGCCGGACATGGAAAAACCGAGGCCAAGCAGGCGTTCGCGCGGAATGCCGTGTTCCGAGAGCAGCCGTTCGAGGGCCAGCGACAAGGCCGCGAGCGTCTCCTCCCGGTTTTCCGGAAGCATGTCAAGTTTTTCCTCGACAATCACCTCACAGCGGAAATCGGCGATGCAGATGACGACGGAGTCGGTGTTGATGGAAATGCCGAGCGAATAGGCTGCCTCCGGCACCAGCTCGATGGTGGGGCTCGGCTGGCCGCGCGTGCCCTTGAGCGGCGCGCCGGTCTGCAGAAGCCCGCGCTCCAGCAGGCCTTCGATCAGCCGGTGCACGGATTGCTGCGTGAGGTTGGTGTGGCCGGTGATCGATGCACGGGCAATGGGGCCGTGACGGCGCACGATATCCAGAATGAGACGCTCGTTTTCGCTGGCAAGCGGCTGGCGGTCGAAGGTCCGGTGCGGCGTCTGATCTGTTGTCATGGCCTTGGATAACGGCTGCGCGGGGCGGCGGCAACACGGGGCATTGGTTTGCGACAGCATTTTTCACTGGACTGTCACAAATATTACACTTAGAGTGTATTAATAAGGGGCCGGTCAACAACGGGTCCTCAGGAGGAACCATTCAATGCGCATGAAATTTTTTGCGATCGCCGCGCTTGCGCTGGCGACGATGGCAGCGCCGTGCCTTTCGGCTGACAGCAATATGAAAAACCTCGACTTCGATCTGTCGAAGGTCACGCGCGACAATTTCTACGACATCGTCGTTCCCGCTGCCAAAGCCGAGGGCACGGTGACGATGTATAATTTCGCCGGCAGCTTCGCCGATACGTGGAAGGAGCTGATCAGCCGTTTCGAAGCCAAATATGGCATCAAGGTCGCCTATAGCGACGTGAAGGGCGACCAGGCGAACCAGCAGCTGATCGCTGTACAGGCGGCGGGGCAGGATTCGCCGGTCGATGCCTATTTCGCCGGTGGCGGCAGCTATCCGCTTCTCTCCGCCAAGGGCGTTGTCGGCAATATTGCACTGACGAAAATCCTGCCCAACATGGCCAATTACAATCCGGAACTGGCCGAGACCGTTTTCGGCAAGGCGCATGGCGGCAGCTTCCCGCTGGTGCATCTCAACCAGACGGCTATCGGTTATGACTCTGCCTTCGTGAAGGCCGAGGATGTGCCGAAGAGCTTCGAGGACCTTCTCGTCTGGGCGGAAAAGAACCCCAAGCGGCTTGGCGTTACCCTGCCGGCCAAGGGCGGCTCGGGCGGCGGTTTCATCTATTCGGTGGCGCTCAATTATCTCACCGGCGACTGCCGTGCAAAGCTCACCGACTATAACCAGACGCTGCAGCAGGCCGAAGACTGGGCGATGAAGTCCGAGTGCCTCACGCCCGTCTGGGATTATTACCGCCGTCTTCTGGCCGTGGCTGAACTGACCAACGGCAATGCCGATACGCTCAATCTCATCAATAACCAGCAGCTTCACATGGGCACCGTCTGGGAAGATCAGGTCATGAGTTTCCTCGGCACCAAGCAATTGCCCGACAGTTTCCGCGTCACGCTTCTCGAAAAAGGTCAGGTCGGCTCTGGCGACGCCATGTTCGTGCCGGCTAACGCCAAGAACGTCGCCTCCGCACTGCTGCTGATCGATATGGCGATGAGCAAGGAGTTCCAGCTCTGGAAGCTGGAAAACAAGGCCTCCCGTTCCCCCCGCGCCGATGTCACCAATGATCTGATGCCGAAGGCCGTGCAGGAGCATGTGCTGCCGCAGAGTGTCTATCCGCGCCTGTCGCTGCCGGCTTTCTGGGACATGTCGACAGCGCTTGCCGAAGCGCTCGATGAAAAAGTCCTCAACCAGTAACGCCATCAGGATGACCGGATCGTGCGGCCGCAAGTGGCTGCACGGTCCGGAAGCCTTGGTCAAAAAATATGAGGGAGGCTCGTCATGAGTGAACTCGAGATCAGCAATATCAGCAAGGATTATGGCGCCAGCCGGGCGCTTCATCCCGTGTCGATCACCGTGGAGCGGGGCGAATTCGTCACCATTCTCGGGCCCTCCGGTTGCGGCAAGTCGACGCTTTTGCGCATCCTCACCGGCATCAGCCAGCCATCGGGCGGTGAAATCCGGCTCGGAGGCAAGCGCATTGATCAAGCGCCGCCGGAAGCGCGTGATATCGCCATGGTTTTTCAGTCCTATGCGCTTTTCCCGCATATGTCGGTCGCCAAAAATCTCGGCTTCGGCCTGAAGATGAAGAAGGTTGCGAAGGACGAGCGGGCCCGCCGCATCGCCCATGCGCTGGAAATTTGCAATCTCACCGGTCTGGTGGATCGCATGCCCCGGCAATTATCCGGCGGCCAGCAGCAGCGCGTGGCGCTGGCGCGCGCCATCGTCATGCAGCCGAGCCTGCTGCTGTTCGACGAGCCGCTCTCCAACCTCGATGCCAAACTCCGCGACACGCTGCGCCATGAGCTGACCGAGCTTCACCGCCGCATCGGCGCCACAAGCCTTTATGTGACGCATGATCAGGCCGAGGCCATGGCGATGTCGGACCGGATCGTCGTCATGAATGCCGGGCGGGTGGTCGAGATCGGCACGCCGCTTGAGCTTTACCGCGCGCCGAAGCATGCTTTTACCGCCGGCTTTCTCGGCCAGACCAATCTTCTGCCCGTCTCCGCCGAGGGTGAGCAGGCGCAATTGCCCTGGGGCCAGCCGGTGATGCTGGATCGGGCGGCGGCCGGCAATGTGCAGATTTCCGTTCGCCCGGAAAACATCCAGATTTGCGCCGATCAGGCCGGTGCTGGCACGGTTTCCGCCGTTTCCTTCATGGGCGCCAATGCGCTCTATACGGTTGAGATCGGCGGCCGCCAGATAAGGGTCAGCCAGTCCGGCGCGGAAACCCTGATCGACGCCGGGCAAAGGGTGGCCCTGCAGTTTCCCGGTTCGGTCCATCTTCTCGACGACAGGATGGCGGGGGAGGCGACATGATGGCCGGGATCCTTCGCGACAGGCGCGCCCAGCTTTTCCTGCTGCTTTTGCCGGGGGTAGGTTATCTTCTGGTCTTCTTCGGCGGGCCGCTGCTGTCGGCACTGATCGGCAGCTTCCGGCAGGAGGATGGCAGCTTCACGCTGATGTTCTACCAGCGGATTTTCACGCGCCCCTCAATGCTCCGCGGTCTGACGACCTCCATCTATTACGGCGTCATGCCGGTCATCGTCTCGCTTGCGGCCTCGGTGCCCCTTGCGCTTCTGATCCGCAAGAGCTTTCTCGGGCGAAAACTGTTCAGCGGCCTTTACAAGCTGCCGATGGCGGTGCCCGGCATCATCGTCGGCCTGATGGTGATCGTCGTTTTCGAAAGGGGCGGTTTTCTCGACCGGCTGGTCGCGCCGCTGGGGCTCGAACTACCCAAACTGGTGCGCGACGACTGGGGCATTGGCGTCATTCTCGCCAGTGTCTGGAAGCAGATACCCTTCATGACGCTGATCATCACCAGCGCCTTTGCAGCCATTCCCGAGGATATCCGCCATGCCTCGCGCACGCTTGGCGCGTCGCGGCTGAAGACCTTCTTCTTCGTGGAAGTGCCGCTCGCCATGCCGGGCATCACCGCCGCCATTCTTCTCACCTTCATCGGTTCCATGGGCTCTTACGCCATTCCCGATATCGTCGGCCCGCCGACGGCCCGGCCGCTTTCGGTGCTGATGATCCAGGAATTCAACCAGGGCCGTTTTAATCAGGTCTATGCCATGGGCATGGTTCTGAGCCTCTTCGCCGTCACCGTGCTCATTCTTTATTATTCCCTGACATCCCGCATCGGCCCCGGCCAAAACCGAGGAGACGCATGATGAGTGTTATCACCATTGAACCTGCCATCACTCCCCGCCGCCGCGCATTCACGCCGGAGGACCGGATTTTCGTTTCCATCGGGCTTTATGGCGCGCTAACGCTTGCCATCGCCGTGCCGCTGGCGTTGATGTTCCTCTGGAGCATTGCCGACGGGTGGTCGCCGCCGCTTGTCGTGCCGGAGCATTACACCACGGCGCGCTGGGCGGGCATTCTGGGCGATGCAAGCCTCATCCGCGCCGCGATCAACAGCATCGTCATCGCCATCGTCGTCACCTTCCTGACGGCGGCCATCGCGCTGCCCACCGCCTGGGCCATGGCGCGTTTTCCCTTCCGGCTGAAACGGCTGGTGGAAATCTTTATTCTGGCGCCGATCATCATTCCGGGGCTGGTCGTCGCCGTCGGCATCGGGCAGGTGTTTCTGCTTTTTGGCCTTGCTTATTCGGTAACCGGGGTCATCCTCGTGCAGATCGTCGGCACCCTGCCGCTGATGATCCGGCTGATGACGGCGGCGCTGGAGACCATTCCAGACGATCTCATCCATGCCGCCCGGTCGCTGGGTGCGGGCACGGTCGGCATCGTCCTCCACATCATCTTGCCGCTTGCGGTGCCCGGTCTTCTGGCGGGCGGGCTGATGTCCTTCATCGGCAGCTTCGAGGAATTCGACAAGTCCTTCATCGTCGGCGCGCCTGTCGTGGAGACCCTGCCGATCAAGCTTTACATGTATCTCGATCCCTATTCGATGCAGCTGCCGCTCGCCTCCATCGTCTCCTTCATCCTGCTTCTTCCCGCACTCGTCGTCTTCATCATCGCCGGCCGCATCCTGCGCGACGACCTGATGGCGGCGGGCATGGGGAAAATCTGATCCGGGCGCTCAAACCCGGTAATTGCAACGTCCGAAAGTGAAAACCATGCACCAGACCCTTGCCACCTCCCCAAAGACCTCCAATCCCTGCGAAGTGCTCGCACTCTGCTCGCGCGACAATCCGGCCATCCTGACCGTCGCCCATCGCGGTTTCTGGACGGCCACCGCCGAAAACTCGCTCGCCTCCGTCCGCGCTGCGGTTGCGGCCGGTGTCGAGATGATCGAGATCGACACGCAGGCGACGGCCGATGGCCGGCTGGTCGTCATTCACGACGAAACGCTTGACCGCACTACGACGGGCAAGGGAACCGTGAGCGCGCTGCCCTTTGAAGTGGTTCGCGGAGCGAAGCTGAAGGCCGGTGCTGGTGGTGACGGCGCTGGTGTGACCGATGAATGTGTGCCGACGCTGGAAGAATTGCTGGAAGAGGCGCGCGGCAGGATCACCGTCAATATCGACACCAAATTCACCCGCGATCTGCCGCAGGTCATGGAAACCGTGCTGCGGCTCGGCGTCGAGGATCAGGTGCTGGTGAAAACCGATATCGATCCTGAAGCTGCCCGTTTCGAGGTGCTGGAGACCGACTGGTTCGGCAAGATCCCGCATATGCCGATGTTCCCGGTGAGAAAGGGCAGATTCGCCGAGGATCTGCGCCGCATCGAGACGCTGAAGGCGCCCATGATCGAGGTGAAATTTGCCGATATTGCCGATTTGGCCGAAGGCCGGGCCGAGATGGAGCGTCAGAACATCCGCCTGTGGATCAACTCGCTCGATGTGTCCCATTGCCTCGATTTCAACGATACGCGGGCGCTTTCAAACCCCGAAGCCGTCTGGGGTGCTCTTGCCGAGGCGGGCGTGGGCGCGATCCAGACCGATGAAGTCGAAGCCTTCACCGGCTGGCTGAAGACGGGCGCCGGCAAGACGGGCAGGGCGTGGACACGATGAGCGAGCGTCTCGACCGCGCCGTCGCCATCGTCGAGGAAGCGATGGGCCTTGCCCTTCGCTTTTTCGAGGCGCGCGACGCCATTGCCACCCGAACGAAGGGTTTTCAGGATTTCGTCTCGGAAGCCGACACCACGGTCGAGAGGTTCGTCCGTGACCGTCTGGCGGAAGCCTTTCCCGGTGAGACGGTGCTGGGCGAAGAAATGGGCGGCGTGGCCGATGACGCCTACTGGATCATCGATCCCATCGACGGCACCGCCAATTTTCTGCGGGGTTCGCCGCTCTGGGGGATTTCACTCGGTTTCGTGCGGAACGGGCGTCCGGAGCTCGGCGTCGTCGCCATGCCGGTGTTCGGCGATATCTATGCGGCGGCTGACGGGACCGGGCTGATGCTGAACGGCAAACCGCTTGCCCGCCATGTGCCCTTCGAGGCTGTGCAGGCCATGTCGCTCGGCGACAGCGCCGCCGCCGATGCGGAAGAAGTGGCGGCTCTGAACGTCGGGCTCAGACATGCGGGCTGGGTGGTGGAATCCATCCGCTCGACATCGATCGGCCTTGCCTTCGCGGCACGCGGCATCTTCGACGGCCATCTGCAGAAGCTGACGACGATGTGGGATATCGCCGGCGGGGTTGTTCTGGCAAGGGAGGCCGGTCTGGACGTTCGCATCGGAACTCGCCCCGGCAGCGGCATTCCGTGGGTTGCTGTGGCAACGCCGGCGCTGATGGCGGTGACGGAAGGGCTCTGGCCGGAGGTCATGGAAAAGGTGCCGGCGGAACCCGCGTGAACTTCTCCACTGTTGCCGGGTGTTGTCGAGGCACCCGGCGATCCTTGCCTATTTCTCGGGATGGCTGGGCACGGCCTCACGAAATAACGGAGTTGCTTTCCTCCGCGCCGGTATAGGCGCGTTCGCGCCAGAGCAGGGCCCTACGCCGCGGATCGGACGTCGCTTCGACGATGGCGCCGACGAAGAGGATGTGGTCGGCGGCATCGATGGATCCGACGAGTTCGCAATCCAAGGATAACAGCGCATCGGCAAGCCTTGGGCTTCCCGAAGGCCAGACATCCCAGCCGCCGACGGAAAACCGGTCCGGCAGGTTTCCTTTTCCGGCAAACACGTCGGCAATCTCCTCCTGCCCTCTGGCCAGTGCGGAAACCGAGAAGCGCCGGCTTGCGGCGATGAGATCGACCATGCGGCTGCTGGCGTCGATGGAGACGATCAGAAGCGGCGGTTCCGCGCTGAGCGGCATGAAGGAGGTGATCGTGCGCCCGATCCGCTCACCCGCATGGGCGGCGGCGGCCACCGCGACGGTGAAGGTGAGGCCGGCCATCGCATCCTTGAATTCACGCGGTGAGATCGTCGGGGAGGTGGAGGTCTTCAGCGGAATATGCGCGTGATTGACGACACCGCCATCGATCAGCCTGAGATTATGAGACATGCAGTGCCGGGCTAACCGCCCGCTCCCGGGTTCTTCGAAAAAATGGAAAACTTGGCCGCGGCGCCATTCATGATGTCGGCATTGTCGGGCGGCGTCCTTTTCTGGTGCACGCGCGGCCAGATGTCGGAATAATGGCGGTTGAGGTCGAGCCAGACATGCAGCCCCGCCTCGGTATCCGGCCGGATCGCCGCGGCGGGACATTCGCGCTCGCAGATGCCGCAATCGATACATTGCTCGGGATGGATGACGAGCATGTTCTCGCCCTCGTAGAAACATTCGACCGGGCAGACCTCCACACAGTCCATGTATTTGCAGGCGATGCAGTTTTCGGTGACGACATAGGGCATGGGAATGCTCGAATGGAGTTGCAGCCGGACGGCGGCTGTCCGGCTGCGCCTGACCCGGCGGGCCGCTCAAGGGCAGCGGGACCGGCCGGATCGGTGGGGCTCAGATCAGAGACGGGCGGCCACTGCCTGCCAGTTCACCAGATTGTCGAGGAAGTTCTCGACATAGGCCGGACGCTTGTTGCGGAAATCGATGTAATAGCTGTGTTCCCACACATCGCAGCCGAGAAGCGCCTTCTGGCCGAAGCACAGCGGGTTGACGCCGTTTTCCGTGCGGGTGGTCTTCAGCGTGCCATCGGCATCCACCACCAGCCACGCCCAGCCCGAACCGAATTGCGAGGCGCCGGCAAGCGCGAAATTCTGCTTGAACAGCGCCACCGAACCGAAAGACTGCGTCAGCGCATCTTCCAGCACCTTCGGGATCGCATGATTTTCCGGCCCCATGATTTCCCAGAAGAGATTGTGGTTCCAGTGCTGGGAGGCATTGTTGAAGATGCCGGACTGCGCCACCGCGCCCTTCTCATAGGTGCCCCGCACGATGTCCTCGAGGCTGCTTTTCTCCCATTCGGTGCCTGATATCGCCTTGTTGAGATTATCGACATAGGCCTTGTGATGGAGATCATGATGAAACTTCAGCGTCTCCTCGGACATGCCCGAGGGGGCGAGGGCATCATGGGCATAGGGGAGGTCGGGAAGCTGGAAAGCCATGGGGTATTCCTTTGTCACTGTTTGCTCAAGAGCATGGAAAAAGCCTTGCGAAAACAAGGTGACAATATGTCTAGGACCTCAATCACGGTTGAGGTCAAGCGGTTTTTTCGCGCTGTGTCATGCGGAAGGCAATCCCGTGGAATTGCGGGAGCCCGCCCGAACCTGAAGACGTTTGCGCTCCGCAAGGCTCGGACCGGGGTGAGTGAGGCTGAAACAGCCCCTTTGTTAGTCCGCAACCGCAATGGTTGACCACTGGACGAACTGCCAATTCGGCGATCGAGATCGAGCCGTCTCATTGCCCGAATATGTCGCCGGCTACGAAGCAATTTTAGTTTTCCTTAACTTTGGTACCTGTGAGGGGCTTGCAGGGTGACACGTATTGCAATAACTTCTGGTTGTTATTTGAATCAAAGGATCCGCAGCGGGGAAATTCGGCGGATTGTCGTAAAAAATCACGGATGAAAAGTGACATTCTTGCCATAACATTGGTAGGATTGATTATTACGTGAATTTTCAACGTGCGCGGTTCTTTGAGAAAATGACTTGCGACTATCGTTTCGCAAAGAAAGTTACTACTTTAACGCTTCTTGGATCAGATGAACTGATCTATGCACCCGGTAGGGGGTCGACAGCAAGGACAGCTGCAGAGTGAAGCATGGGCGGCATTGCCGCGACAAACTTCATTTCAAATGCAGGCCTCCCAAATATGCTACTTGCTGCTTTCATTCCGGGTTTCCGATGGCTACTCCCTCCTGATTTTTGTCTCGCAATTGCGCCGGCCGCTCGAATCTTCGCAAAATCCCCGGTTGCCGTGCGGGCAGAGCGGAACGCCTCCGGTAAGTCGACAAACGGTTTCAAGCGGACCTTTGCCATTTCGCTTTTCGCAGGCCTGCTCGCGTCAGAGCCGGCAACGGCACAGTCGCCCGCCGATGATTTTTCCCGCTGGCAGGATCAGCAACAGCAGTTGCAGCGGCTTGAAAACCTGAAACAGGTAACTCCTGATGGCGTCACTGGTCGTGAGAGCCGGGCGTCAGGAGGCGACGCGAAGTCCGCTGGTCCCTGCTTCCATGTTTCGCGTGTGGAGATCGAGGGAGCGACGAGGCTCGCCGCCAATGCGCTTGGAAAACTCACGCAGCGTTACGACAATCGCTGTATCGGCGTTGCGGACATCACCGCTTTGCTCAAGGCTATCACCGACCTCTATCTGGACAAGGGGCTGGTGACTTCACGCGCCTATGTGCCGCCACAGGATATTGCCGGAACAGGGCTGCTGCGGCTGGTCGTCGTCGAAGGCACGATCTCGGATATCTACCTAAACGGTCAACCGGCCAAGAGAAACGGTTCATTCGCCACGGCCTTTCCCGGCATGAAAGGAGAGGTCGCCAACATCCGCGATGTGGAGCAGGGGCTGGACCAGATCAATCGTCTGTCATCGAACGATGCGAAGACCTCGATGTTGCCCGGCAAGGAGGATGGAACGTCCATCCTGAATGTCGAGAACAAGCCGGCCAAGCGCTGGTACGCGAGCATTTCCAACAACAATCTGGGTCAGAAGAGCACCGGTTACTCCCAGACCAACGTTGCGTTCGGCCTCGACGGCCTTTTGGGTATCAATGACCAGTTGGGGTTTTCCTATGGGCGCAGCGGCCCGGACTACCCATGGGACGATGATGGTCGCGGCCACAGCAACAGCTATTCGGTCAATACAAGTGTGCCCTATGGCTATTGGACGTTTTCGGCGAATGGTTCCTGGTACGAATATGACAGCGCCATCCCCGGCAATTTCGGGTCGATCGAAACCTCCGGTAATTCCGGTCAGGTTGGATTTGGCATCGACCGTGTCATTCTGCGCGACAAGGACTCCATCACGACCCTCAGAGGCGGTCTCACCTATAAGCAGACCGACAACTTCCTTCTCGGTAACCGGATTGAGGTCGGAAGCCGCCGATACACCATAGGCACTCTGGGCTTGTCGCGTTCACAAAGAATACTGGGTGGCGTCATCGCCCTCGATTTTGCCCTTGATAAGGGTCTCGATCTCTTTGACGCCGTGGAGGCCGGAGAGCCCGGAGCCGGCACGGCCGATCCCCGGTTTTTGAAATTCAACACGACCGTCAGCGCGACGCGGCCGTTCGAAGCGGCTGGCCAGCGGTTCGAGTTAACGACGCTCCTCAATGCCCAATATTCGCCCGATAACATGTTTGGCGCGGAACAGATCGGGCTTGGTGGCTTCAGCAATGTACGCGGCCTGAGGGAAAGCCTCATATTCGGCAATAACGGGTTTTTCAGCCACAACGAATTGGTATGGCGGACAATGCCATGGGAGGGCACAAGTCTGGCGCCCGTTCTGGGTGAATTACGCCCCTATCTTGGTCTCGATTACGGCCGCGTGTTCTCGCAGGACCGCTTCGACATTCCCGGCGGCTATCTCGCGAGTTGGACCGTTGGTGCGAAACTCGTGGGGGGAAACATCAGCGCCGATTTTGGCTACTCCCAGGCATTTTCCAGCAGCGTGAGTGGCGGACGCGGAAATCTCATTTTCGCCAGCGTAACGGCACGCTGGTAGGCTTCAAAAGAGAATATTATGATCAGATCTTCTTTTCACACCTCCAAATTATCTTTCGTATCCGCACTGGTGGCGACGGCTATCGTCGTTTCCGGTTGCGGTGGCCGGGCGGCAAATCCGGTGTCTTCGACCAACCCGGCCGACAGTGCTTTCGACTGCGCCGGCATAAAGCGCGAATTCGAGGCCAATGAGCGCCAGGTGCTGGCGACGGTGAAAGAACGATCCGACGCGCAGGGTAAAAACGTGGTCCTTGGCGCGACCGGTGTTCTTCTGTTTTGGCCCGCCCTTTTCTTCATGGATCCGAAATCGCCGGAAAAACTGGAAATCGACGCATTGCGTAACCGCAATCAGGTTCTTGGCGAGATTGCCAGAAGCAAAAAATGCCCGGCCCCACAGTCGAAGCTGGCAGATGTCTACAAGAAACTCGACAGCAAGCCATCACCGGCCGACACGAGCAGAAAAGACCGCTAAGCCCAAACTTCCGTCTGCCACGAGAGGCGAACAACAATGACATCCCAGTTCAAGCGTCTTCCACGCAAAGCAACCGACCTCGCGTTGTTCGCCAATGCCGGAGCGCTGGCTCGAAAAATCATTGCAACGGTCGTCAGTTGTACGCTCGTGCTTCAGCCGGTGCTGCTCCATGCACAGGACATAACGCCCGAAGCTGGAGGCTCTTCCGTAAATCGCCCCGGGATAGGGGCTGCCCCGAACGGCGTGCCGCTCATCGATATTGTCGGACCCAACGGTCAGGGCCTGTCGCACAATAAATACAACAATTTCAACGTCGGCACGCCCGGCGTCATCCTCAACAACTTCAACGGTGAGATCGGCACGTCGAAACTGGGTGGCGTGACGCCTGGCAACCCAAATCTGCAAGGCAAAAGCCCAGCTTCGGTCATCCTCAATGAGGTAACCTCGCAGAACCGCAGTTCTCTTCTCGGGCCGACCGAGGTGTTCGGTGGCCGGGCCGACGTCATCATCGCCAATCCGAACGGGATCACCTGCGATGGTTGCGGGTTCATCAACACGCCACGCGCTACGCTGACGACGGGCGTGCCCGACATCGGCACTGATGGACGTCTCAATGGCTTCACGGTCAATGGTGGAGACGTCACATTTGGTCCGAACGGTGCGAATTTTGCGATGGGAGACGGGAGAGTCGATCTGTTCGATATCGTATCCCGCACCATCCAGATTGACGGCACGATTTATGGCGAGGACCTGCGCCTGACAGCCGGGCAGAGCAAGTTCGATTATGCCACCGGCGAAGCGATGCCGCTCGATGCGACCTCCGGAACGCCCGAATATGCAATCGATGGTTCCGCACTCGGGGCCATGCAGGCTGGCCGCATCAAGATGGTCGTCACGGAGAAGGGCGCCGGCGTTCGCATGCGCGGCGACATGGCCGCCAATACCGGAGAGCTTTCGCTATCGGCAGACGGCAAGATTTCGATCGGCAATGTGTCGGGCAACAAAGGTGTCAGCGTCTCCTCGAAGGGAAGCGTTTCGACCGGTCGTCTGACCTCGAAGAAATCGGTTTCGGTCAAGGCGGGGAAAGACGTCAAGATCGCTTCGGTCGGCGCAGAAGAGGATATCCTTGTCAATGGCGGGGCCGGCTTCGTCGATGTCGTCGGCACTCTTGGCGCGGGCGGCGCGATCACTGTTCTGGCAGATGGACGTGTTGCGGTGGCCGACGTCTCCGCTGCAGGAGCTGTTTCTTTATGGTCGGGGGCGGGGTCCATCGGCATCAGCGGCACGGCCCAGTCCGGCGCGGCGATGTCGATTACGGCTGCTTCAGGCGCGATTGCAGGGGGCGCGCTCCTTTCGAAAGGCGACCTGGCATTGCTTTCCGGTCTTGATCTCGGGATTTCAGGGCTTGTGCTTGCTGAAGGGAATCTGCAGGCCTCGGCCGGTGGCGACATCCTTTATGACAGCCTGGAGGCAAACGGAGACGTTTTGCTGTCTTCGACAAATGGTGTCATCAGTTTCGACAAGCGCACGGCCGCGGGGGGCGACATCAGGATCAGGCAGCAAAATGCCGATCTTTCCAATAACAGGAGCGGACTTGCTACATCGGGCACGCTCTACATCGATGCCAACCACATCAACCTTGCCAACAGCACGCTGACATCAGGCGGCATCGATCTCACGTCATCTGGAACGACAGATCTGACGGGCGCGCGGCTCAATGCGGTCACTGCAAGCGGAACAACTCGTTCCGCTCAGGGGCCAGGTGATATCGCGATCAAAGCGGGTAGCCTCACTGCTAATGGCGCTACCAACATTCTGGCTGCCCATAATCTGACGCTCTCCCTTTCGCAATTTGTCAACGCCGGTCAGCTGGCTGCCGGTAATGATCTTACCGTCAATGTTACCGGCAACCTGACCAACGCCGCCACGGGCCTGATCTATGCTGGCAATGATGCGGCACTCTTTGTCGGCGGCGTGCTTGCCAATGATCAGGGGGCGATTGTCGCCGGACGTGATCTCACGATTGCCGGCAGCGCTTCCGGCGCGCGCAATGCTGCCGTTATCAACCGTTCCGGCCTGATTTCGGCAGACCGCGACATATCGATCGTCACCGCAAACCTGGTCAATGAAAGGACCATCGCTCCCACCTACACAAGCCGGCAAACCTCCAGCACGCTTGTTCCGGAATACGATCTCTATTACGCCAGAGAGTGCGGAGATTGCCAGTCGAGCGAAGCAGTCGAATTTGATAATCGGCTCTTCACCATCGGGAGCCCCATTCACCGTGTTTACCGGGATGGCACGGAGGACCAGCTGACGTCTTCGGGAAGTGCTGCAGCGCTGATCAAGGCGGGTAGCACACTTTCCGTCGATACCATCGATCTCACCAATGCGTATAGCGCCATCGAAGCCGGCTCCAGCATGATGCTTGTTGGTTCCGGCACGCTGACCAATCTCGGTCTGCAATTGCAGCGCACCACGTCACTCAACTGCAACCAGCAAGCCGGCTGCCAGTATTATCCTGATGTTATTTACGAATGGCAGGAAACGAAGACGTCCGGCGACACAGGTGGCTGGGAAGGTTCATGGCAGGTCGCTGTGCCTGGCCCCAGCCCCTTTGGGACACGCGATGCGTCGAAGGATATCGGTCCTGGCCGCACGGTAGAAAGCGTCGAGGCGACTGGCGGTGTTCCAACAGCGATCCGTTCAGGCGGAGCGCTCGGCATTACCGGCTTTGCCGCCGTCAATAATACTGCCGTGGCCGGATCGATCGCCGACCATGTCGCTGTGGCAGCGCCTCAGCCTTCGAGCGATCCGACCGCATTGCTGGCCGGCGTAACCCCCAGCGGAGCGCTGTTTACGCTTGGCGGCGTTGCCACGCCGCAGTCCGGCGGCTTTGGTGGCACCGTTCCCGGCCAGACGTTCCTCTATGAAACGCGTGCCGCCTTCCTCGATGTCTCCAAATTCTACGGATCGAGCTATTTCCTTGGCCGCATCGGCTACCAGCCGGACCGGCAGATCCAGTTCCTTGGCGATGCCTATTTCGAGAACCAATATATTGAGCAGCAATTCAGGCTCGCAACGGGCTCCGGTTTTACCGGGCAGGATTCGATCGCTCAGATAAAGCAGCTGCTTGATAACGGCGCTGCCTATCTGGGAGCGAACCAGCGCCCGCTCGGCCAACCGCTGACGGCTGAAGAGATCGCCAGTCTCACCGAATCCGTCGTGGTCTATGAATGGCAGACGGTGAACGGCTTGGATGTTCTTGCACCGGTGCTGCATCTCGCCGCCAATGACCGGGAGAGATTGAATTCCGCTGGCGCGCTGATCGCCGGCAATCAGGTGACGATTGATACTGGTCTGCTTGCAACGTCAGGGATGATTGCATCCGCTGGTGATCTGACGGTCTCCGGCTCTTCGATTGCAGCAATCGGCGGCACGTTGAATGCCGGCGGCAATGCGTCAATCAAAGGTGACGAGGGCATTCTGCTCGCCAATGCCAAGGTGAATGCCGGCGGCAATCTCGGCCTGACGTCGAATGGAGACATCAACATCTCCGTTACCGAAAGGTCGACAACCAGCACCTTGCGCGACAAGCGGAGTTCGACGACGGTTGTGAGAACCACAAGCCAGGGTTCCGAGATCACCGCGGGCGGATCGATCTCCGCCAATGCAGGCGGCAACCTCAACGTCATCGGCAGCACGATTGCCGCCGATGGAACCGTTGGTCTGAAAGCGGCCGGCGATGTGACGATTGCCGAGGCTGTCGACACCACCACGATCGATTACGCCTACAGGAAAAAGGGCGGTCTGTTCGGTGGAAGCAAACAGACGACGAGCCACACGGAAACGCAGACCGTCGTCGGATCATCGGTCAGCGGCGGGAAGGGCGTGGCCATTACTTCGGGTGGTGATACCGTCGTCTCCGCCTCGAAGGTGATGGCTGGCGATGAAACCGGCAAGGCCGATATCAACGTCAGCGCCGGCGGCGATCTGCTGATCGCGTCGGGCAAGAATACGGCAGAGTTCGAGCAGAGTTCTTCAGCCAAGGGCTTCCTCTCCAAAAAAAGCTCGACGCAGTATAACTACGACGAAGCGACAGTCGGCTCCGAGCTTTCCGCCTCCGGCAATATCAAGCTGGATGCCGGCGGCAACGCTGTCATCGCCGGCTCGAACATAACGGCAGGCGATGCGATCAGCGTCGCGGGCGATAACGTCGCCATCATCGGGGCCGAGGAGCAGCATGCGCTGGAAAGCTCGAGCAAGAAGTCCGGCCTGTTCGCCGGCTCCGGCGGCGGCTTCCTCTCCCTCTGGGGCAAGGAACAGAAAGAAAAGAGCCAGTCGTCTACCCTTAACGTCGGCTCCGCGCTGACTGCCGGGACCGACGTCACTCTCACGGCGCGCGAAAACGACGTCAATGTCATCGGCTCTTCCATCATGGCGGGCCGTGACATCGCGCTGGAGGCGGCCCGTGATATCAATATCACGCCAGGCGCTGAAAGTGCTGCGTCGACCGAGAAGGAGCAGCGCTCCGGTTTTGGTCTTTCCTTCAGTTCAGGCAATGGTGGTGCATCTGTTGGCATCGGCTATGGAAAGTCGGTTGATCAAACGAGCCAGTCTTCCGAGACCAATGCCAAATCTGCCCTTTCTGCCGGCCGTGATCTGATAATCTCGGCGGGCCGCGATGCCAATCTTCAAGCGGCTGAGGTGTCCGCTGAGCGCGATGTTGCTATCCTCGCAGAGCGCAACGTCAATCTGCTCTCGGCGCAGGACAAGTCCAACTACGAACACATGCATGAGGAGATGTTTGCCGGCGTCAGCCTGTCGGTGTCCTCCGGGCTTGCGAGTGCTGCGGGTAGTCTCGCTAACGCTGCCGGAAAGCTCGGCGGTCCGAACGGTGCTTATGCTCTCGCACCGGCTGCGCTCGCGGCGTATCGAGTAAAAGACATTCTCAAGCAGATCGACGGCGGTTCTCAGCCGCTGGCCTCTGCAAGCCTGTCTGTCGGGTTTAGCTACCAAAAGAGTAGCGCAACGCTTTCGACATTCACGCCGGTTGTCACAACGATTGAGGCAGGGGATTCGGTCAGCATAGTCGCAAATTCCGGTGATTTGACCGGTCGTGGTGTTCAGATTGCAGCAGGCTCCCCAACCGATCCGGTATCCGGGAACGTGCTTCTCATGGCTGGCGGCTCCATTCTATTGGAAAGTGCCCAGTCTGCTTCATCGTCCTCTAGCCGTAGCCAGTCGGCAAACGCATCAATTGGAGTCAATCTCACCAATGGCGGTCTGAGCGGCGGTTTTGCAGCGGGCAGCGGCAAGCAGGACGCTAACAGCACCACTCACCTCAACACCCACATCATCGGCACGGGTAATGTCACGCTGGCTTCTGGCAACGACACCACGCTTGCGGGAGCTGTTGTGTCCGGGGACCGGGTTACTGCTGCTGTCGGTGGTGATCTCAACATCGTCAGCCGCCAGGACACGATGGTTTACAACGAAAAAACGGCTGGTGGTGGCCTCAATCTGTCACCAGTGGGCAAGGTCGGTGGTGGAGTTCAGAAGACCGATGTTGAAGGTAATTACGCCAACGTTTCCGAACAGAGCGGACTAATCGCGGGCTCCGGCGGATACAATGTCAAGGTCGGCGGCAATGTCGACCTCGCCGGTGGCGTCATAGGTTCGACAGCCGATCCCACCAAAAACACGCTTTCCGCCGATTCGTTAACCTGGTCAGACATAGCTAACCGCTCCGAGGCGTCGAGTTCCAGCCTTGGGGTATCTCTGACACCTGGCGGCATTCCCGTTCCTGTAGTCGGACAGCCAGCCAAGGAGGAGGATCAGGGTGTTGCCCGTGCCACACTCACGCCGGGTCAGCTGACGCTCACCAATCAGACACAGGATCTGGCTGCACTCAACACGGACCTCTCTAAAGCCAACACAACAGCCGACCCATTTGACATTGAGCGCCTGAAGGCGAAACAGGAGAGTGCGGCTGCCCTCTCGGCGCTTGCTAATATTGCGATCGGTGATCTTTCTGCCAAGCTCGGCTTTGCCGAGGGCAGTCCGGCGAAGATTGCCCTTCATGCTGCAGTGGGGGGGCTGGTCGCACAGCTTGCTGGTGGTAATGCCGGATCGGGAGCGTTGGCAGGTGGATTGAGCGAAGTTGTCAATGGCGTCTTACAACAGGTGTTGAGCGCCAATCCTAACCTGACAGATGATCAGAAAAGCGCCATCACGCAGTGGGTAGCGGCAATCGTCGGCGCGGCGGCCGGAGGCGAAACAGGCGCGGCTGCCGGGCTAGACAACGTCAATTATAATTACCTCAATCATTCAGATAATGAAAAATTGAATGAGGCCAAGGCTTCTTGTGCGAGAGGGGATCAATCAGCGTGCGCGGAGAAAGAACGACTTGAGGCAAAAGACGAACAGCAGCAGAGGGAATACGTCGATTGCCGAAGTAGTGGATACAGTGGCTCAGGTTGCTCCGCTGTTCTAGCGGATGCGGTAGCTGCACTCTCCAGTTACGCTGGCATTGTGTCTTATTGGTCCTCATCAAGTGAGCAACAGGCGAATTTCGATCGTCTCGATGCTTCGGGCGGACTGAGTCAAATTCTAAAGATTCTGGCGCCGAACAGCACGAGTGGCCTTAGCAATGAACAAGCGGAACAACTTGCAGGGACGATCAATCTCTTAGTAACCGATCCCCTCATGATCCTTGGATTACCGGAGATAATTCAGAAAGCTAGCGGCGGTGACCCGGCGGCGATGTTGCAAGTGGTCACGCTCGCAACCCGCTTGAAGTTATTCGGATCAGGTGCTGAAAAAATCACCGAGGGCGGAGTTGGTGGCAAGACGGGAACTGTCTGGGATGATATTACCACAACCGCAGGAAACTTGCCGAACACAAACATACCTGCAACCTTCAAGCTAAAAACGGGCGATATGGAATTTTATGTAAACTCAAATGCGACAAAACACATGGCTGAATACCTTCAGAAATCTTCGAATCCGATAAATGATCAGACTCTTTTGCGTAGCTTCTCGGAAGCCGTAAAAGAGATTTCCTCCGCTAGCATCGAATTTGGTAAAGTTTACAATGTAAACGGATGGGAAATAATTTTCAGTAAAAGATCTGGGGATATATTTCCCGTAATCAAACATGCGTTGTATATCCCATGAGTGACATAAGCTTCGCTGCTGAAGGCGTTTCCTTAGAGATGAACTATTTAGAGTGTGACTCAAATGATCAAGGTTCATCGCGTTGGAGCGTTAAGCTGACTCTGTCACATTTTACGGGATGCTTTACGTATGAAGCGACGGATATCTGGTTCGAAGCGTCAATGTGGGACTTGTTTGTTGCTGGTCTCTCTTCGTCACGAGCCCAAAATCTCAAGTTTTTTGATATGAGTCAGTATTTTATTTTTTCCATTGAGCGAACTGCAACCTGCTTTGAGATTGAAATTCAGGCATACGAACCGCTGAACTCAAACGGGTTGATGCGCCTTGGAGCACAGTTGAAAAGTGGCCTCGACGGGACATTTGTTAGCAAACTAGGCGACGCATTTATGGAGTTCCCAAGGTTCTGGTAGATTCTCTCGCGCTCGGGTACTAAGCGATCTGTGAATAGCCCCGAGTTTCGTAGACACCCTCGGGTTAGATTTTCTGCTGCTTCTCGAACTCGACGGGCGACAGCATCCCGTTCCTGACGTGTTT
>NZ_JBIVYG010000028.1:0-47116 GCF_044769685.1 Agrobacterium sp. NPDC090283 | reverse complement strand
CGGGCGGAGGCCAAAGCCAGCAAACGGTCTCAATCGACCAGGACCCCGACGGCCTTCCGCCCGCAACTCTTATAACACAAGTGCAATACACAGGATCCCTGTGACAAGCACAGGGATGAGGGGGAGTGTGCGGGTCAGCCTGCGTCCATCAAAAACCCACCCATGTCTCATTTCCCCGCCCCTCAAAAAACCCAATGGAATAAAAATTCCATTGCAGTTAAACTGCACACGATTTCAGTCTGCATAAGGGAACGACAATGACGGCAATCGAGGCGCCAGATTCGGTGAAGGCTTTTGAGGAGCGCTTGCTCCAGGTCGCGGAGGGCCTGCCGAAGCGGTTGCGGCAATGTGCCGATTATGTCGCCTCCAATCAGGATCGCATCGCCGTTTCCACCGTCGCCGAAATGGCTGATGGGGCCGGCGTGCAGCCTTCGGCCTTCATGCGCTTTTGCCAGATCATGGGCTTTTCCGGCTTTTCGGAAATGCAGCGCCTGTTCCGTGATTCCTATGTCGGCGGCTGGCCGGATTATGCCACGCGGCTCGACCATCTGCGGGAAAAGGGCGACGAGAGCGCCTCCGGCCTGCTGGCGGAATTCGTGGAGGCCGGCCGGTCCTCGCTGGAAATGCTGCTGAAATCGGTCGATACACGCCAGCTTGACGAGGCGGTTTCGGCGCTGGCCGGCGCGCGCACCGTGCATATCATCGGTTTGCGCCGCTCATTCCCGATTGCCAGCTATCTCGCTTACGCCTTCGAGAAGATGAAAGTGCCGGCGGTTCTGCACAGCGCGGTCGGCGGGCTCGGCAATATCAGCGCCATTTCCCGCGACGACGCGCTGATCGCAATCACCTTCTCGCCCTATTCCACTGAGACGCTGGAACTGGCGGAAAACGCCCGCGCCAACGGCATTCCGGTCGTGGCGCTTTCCGATTCCGCCGTCAATCCGCTCCGGAAATCCGGCGCCACACTGCTGACCGTCACCGAGATCGATTTCGGCGCATTCCGCTCGCTTTCGGCCACGCTCTGTCTCGCCATCACGCTGGCGGTTGCTGTGGGAACTCGCAAGACGGCCTGAATATTTTTATTGAAAATGGAAAAAATAGAATTTATGATCCAAATCCATGAAACGGGCATTCCATCATCGTCCGTCTCGTGACGGGTGACAGTGGGCGGAGGAGGCCCGCCGGAACGGGATGGCGAAGGGTGCGGGCGGCTTCGCCCGGTGTCGCTCCAAACATATGAGGCAGGCCGCCGCAACAGGCGGCCCGAAGGAGGAACCTTTTGAAAAAACTTGATCTCATCACGATCGGGCGCTCGTCTGTCGATCTTTACGGTTCGCAGGTCGGCGGCCGTCTGGAGGACATGGCCTCCTTTGCCAAATATATTGGTGGCTCCCCCACCAATATCGCCGCCGGCGCCGCGCGCCTCGGGCTCAACAGCGCCGTCATCACCCGTGTGGGTGACGAGCATATGGGCCGTTTCATCCGCGAACAGCTGGTGCGTGAAGGCGTTGACGTGCGCGGCGTGAAGACAGACCCGGAGCGGCTGACCGCGCTGGTGCTGCTCGGCATTCGTGACCAGAACCAGTTCCCGCTGATTTTCTATCGCGAAAATTGTGCCGACATGGCGCTCAGCGAAGACGATATCGATCCCGCCTTCATTGCCGAGGCCGGCTGCGTCTGTGCCACCGGCACGCATCTGTCGCATCCAAGAACAGAAGCGGCCGTGCTGAAGGCGCTTAAACTCGCCAGAGAGAACGGCGCGAAGACCGCGCTCGATATCGATTACCGCCCCAATCTTTGGGGTGTGGCTGGCCATGGCGATGGCGAAAGCCGTTTCGTCGAATCGCAGAAGGTCACCGCCAAGCTGCAATCCACCCTGCATCTATTCGATCTCATCGTCGGCACGGAAGAGGAATTCCACATTGCCGGTGGCTCCACCGATACGCTGACCGCGTTGAAGGCCGTGCGCAAGGTTTCGAACGCGACGCTGGTGTGCAAGCGTGGGCCGATGGGTGCTTCGGTTTTCGCCGGCGATATTCCTGCCAGCCTCGATGATGGCGAGACCGGCGAAGGTTTCCCGATTGAGGTCTTCAACGTTCTGGGTGCCGGCGATGGCTTCATGGCCGGTCTCTTCCGTGGCTGGCTGCGCGGCGAAGACTGGCCCACAACGCTGAAATACGCCAATGCCTGCGGCGCCTTTGCCGTCTCCCGCCATGGCTGCACGCCGGCCTATCCGAGCTGGGAAGAGCTGCAATATTTCTTCAAGGCCGGCATCCGCAACAAGGCGCTGCGCAAGGACGAGGCGCTGGAGCAGGTGCACTGGTCCACAAACCGCAAGGGCGACTGGGAGACGATGCGCGTCTTCGCTTTCGACCACCGCATGCAGCTGGAAGCGATCGCCGACGAACTTGGCGTCAAGCACGAGCAGATAGGCGCTTTCAAGACGCTCTGCCTTCAGGCCGCACAGAAAGTTTCCGGTGGCGAGGCGGGTTACGGCATTCTCTGCGACGGCCGCCTTGGCCGCGACGCCCTGTTTGCCGCCAGCGGCTCCGGCCTCTGGATCGGCCGTCCGGTGGAATGGCCGGGCTCGCGCCCGCTGACGCTGGAACCCGATCTCGGCAAGGATTTTGGCGGGCTTTCGGAATGGCCGCTTGAAAATGTCGTCAAGGTTCTGTGTTTTTATCACCCCGATGATACCGAGGAGATGCGCGCCGCGCAGGAAGAGACCGTGATGCGCCTGTTCGAGGCGGCACGGCGCAACCGGCTGGAAATGTTGCTGGAGGTCATCCCCTCCAAGGTCGGCCCGACCGACGATTTGACCGCCGCCCGCATCATCGAGCGTTTTTACGAGATCGGCGTTTACCCCGACTGGTGGAAGCTGGAGCCGATGAAGACCCGCGCCGCCTGGAAGAATGCCTGCGACGCCGTCAATCGCAACGACCCTTACGTGCGGGGCATTGTCGTTCTCGGTCTCGACGCACCGCAAAGCGAGCTGGAAGAAAGCTTCCGCCTTGCGGCCGGTTTCGATCTGGTCAAAGGTTTCGCCGTTGGCCGCACGATCTTTGCGGAAGCCGCCCGCGGCTGGCTTTCGGGCAAGATGACCGACGAGGAAGCGGTAAAGGACATGGCGCAGCGTTACACCAGCCTGTGCCGTATTTGGGATGAGGCGCGCGCCAAAAAGGGAGAGGCAGCGTGAAGACAATCAGATTGACGGCTGCGCAGGCCATGGTTCGTTACCTGGCAGCGCAGATGAATGAGCATGGCGAAACCTATATTGCCGGCATGTGGGCGATTTTCGGCCATGGCAATGTCGCCGGTATCGGCGAAGCGCTTTATGGCATCCGCGACGAGTTGCCGACCTATCGTGGCCAGAACGAGCAATCCATGGCCCATGCGGCCATCGCCTATTCCAAGCAGCTGCGCCGCCGCCGCGCCATGGCGGTCACCTCCTCCATCGGCCCGGGCGCGGCCAACATGGTGACGGCGGCAGCGCTGGCGCATGTCAACCGCCTGCCGGTGCTGTTGATCCCCGGCGATGTCTTTGCCAATCGCGGCCCCGACCCGGTGCTGCAGCAGCTCGAAGATTTCGGCGACGGCACCATGACGGTGAATGACTGCTTCCGCCCGGTCAGCCGGTATTTCGACCGTATCATGCGGCCGGAACAGTTGCTGACGGCGCTTCCCCGCGCCATGCGCACCATGACGGACCCTGCCGATTGCGGCCCCGTCACGCTCGCCTTCTGCCAGGATGTGCAGGCGGAAGCCTATGATTACCCCGAAAGTTTCTTCGAAAAACGCGTCTGGCGCCAGCGCCGTCCCGAGCCGGATGTCGTTGAATTCGAAGAGGCGGTTGCTGCGCTTAAAGCGGCGAAGAACCCTGTTATCGTTGCCGGCGGCGGCGTTCATTTTGCCGGCGCAACCGAGACGCTGAAGCGCTTTGCCGAAACGCACTCCATCCCCGTCGTGGAAACGCAGGCCGGTAAATCGGCATTGGCCTGGGATCACGATCTCAATTTCGGCCCTGTTGGCGTTACCGGTGCGGAAAGCGCCAATATCATCAGCGAGAAGGCCGATCTGGTCTTCGGCGTCGGCACCCGTTTTCAGGATTTCACCACCGGCTCCTGGGCGCTGTTCAAGAACCCGAACCGCAAGATCCTGGCGCTCAACGTTCAGCCCTATGACAGCGCCAAGCACGATGCGATCAGCCTGACGGCCGATGCGAAGATCGGGCTTGAAAAGCTCTCCGCAGCGCTTGGCAGTCACCGTTTCGCGGCGCCCAATGCCGACCTGAAAGCTGCATGGTTTGAAAAGGCCGATGCCGATACGGCGGCGCCGGGCGAGGACAATGCCAACAGCCTGCCCACCGACATGCAGGTGATCGGCGCCGTACAGCGCCAGTCGCGTGACAATACCGTCGTCATGTGCGCGGCAGGCACCATGCCGGGCGAGCTTCACCAGCTGTGGAAATCCAAGCTGCCGCTCTCCTATCACATGGAATATGGCTTCTCCTGCATGGGTTATGAGGTGGCCGGCGGCCTCGGTATCAAGATGGCGGAACCGGACCGCGACGTGATCGTCATGGTCGGCGACGGCTCCTACATGATGATGAATTCCGAGCTTGCCACATCGGTCGCCATGGGCGTGAAGATCACGCTCGTCATCACCGACAACAGGGGTTATGGCTGCATCAACCGCCTGCAGATGGAAACCGGTGGCGCGGAGTTCAACAACCTCTACGCCCACACCAACGTCAACCCCATCGCCATCGATTTCGTGGCCCATGCCGGCTCGATGGGGGCGGATGCGCGCAAGGTCTCCACCATTGCCGAGCTGGAAGAGGCGCTTGCCGCCGCCCGCGCCTCCAGCCGCACCACCGTCATCGTCATCGACACCGACCCCTATCCGACGCCGCAGGCCGGCGGTCACTGGTGGGATGTCGCGGTGCCTGAAGTGTCCGACCGCGCCGAAATCGGCCCGGCCCGCGCCCGTTATGAAAACCATGTCAAGGAAAGACAGTAAGATGATCCGTTACGGTACCAACCCGATTGCCTGGTCCAACGACGACGACCGCACGCTGGGCGCCCATATCAGCCTGGAGCAATGCCTCGATGAAACCGCGAAAATCGGTTTCGACGGCATCGAGAAGGGCCACAAGTTCCCGACGGAGCCGGAAGGCCTGAAGGGCGTGCTTTCGCCGCGCGGCCTCTCCTTCGTCTCCGGCTGGCATTCGCTGAACCTCCTGACCGATGACATCGAATCCGAAAAGAAGGCCATGCAGCCGGCGCTTGACCTCCTGAAGGCCATGGGCTCGAAGGTCATCATCGTCTGCGAGACCTCCAATGCCATCCATGGCGCTGACGACACGGCGCTGGTCGACCGTCCGCGCCTTGCGGCCGAGGACTGGGCAAAATTCGGCGCGGGTGTCGAGGCGCTGGCCGCCTTTGCCGCAGAACAGGGCATCACCCTCGTTTATCACCATCACATGGGAACGGTGGTGGAGAGCGAAGAGGAAATCGACCTGCTGATGAAGCATACAGGTCCGAAGACGCATCTGCTGCTCGATACCGGCCATTGCCTGTTCGGCGGCGGCGATCCCGTGCGCGTCGCGCAGAAATATATGGGCCGTGTCGGCCATATCCATGCCAAGAACGTGCGTCCCGTCATTGCCGATCAGGTGCGCAACGAGCGGCTTTCCTTCCTCGAAGGCGTTCGCCGCGGCGTGTTCACCGTTCCCGGCGACAGCGAAGGCGGCGTCAACTTTCCGCCGGTGCTGAAGGTGGCGGCCGAGCATGGTTACAGCGGCTGGCTGGTGATCGAGGCGGAACAGGATCCGGATGTGCGCAACCCGTTCGAATATCAGAGCCTGGGGCTGAAATCGCTGAAGGCTTTTGCGCGCGAAGCGGGGCTGGATAAGGCTGAGGCTGCTTGAAGCCTTTCCTGCCTTGGGCAGCGGAAGCCTGAAGCTCTTCCTCCCTCATTCCTGTGCTTGTCACAGGAATCCAGCCGACGCGCGTCGGCGCGGCGGAAAGACTCCTCTCAGCCCAAGGACCTGGGCTGGCTGGATCCCTGTGACGTCCTCGGGCTTGTCCCGGGGAACAGGGATGAGGGAAACGCGGGAATAGCCGCCCGATAAATTGAACGACTGACCAAAAAGGAACACCACCATGACCTCACTTCTGCGCAAGCCGGTCGCGACCAGCGGCAAGGTGCACGACATCACGCCCCAAAGCGCGGATTGGGGTTATGTCGGTTTCGGCCTCTACCGCCTGAAGCCGGGCGAAACGGCGGCGGAAAACACCGGCGATACGGAAGTCATCCTCGTGCTGGTCGAAGGCAAGGCGACGATTTCCGCCGGGGATAAGGACTTCGGTGAACTCGGCGACCGCATGAATGTGTTCGAACGCAAGCCGCCGCATTGCGTCTACGTTCCGGCCGGCTCAGAATGGTCGCTGACGGCCACGACCGATTGCACCGTCGGCGTCTGCACCGCGCCCGGCGAAAAAGGCAGCCGCGAGGCGCAGCAGATCGGCCCCAATGGCGTGCAGCTGACCGAACGCGGCAAGGGCGCCAATACGCGTTACATCTTCCCCATCGCCATGGAAGAGCGCGACGTCGCCGACAGCCTGCTGGTGACGGAAGTCTTCACCCCGGCAGGCAACTGGTCGTCCTATCCGCCGCACCGGCATGACGAGGATAACTACCCCGATATGACCTATCTGGAAGAGACCTATTATCATCGCCTCAACCCGGCGCAGGGTTTCGGTTTCCAGCGTGTCTTCACCGAAGACGGTTCGCTGGATGAGACCATGGCGGTGGCGGATGGCGATGTCGTGCTGGTGCCCAAGGGTCACCACCCCTGCGGCGCGCCCTATGGTTACGAGATGTATTATCTGAACGTGATGGCGGGACCGATGCGCAAATGGCGCTTCAAGAACCATCCGGATCATGACTGGATTTTCAAGCGGGATAATCCGTAAGGCATTTCAGGCAAACACCGCCACCTCCTCATCCCTGTGCCTGTCACAGGGATGAGGGAGTGCGCGAAGATACGTCTTGAGACTGTCTTGGCACACAACAAACGCAATTAACGAATTGAATTAATTCTAATAATTTCGGGAGGAAAATACCATGGCCGCTCTTGGCGTGGGCCTTATCGGCACCGGTTACATGGGCAAATGCCACGCGCTGGCGTGGAACAACGTCACCAGCGTCTTCGGCGATGTGGAGCGCCCCCGCCTCGTGACGCTCGCGGAAGTCAACCCCGAGCTTGCCGCGAAAAAGGCAGCCGAGTTCGGTTTTGCCCGCTCGACAGGCAACTGGCGCGACCTGCTTTCCGATCCCGAGATCGACGTCATCTCGGTCACCACGCCCAACGCCTTTCACCCGGAAATGGCGATTGCCGCCCTCGAGGCAGGCAAACATGTCTGGTGCGAAAAACCGATGGCGCCCGCCTTCACTGACGCGGTGAGGATGCGCGACGCCGCCCGCCGGTCCGGCAAGGCGGCGGCGATGGGTTACAACTATATTCAGAACCCCGTCATCCGCCACATCCGCCGCCTGATCGACGAAGGCGCGATCGGCAAGGTCTATCACGTCCGCGCCGAAATGGACGAGGACTTCATGGCCGACGCCACCCAGCCCTTCTACTGGAAGAGCGAGGCCTCCTCCGGTTACGGCGCGCTGGATGATTTTGCCGTGCATCCGCTGTCGCTGCTCTATGCCCTGTTCGGCCACGCACAAAGCGCCATCACCGACATGGTGAAGCCTTACGAGACCCGCCCGCTGGCCGGCGGCGGCGAGCGCGCCGTCGAGACGCACGATCTTGCCAGTGTTCTCCTGAAGCTCGAAGGCGGCATTTCCGCCGTGCTCATCGCCAACCGTTCCGCCTGGGGCCGCAAGGGCCGCATCGCCCTCCAGATCTATGGCTCCACCGGCTCGATCCTGTTCGATCAGGAGCGGATGAACGAATTCCAGCTCTACACCACGGATGGACGCGCGGAAGAACAGGGTTTCAGAACCATCCTCACCGCCCCCCATCACAAGCCCTATGACCGCTTCATCCCCGCCCCCGGCCACGGCCTCGGTTTCAACGATCTGAAGGTGATCGAATGCCGGGAACTGATTGCGGCAATCGAGGGGAAAAAGGCCCATATCATCGATTTCGAGGAAGGGCTGAAGATCGAGCGCAGCATTCATGCCATGGCCCGCTCCTTCGCCGAAGGGCGCTGGGTGGGAAGCGCCGAGATTGCGGAATAACACCGGCGCGAAAGCAGGGTCAGGCCGGCGGCGAGAGCATTTCCCGTAAAGGCGCGAAGCGGTTTTACGTCCGGAAAAGGCGTGAAAACAAAGAGTTGGAGCACGTCAACCGCGCCCGTTCAGACGGGACGTGCTCCCGGCCCCGGCACATTTGCACCTGACGATAGAAGGTTCTGCAGCCGGCGTCATTACCGGGAGGCTATTACCGGGAGGCTATTACCGGGAGGCAGTCGCTTTCACGCCGTCGCCCGGTTTATACCTTCGCCACACCATGGTTCCCCCTCGGGAACTCCGAAGCCAGCGCGCTGTACCACTTGCCGCTGTTTTTCAGCGTGCGCAGTTGCGTATCATAATCCACATGCACGAGGCCGAAGCGCATGCGATAGCCCTCGGCCCATTCGAAATTATCCATCAGGCTCCAGGCGAAATAGCCGCGCATCGGGTAACCGTCGCGGATGAGATCGGCGACGATGCCGAGATGTTCGGCGTAATAATCGAGACGCGGCTGATCGTTCACCTCGCCATTTTCGACGCCCATATTATAGCAGGCGCCATTTTCGGTGATGTAGCATTCAGGCAGGTCGTAACGCTTGTAGAGGGTCTCGACCAGCGATTGGAGCGCCGGGGCGTAAACCTCCCGGCCGATATCGGTCTTCACCGCGCTGACCGCCGGTGCGGGCGTGGTGGCGGGGAATTCCGCGCCCGGCGTCGCATCGTCGGCAACCCGCATCGGCGTGTAATAATTCAGCCCCCACCAGTCGAGCTTCTGGCTGATGATGGCGAGGTCTTCCGCCTCCACCACAGGCATGCGATCGCCCAGCGCTTCCATCATCCCGGCCGGATATTCGCCCTTGAAGACCGGATCGAAAAACGCGCCGTTGTGGAACTGGAAGGCCCTTTCGGCGGCCTTCAGATCGGCCTCGCTGTCGGAAGCGGGAATGACGGAATGGGCGTTCAGCACCAGACCCACCGGCACCTTCGGCGCGACATGGCGGGAGGCTTCCACACCGAAACCATGGGCGAGATTGATGTGATGCATGGCCGCCAGGGCCGCTTCCATGTTGCGTTCGCCCGGCGCGTGAATGCCATAGAGATGGCTGAGCCACACCGCGCACCAGGGTTCGTTGAAGGTCGCCACCGCATCCAGCCGGTCGCCGAGACGAGCCATGACGGTTTTTGCATAACGCTGGAAGGCGTGCGCGGTGGAGCGCGAGGCCCAGCCGCCGTCGCCCATCAGCGTCAGCGGCAGATCCCAATGGTAAAGCGTCGCATAGGTCTTGATGCCACGCGCCTTGCAGCCATCAACGAGGCGGTCGTAGAAATCCAGACCCTTTTCGTTGATCGGCCCGAAACCATCGGGAATGATGCGCGGCCAGGCGATGGAGAAACGATAGGCCTCGACACCCATCTCCTTGATGAGATCGAGATCCTCCTCCCAGCGATTGTAGTGATCGCAGGCGATATCGCCGTTATGACGCCCGAAGACATGCCCCGGCATGTTGCAGAAGGCATCCCAGATGGACGGTTTGCGGCCATCCGCTTTCGTGGAGCCCTCGATCTGGAACGAGGCGGTCGCGACACCGAACAGGAAATCGCCGGGGAAACGGGCTGCAAGCGCTTGGGGATCGGTCATCGGAGAGGCCCTTTCGTCATCCATCGAGCGTGAAAAGATCAGCAGCGGTTTAGACCATGTCGTCTGCGAGGTACAGTCGGGTGACAAGGAATCTACAACGTTTCAGGCTGCGCAGTTAACAAGTCCAAAGCGCTTTGCATGGGCAGATGCCGCCGCGACGGTTTTGCCGGCGGCGCTGGGCATCGGCCCGGCGAATGCGGGTGGGAATGGGATGTGGTGAAAGTTGTTGCACTCACCGGGCCGCATCATCGGGACCACAATCGCGGCCCATCGGTCACGGTCTTTTCACGGCACCTATCGGATCGGTCCTTCCCGCCTCTGGCCCGGCGGAATGCCTTTCCGAAACACGGTCTGCCAGAACCATGCTTGTCGATGCCGGCCTCCGGTTCGCGAAAGACGCCGCGCGTATCGCCCTTCCGTTCCGGTTGCGGGAAGAATGATGCGGCGGAAATGGCGGGCGGGGATGGGAGGGAACGTATTTTCTAGGAAGTTGCTGAAAAGTGAGGAGGGGTGGCGGAAAGCCTTCCCCGCTTTTGGGTGGGTAACGGAGAGCATGTCCCCTCATACGACCCCTAGGGCCTGCCTTCCTCCACACCCTGCGTCATCCTCGGGCTTGACCCGAGGATCCATAACCCGCTGAACCATGGATCCTCGGGTCAAGCCCGAGGATGACGCAGTGACCTTGAGACGGGGATCGTCAAATCGAAACGGCAAAAGCGGGAGATGTTCTCCCGCTTTCTTTTTTAGACCATATGATCCCGTCAAACGTAACGATTGACCACGTTTTCGAGATATTCCTGGCGACCGGACTTCGGCTCGGGATTGATATCCTCGCGCTCCACCAGTGCGGCGATCTCCTCGAGCTTCAGCTCGCCACGCAGCATCTTCTGCGCTTCAGCAGAATCCCACTTGGCGTAACGTTCGGAAAGCGGCTTCGACAGCGCGCCGTCCTCGATCATCTTCGCCGCCGCCTTCAGGCCACGGGCGCAGCAATCCATGCCGCCAATATGGCCGATCAGCAGGTCCTGCGGATCGAGCGACTGGCGACGCAGCTTGGAATCGAAATTGGTGCCGCCATTCTTGAAGCCGCCGCCGGCGAGAACATGGTAATAGGCAAGCGCCATTTCCGGCACGTTGTTGGGGAACTGGTCGGTATCCCAGCCGGACTGGTAATCGTTGCGGTTCATGTCGATGGAGCCGAAAATGCCGAAGGCATTGGCCATGGCGAGCTCATGCTCGAAGGAATGGCCGGCAAGAATGGCGTGGCCCTGCTCGATATTGACCTTCACTTCCTTTTCCAGCCCGTTCTTCTGCAGGAAGGCGTAAACGGTGGCGACGTCGTAGTCATACTGGTGCTTGGTCGGCTCCTGCGGCTTCGGCTCGATCAGGATCGTGCCTTCGAAACCGATCTTGTATTTATATTCCACCACCAGGTTGAGGAAACGGCCGAGCTGGTCGAGTTCACGCGACAGATCGGTGTTGAGCAGCGTTTCGTAACCTTCGCGGCCGCCCCACAGAACGTAATTCGCGCCGCCGAGCTTCTTGGTGGCATCCATGCAGGTCTTCACCGTGGCGGCGGAGAATGCAAAGACATCCGGGTCCGGATTGGTTGCCGCACCGGACATGAAACGGCGGTTGGAGAAGAGGTTCGCCGTACCCCACAGCAGCTTCACGCCGGTATCGGCCTGCTTCTCAGCAAAATAATCGACGATCTCGTTGAGGTTCTTCGTGTTCTCGGCGAAGTTCCGGCCTTCCGGGCGCACATCGGCGTCGTGGAAGCAATAAAACGGCGAACCGAGCAGCGAGAAGAATTCGAATGCCACATCGGCCTTCAGCTTGGCGGCCTGCATCGTATCTTCGAACCAGGGGCGCAGGAAGGTCTGGCCACCGAAGGGGTCACCGCCCGGCCAGGTGAAGGTGTGCCAATAGGCGACCGCAAAACGCAGGTGATCTTCCATGCGCTTGCCGGCGACGATCTCATCGGGATTGTAATGGCGGAAGGCCAGCGGATTGGTGCTGTCGGGGCCTTCATATTTGATCTTGGCGATATCGCCGAAGAAACCTGTGGTCATGGTGATCCTCCTCTTTGGGTGGGTTTAGATAGTTTCTTTGATGTTGGAGGGCGTGGCTCACCCCCCTCTGTCCTGCCGGACATCTCCCCCTCAAGGGGGGAGATCAACTCGTGGTTAGGTCTCGCCCTCACGCGAGGCTGAAGATGAAGCGAGAGGTAGCGCCCTGCCGATCTCCCCCCTTGAGGGGGAGATGCCCGGCAGGGCAGAGGGGGGTAAAGCCGCACACTCCGCGTCTCAATGCGAAAGCGCCCGAATAGCCGGATAAAGCGCATGATAGCGCCGATAGGCCTCCTCATAAGCCCCGGCCAGCGCAGCCACCGGCTCGATCGTCCGCGCCGTTTCCGGCTGCGAGCAAACCGCCACCGGATCGGCCCCGGTCGCGGCAATCAGGCCAAGACGGGCCGCACCGAAGGCCGCACCGAAATCGCCCTCGGCCGGAATATCCACGGGCACGCCAAGCGAGGTGGCAATCGATGCCAGCCAATAGGCCGAGCGCGAGCCGCCGCCGATGGCGGTGACGCGGGAAATCGAGGTGCCGGCGGATTTCAGCGCTTCGAGATTATCGCGGATGGCAAAGGTCACGCCTTCCAGCACGGCCTGGGTCAGCGCCTTGCGGTCGCTTTCATGCGAAAGGCCGATGAAGGAGCCACGAATGGCCGCGTCATTATGCGGGGTGCGCTCGCCCGAGAGATAGGGCGCGAAGGTGACGCCGGAGGGCGCCAGCAGCGTCTCGCCGAGTTCGCCGGTCAGATCGGCGGCAGACTGGCCGGTAAGACGCGAATACCAGTTCAGCGCATCTGTCGCGGAAAGGATGACGCCCATCTGGTGCCAGGTATTGGGCAGCGCATGGCAGAAGGCATGCACGGCGCTTTCCGGCTTCGGCAGATAAGACGCATTGGCGGCAAAGAGCACGCCGGATGTGCCGAGCGATACGAAGGCATGGCCTTCCTTCACCGTGCCCATGCCGCAGGCGGAAGCAGCATTGTCGCCCGCGCCACCGGCGACGACGGCACGGCCGGAAATGCCCCATTCGGAAGCCAGTTCCGCGCGCAGCACGCCCGCCTCATCCGTGCCTTCCACCAGCGAGGGCATGTGTTTTTCATCGAGCCCGGTGGCGGCAAGCAGCTCGGAGGACCATTTGCGCGCGCCGGTGTCGAGCCAGGAGGTGCCGGCGGAATCGGACATTTCCGAGATATAGTCGCCGGTCAGCCACAGCCGCAGATAATCCTTCGGCAGCAGCACCTTGGCCACTTTCGCGAAGATATCAGGTTCGTTCTTCGCCACCCAGGCAAGCTTCGGCGCGGTAAATCCGGGGAAGACGATATTGCCGGTGATCTTGCGGAAACGCGGATCGGCATCGAGCGCTGCCGCCTCGGCATGGGAGCGCGTGTCGTTCCACAGGATGCAGGGGCGCAGCACCTTGCCTTCGGCATCCACAAGCGTCGCGCCGTGCATCTGGCCGGAAAGGCCGATGCCCTTCACGGCGGCAAGCTCTTTCGGAAACTTCTGCTTCAGGCCGGCAACGGCGGTTTTCGTCGCGGCAATCCAGTCCGCCGGGTTCTGTTCGGACCAGCCGTGATGCGGGCGTGAAACGTCCAGCGAGCCATTGGCCGAGCCGATGATTTTCTGATCGCCGTCCATCAGCAGGGCTTTGACGCCTGAAGTGCCAAGATCGAGACCGAGATACATGTATTTCTCCATTCCGGCGCCCCATGCGCCGCTTTCAGCGTTTTTTAGAAGTCACCGCATTTCCGGACGGAAAACGGCGGTCACTTTTCCTGGAAATGCTTTCGTCAGGGCAGATTGTCCCTGAGGAATATGTCGATACGGATACGTTCCTGCGCGGCGATGACCGGCTGGCCGTCGGCCCGTGCCTTCAACACGCGGATGGCGCTGCGCACCTCGTGGCCGGCATCCTGGTTGAGCACGGCATCGAGCAGCCCTTCCCTCAGCGCATTGGCGGTGTTTTCCGTCAGCTCATGGGCGATGACCGAAAGCGCCCTTTCGCCATCTGCCGCCGCAAGCGCGCGAATGAGACCGCGATTACCGGCACCGAGACTGTAGATGCCGGAGAGGGCACCATTGCCGAGCGCCTCGCGCACCAGCGCCTCGACGGTGAGCGGATCGTCCCTGCCCTCCAGCACCGGCAGCAACCGCACCTGCGGAAATTCGCTTTCGATGACGGCGCGAAACCCTTCCAGACGTTCGCGATGGTCGCGCACCAGCATGGAGCCGGCGACAACAGCGACATCGCCGCCGCGCCCGGAGAGAAAACGCCCCATCAGGCTCGCCGCCGTGCGCCCGGCCGCGACGTTGTCGACACCCGCATAATGATCGCGCCGCGAACCGGAGAGGTCTGACACCAGCGTCACCGTGGCGATGCCGTCTTCCGCCAGCCGGTCGGCCGCCTCGGCCACATCCCCGGAATCCGTGGCGACAAAGGCCACGCCCGACGGCTTTTCCCGCCGCGCCACCTCGAGAGCCTCCGTCAGCGCCGTGGCATTGAACGGCGGCACCTCGATGATGCGGATCGCCGTGCGCTCCAGATGCGCCCGTGCCGCTGCCGCCCGCACTTCGGCGCGCAGCGTTGCCATGAAGGAATTGTCATTGCCCGGCAGGATGAAGACCAGCGAATAATTGCGGCCCTTGGCCAGATTGGCGGCCGCGATATCGCGCACATAACCGAGTTCCGCAATGGCCGCCTCCACCCTTGCACGCGTGGCGGCATGCACACCGGGGCGCATGTTCAGCACCCGGTCGATGGTGGCGAGACTGACGCCCGCCCGCTCGGCGATATCGTGAACTGTCGGCTTCATGGCTTCTCCCTGCCTTTTGCATATCCAGCTTTGCGGTCGAGGTAAACTGAAAAATGATGTACGTACCTCATATTCTGCTTAAAGCCGCAGCGATCAATCGGCGGAGGTTCTTTCACGGCGTTGCCGCGTGTTTCTTCTCCCCGAGGGGGAGAAGGTGGCCCGAAGGGTCGGATGAGGGGGCAAGCTCTCCGAATATCTCTACCCTTGCCCCCTCATCCCGCTGCCGCGGACTTCTCCCCGGCGGGGAGAAGAAGCGGGTGGCACCCCGCTCGCTCCATATTCAAAACAAAAAAGGGGCCGTCATTTCCGACGGCCCCAGCTCTGCGG
The DNA here is from genome assembly GCF_044769685.1 of Agrobacterium sp. NPDC090283. Taxonomy (NCBI): domain Bacteria; kingdom Pseudomonadati; phylum Pseudomonadota; class Alphaproteobacteria; order Hyphomicrobiales; family Rhizobiaceae; genus Agrobacterium; species Agrobacterium sp. NPDC090283. The sequence continues at coordinate 32,012 of NZ_JBIVYG010000028.1, read as the reverse complement.
TGGATGGGAGGGGATTGTTGTCAGTGCGCCGCGTCTGGCGGCGGCGCTGCCTTGGGTTTCTGGATCAGCACGGTCATGAAGATCAGGCTGGAGAACAAAATCGTCAGCGCGAAGAACACATCCGCGAAGGCCAAAATCCATGCCTGCTGCGAGACCATGCCGACCATTTTCTTGACCGCGACGGACGCGCCGTCCAGCCCGTAGGAATCGTAGTTGGCGCCGACGCTGTTCAGCCATTCCAGCGCCTGCGGGTTGGAGTAGCTGATATGTTCGGCCAGCCGCACATAATGGTCGTCCGTGCGCTGCGACAGCATGGTGTTGATGATGGCAAGACCAACCGCGCCGCCGAGGTTACGCGTGAGATTGAACAGGCCGGACGCGTTGCGGATGCGGGCCGGCGGCAGGGTGCCGAGCGCGATGTTGTTGATCGGCACCATGCACATCATCAGGCCGAAACCGCGCAGAATCTGCGGGATCAGCAGCTCGTAGAAATCCCAGTCGGTCGTCACATGCGTCATGATCCACGTGCCGCAGCCGAAGCTGATGAAGCCGATGGCCATCATCGCCCGCGGATCGAGCTTGGTGGAGACCTTGCCGGCAATCGGTGCGGTGAAGAACATCGCAAGACCGGACACGAACATGGTCTCGCCGATCATCAGCGCATCGTAACCCCTCACCCGGCCGAGATAGAGCGGATAGAGATAGGTCAGCCCGTAAAGCCCGATGCCCATGACGAAGGAGAACAGCGAGCCGATGGAGAAGTTGCGGTCGGCGAAGGCGCGGATATCCACCACGGGGAATTCCACCTTGAAGGCGCGCCAGAAAAACACGACAGCACCGATGACCATGGCCACCGAGCCAAGCACGATGTGTTCGTCGTTGAACCAGTCCTTGTTGTTGCCCTCTTCCAGCACATATTCCAGCGAGCCGAGGAAGACCGCCATGGAAAGCAGGCCCCACCAGTCGAACTTTTTCCAGAGCGAGCTTTCGGGCTTGTCGAAATCGATCAGGCTCCAGGTGAGGATGGTGACGATGATGCCGGGGATGATGTTGACGAGGAACAGCCAGTGCCAGGAAAAGGCATTGGAGAGATAACCGCCGACCGTCGGGCCGATGGTGGGCGCAAGCGTGGCGACGAGACCGATGATCGGTGACACGACCGAACGCTTCGAGGGCGGGAAGATCGTGAAGGCGGCGGCGAAGACGGAGGGGATCATGCCGCCGCCGATAAAGCCCTGGATCGCGCGGTAGACGATCATCTGGTCGATATTGGTGGCTGTGGCGCAGAGTGCGCTCGAAATCGTGAAACCGGCCGCGCAGGTGGCGAAGAGCACGCGGGTGGAGAGAATGCGCGCCAGCGTGCCCGAAAGCGGGATCATGATGACTTCGGCAATCAGATAGGAAGTCTGCACCCAGGCGATCTCATCCGAGCCGGCGCCGAGGCCGGCCTGGATTTCCGCGAGCGAGGCGGAGACGATCTGAATGTCGAGGATGGACATGAACATGCCGAAGACCATCGCGAAAAACGCGATGAGCCTGCGCCTGTCCATCGGGGGATCGGCGGGGATCGACGCCCCGCCCGTACCGACAACCGTAGCCGCCATGATCTTGACCTCAACGGCGCATCAGCGATGCGCCTTACTTGGCTTCCGGGTTAACTTGCGCCGTTTTCGTGGTTTCCGGCGCCGTGCGGGTATCGACATCGACAACGACGCTGAGGCCGGCGCGCAGATTGTGCTTTTCGAGGTCTTCCTTGGAGAAAACGATACGAACAGGCACGCGCTGGATGACCTTGGTGAAATTGCCCGTGGCGTTTTCCGGCGGTAGCATCGAGAAGACCGAGCCCGAGCCGGGCGAGATCGACTGCACCGTGCCCTCGATCGTCGCATCGTCAAAGGCGTCGACATGCACGCGCACCTTCGAACCGGGCACGACGCGGGCAAGCTGCGTTTCCTTGAAATTGGCGTCGATATAAAGCTCGTTCATCGGCACCAGAGAAGCCAGACGCTTGCCGACAGACACCAGATCGCCGTTCTGAACCGCCAGATTGCCGATGACGCCGTCATAGGGCGCCTTCAGAACCGTGAAGGACAGATCGCGGGCGGCCTTGTCGCGGGAAAGCTGCAGCGAACGGATCGTACTTTCGGCTTCCTCGCGCTGGGCGCGCAGAAGCTCGACATTTGCTTTCGCGGAGGAGATGGCGGCATCGCCAGCCACGACATTCGCCTTGGCCTGATCGAGCGCGACCTGCGCATTGTCGGAAGCGGCAACCGTGCCGACATCCTTCGCCTGCAGCTCGCTGGCGCGCTTCTGGGTGATTTCCGCACCGCGAAGGGCGGCATCCAGCGCGCCCTTCTGGGCGACGGCCTGTTCCAGCGAAGCTTCGCCGCCGACGATCTGCGCATCGATGCGCTTCAGCGACAGTTCTTCGGTGCGGATCTGGGCTTCGGCCTGATCGAGCGCGATGCGATAATCGCCATCATCCAGCGTCACCAGCGGATCGCCCGCCTTGACTTCCTGGTTCTCGACCACGTTCACCTTGGCGACATAACCCGAAACCTTCGGTGCGATGACGGCGATATCGCCTTCTATATAGGCGTCGTCCGTCGACACCATGAAACGACCGTCGACCCACCAGTTGTAACCGTACCAGCCGGCGCCGGCGAGAAGGGCAACGGCGATAACAGGCAGAAGCTTCGAACGCTTCTTCTGCTTCGGTGCAGCAATGGTCTGGGGCTGCGGCTGCGGCGCGGCCTCGGCCGGCTTTGCGGGAGAGGTCTCGGCCTTGGCGGAGATATCCGCCTCTTCCGCATCGTTGGCGGCGCGAACCGCACTATTCTTCTGGGCCGACATGAGAGCTTACCGTGATAAATTGAAGAAAGTTTTTCGAACTGAACCGTTCGGTTCGATTGACATAATCTCTTTCCTGACACATATCAAGTGTTATCGAACCGATTGGTTCGACGTTCGGTTAATTTTTTTTACGCCATTGCGATGCTAAGAGGCGGTATCGATGGCAGGTGAAGACAGGGATATGGAGACGGAAACGGAAACGGGCTGTCCGGGCAATGCCGCCGGGCGTTTTGCGGCGGGTGAAGACCCGGCCAAACGCGAGCAGATTCTCGCGGGCGCCTGGCGTGTGTTCAAGCGCAAGGGCTTCGACGCGGCCAGCATGAACGACATCACGCGCGAAGCCGGCGTTTCCAAGGGCACGATCTATGTCTATTTCTCCAACAAGGAGGATTTGTTCGTCGCCCTCGTCGACCATCACCGCAACGAATTCGCCACCTCCATGCGCCATATTCTCGAGGGCACCGAGGAGGTGCGCGAGGGACTGGAACAGTTCGGCAAGGCCTTTGCCAACAAGATGATCTGCTCCGACATGATCCCTGCCATGCGTTCGGTGCTTGGTGTCATCGATCGCATGCCGAAGCTGGCGCAGCGTTTTTTCCTCTCCGCGCCGAATAATGTACGTACCGTACTCCTGGATTTCATCGAACATCAGGTCGAGATCGGCCATTTGAAGGTGGATGATCCTGAGCTTGCCGCCCGGCAATATATAGAGCTTTCCACCGGCACCTTCTTCAAGCTCCGGCTGTTCGGCGAGCTGGAAGGCCCGGTTCCCGACGAGGAACTGGACCGGGTGATCGGCAGTGCCATCAACGTCTTCATGGCTGCCTACGGAACCGACAAGGCCTGAGATCATTCAGCAACGGCGTGAACGCCAATACGCGGTCTGCGCGAAATTTCGATGAAATCTTGCGCCCTGGAGCCATCAACTCCTTGTTTCTCGCGTATTGCGCTATAAATTCCCCCCACCGAATGTTTCGGCTGGCCTTGTTGCTGAAAGGAAAACCTGCCTGATGGAGTCCGTTCTCCCTCTTCTATCTGACCCCGCCGCCTGGGTGGCGCTCGTCACGCTGATCGTCATGGAGGTTGTGCTCGGCATCGACAACCTGATCTTCATCTCCATCCTCACCAACAAGCTGCCGCCCGAACAGCGCGAAAAAGCCCGCAAGATCGGTATCGGCCTTGCACTCGTCATGCGTCTCGGCCTGCTCGGCACCGTCGCATGGATCGTGCAGCTCACCACGCCGGTCTTCGAAGTCTTCGGCCACGCCTTCTCGTGGAAGGACATGATCCTCATCGCCGGCGGTCTTTTCCTGATGTGGAAGGCGACCAAGGAAATCCACCACAATGTCGACCCGGAAGACCACAAGGAAGACATGGTGGGCGGCCCTGTGGGCATGAATTTCGGCGCCGCCATCGGCCAGATCCTGCTGCTCGACCTCGTCTTCTCGGTGGACAGCATCATCACCGCCGTCGGCATGACGCCGCATCTGCCGATCATGATCGTCGCGGTCATCGTCGCCGTCACCGTAATGCTGCTGGCCGCGACGCCGCTCGCCAACTTCATCGAGCGCAACCCCACCATCGTCATGCTGGCGCTCGCCTTCCTGATGATGATCGGCACGACGCTGATCGCCGAAGGCATGGGCTTCCATGTTCCGAAGGGTTACGTCTATGCCGCCATGGCGTTTTCGGCGCTGGTGGAACTGCTCAACATGCTGGCCCGCAACGCGCGCCGCCGCAAGAAGGCGGGTGCGGGCGAGACGCATTGACCGTACTTCCTTCCGTCATGCCGGACTTGATCCGGCATCCAGTCAGCCCAAGTCCTTGGGCTGAAAGAACTCTTCTCGCCGCGCAGACGCGCGGCGGCTGGATACCGGATCAAGTCCGGTATGACGGAAATAATTTCAACTCTTGCCAAAACAATGACCTTTGCGCATGCTTTTCCCATGCGCCAATGTTACGTTTATATTCTTGCATCCAAAAGAAACGGTACGCTCTATACTGGCGTAACAAGCGACCTTTCTCACCGTTTATATGAACATCAGAACAACCTGACGCCCGGCTTCACAACCCGTTATGGCGTCAAGACGCTTGTGTGGTTTGAAACATACGATCTCGTCACGGACGCAATTGCGAGAGAAAAGACCATTAAAAACTGGCCCCGCGCGTGGAAGATCAAGCTGATTGAAGACTTCAATCCGGCATGGGACGACATCGCGCATTTTCTTCTCTAACGAAAGCTCCACTCCGTCATGCCGGACCTGATCCGGCATCCAGCCAGCCCAAGTCCTTGGGCTGAAGAGACTCTTCCCGCCGCGCGGATGCGCGTCGGCTGGATACCGGCTCAAGGCCGGTATGACGGAGGAGGTATAAATCCCGACATCCAACCCGGAACCGCTTCACCCCGCCTTGCGTTCTTCGATACCATCACCGATAGAGTCCTCTATCGGCGCCTCTCCTTCGAAAGCATAAGCAAGCATGACGACAGACCAGATCCTCGCCTTCATCGTCATCGCCGGCATGATGGTCGCGTTCATCTGGGACAGGTTCCGTTATGACGTCATCGCCTGCAGCGCCCTTCTGGTGGCGGTGGCGCTTGGGGTCGTGCCCTTTAACAAGGCTTTCTCGGGTTTCTCCGATGATATCGTCATCATCGTCGGCAGTGCGCTGGTGGTCAGCTCGGCGGTGGCCCGCTCGGGCATCGTCGACATGACGATCAAGAAATATTTCCCGGAAATGCACTCGAAGAGCCTGCAACTGGCCTTTCTGATGATCGTCGTCGCCATCATGTCGGCCTTCATCAAGAATATCGGCGCGCTCGCCATCATGATGCCGGTCGCCTTCCAGTTCGCCCGCAAATCCGGCAGCCCGGTCTCCTATTATCTGATGCCCATGGCCTTCGCAGCCCTGCTCGGCGGGCTGATGACGCAGATCGGCACCTCGCCCAACATCGTCGTCTCCCGCCTGCGCGAGGAGATGACCGGGCAGAGCTTCACCATGTTCGATTTCACCCCCGTCGGCGCGGGGCTGACGGTGATCGGCATCATCTTCCTGACCTTCGGTTACCGGCTGCTGCCGGCGCGCAACCGCCAGCAGGCCTCGGTGGAGGATATTCTCGATCAGTCGGCCTATACCGCCGAAGCCACGCTGCCGGCCGACAGCACCTACGCGGAAAAGCCGCTGCGCGAACTGCTCAAACAGGCCGATGGCGGCGTGATCGCCAGCACCATCCTGCGCGGCCCGCGACGCATTTCCCCCTTTCCCGATGTGACGCTGAAAGCCGGTGACACCATCCTCCTCGAAGGCAGCCCGGAGGGGCTCGACCGCATTGTCTCGCAGGCGAAGCTGCTCTTATCCGGCAAGCCGCTGATGGAGAACGGCCAGAAAACCACCGATCTTATCTCCATGGAAGCAGTCATCAGCAATGAATCGGTGCTATCAGGCATTTCGGCGCGCGAGCTTTCGCTCTCCTATACGCGCGGCGTCAACCTCATCGCGGTCAGCCGTCGCGGCCAACGCGTCAGCCAGCGGCTTTCCGAACTGACATTGCAGGCGGGCGACGTCATTCTTCTGCAGGGAAGCCGCAAGAACCTGCCGCAGGTGCTGCAGGAATTTTCGCTCTTGCCGCTGGCGCAACGCGAAATCCTGCTCGGCGTGCAGCGCCGCGCGCTTTTGCCTGTCCTCGTGCTCGCCGCCGCGATGATCGCCGCCGGCAGCGGGCTGGTGCCGGTCTCCGTCGCCTTTTTTGCCGCCGCCTTCCTGATGATCGTCGTCGGCGCGATACCGCTCACCGAAGTCTATAAATCCATCGACGGGCCGATCCTCGTCATGCTCGCCGCCCTCATTCCCGTCAGCGACTCGCTCCGCACCAGCGGCGCCAGCGAACTGATCGCCGCCTGGCTCGGCCATGCCGCGCAGGGATTGCCGCCCTTTGCGGCGCTCGGCATGATCCTGCTCACCGCCATGGCCGTGACGCCCTTTCTCAACAATGCCGCCACCGTGCTGGTCATGGCCCCCATCGCCGCCGGTTTCGCCACCACGCTCGGTTTTCGGCCGGAGGCCTTCCTGATGGCGGTGGCGATCGGCGCCGGCTGCGATTTCCTCACCCCCATCGGCCACCAGTGCAACACGCTGGTCATGGGCCCCGGCGGCTACCGCTTCAGCGACTATCCGCGCCTTGGCCTGCCGCTGTCGATCATGATCGTCATTGCCAGCATTCCCATGCTGCTTTACGTCTGGCCAGTGAGCTAGGACGTGAACTAGGACGTGAGCTAGGACGCCAACCAGGGCGCTGAACCAGCGCGGTCCGCCGCCGCGCGAAGACAGCGCGGGCTGCGTATTTCCTTGACGCCTGCGGCAGAATATGGCCTAAGCCGAAGCCGAACGGGAATGTGCAAAAGGCGCTTTCATTGCGTCTTCCAACATGATTTCCTGCCGCATCCAAACGAAAACTCTGTGACAGACGGGTGAAGCCGCCCCTATGTCACTTCCACGTCACGACGAGTGAATTTCATGACCACTTCCGGCGTTCGCGTCCGCATCGCACCTTCCCCCACCGGCGAGCCGCATGTCGGCACCGCCTATATCGCGCTGTTCAACTATCTCTTCGCCAAGAAACATGGCGGCGAGTTCATCCTGCGCATCGAGGATACCGACGCCACCCGCTCGACCCTCGAATATGAGCAGAAGGTGCTGGAAGCGCTGCGCTGGACCGGCCTCACCTGGTCGGAAGGCCCCGATGTCGGCGGTCCTTACGGCCCCTACCGCCAGTCCGAGCGCAAGGCCATGTACTGGCCCTATGCCGAAGAGCTTCTGGAAAAAGGCCATGCCTTCCGCTGTTTCTGCACGCCCGAGCGGCTGGAGCAGATGCGCGAAGCGCAGCGCGCTAGCGGCAAGCCGCCGAAATATGACGGCCACTGCCTCAACCTGAAGGCCGAAGAAGTCACCGCCCGCGTCGCTAGCGGCGAGGCCAATGTCGTGCGCATGAAAATCCCGACCGAAGGCTCATGCGATTTCCATGACGGCGTTTACGGCGATGTCTCGATCCCGTGGGATTCGGTTGACATGCAGGTGCTGATCAAGGCCGACGGCATGCCGACCTATCATATGGCCAACGTCATCGACGACCATCTGATGAAGATCACCCATGTGGCGCGCGGCGAAGAATGGCTGGCCTCCGTGCCCAAGCACATCCTGCTTTACCGTTATTTCGGCTGGGACCAGCCCACGTTCATGCATCTTTCGCTGATGCGCAACGCCGACAAGTCGAAGCTTTCCAAGCGCAAGAACCCGACGTCGATCTCCTATTATTCCGCGCTCGGTTACCTGCCGGAAGCGCTGATGAACTTCCTTGGCCTGTTCTTCATCCAGATCGCCGAAGGCGAAGAGCTCCTGAGCATGGAAGAGCTGGCGGCAAAGTTCGATCCAGAAGCGCTTTCCAAGGCCGGCGCCATCTTCGATATCCAGAAGCTGGACTGGCTGAACGGCCGCTGGCTGCGCGAGAAGCTTTCCCCGGAAGAGTTCATTGCCCGCACGCTGGAATGGGCGATGGAAAATGCCCGCCTGACCGAAGGCCTGAAGCTTGCCCAGAGCCGCATTTCGAGACTCGGCGAATTGCCGAACCTTGCCGGCTTCCTGCTGGCAAGCGATGTCGGCCTGACGCCGGCTTCCTTTGCCGGGCTGAAGAGCAAACCGGAGGAGATCCACGAAATCCTCACCACGGTTGCCGCCGATCTGGAAAAGATGCCGGACTGGAACGTGGAAGCGATCGAGGCCGAGTTGCGCGATGTGGCCGAACGCACGGGCAAGAAGCTGCGCGTGGTGACGCCGCCGCTCTTCGTCGCCGTCTCCGGTTCCTCGCGCTCGCTGCCGCTGTTTGACTCGATGGCGCTGCTTGGCCGCTCCGTGGTGCGCCAGCGGTTGAAGATGGCGATTGCCGTTGTGGCCACGATGGTTGGCAGCGGAAGCTGATAGTTATGTGCTGACGGTGACGGCAGCATTTTAGAATACGGCCTTCTGCCTGGGGCTTACCCCCCTCTGCCCTGCCGGGCATCTCCCCCTCAAGGGGGGAGATCGACAAGCGGCTGACACCTTGCCCATGGAACGGGTGGGCGCGGCATCTGATCTCCCCCCTTGAGGGGGAGATGCCCGGCAGGGCAGAGGGGGGTAAGCCCAACGCACAAAGGCCACCCGCAACGAACAAGCCCGCTAAAGGCAAACACAATGAACGACAAGACGACCGAAACCACCGCCCTTTCCTCCGACGCGACAGAAGTGCGCCGCCAGAAACTCGCGCTGCTGCGCGAGCAGATCGGCGACGTCTATCCGGCGCATTTCCACCGCACGCTGACCAATGCCGAGCTGGCGGAAAAATATGCCGATATCGAAGCCGACGTCGAAACCGGCGATACGGTGACGGTGGCTGGCCGCGTTTATTCCTCGCGCAATTCCGGCATGTTCATGGATATCCATGACGCCTCGGGCAAGGTCCAGATCTTCTCCCACAAGGATACGACGCCGGAAGCAGCCCGCAACCTGCTGCCGATGATCGATATCGGCGACATCATCGGCGTCACCGGCAAGGTGCGCCGCACCAAGCGCGGCGAACTGACGATCAATGCCGAAGAAATCACCATGCTGACCAAGTCGCTGCTGCCGATGCCGGAAAAGTGGCACGGTGTCTCCGACATCGAGCTGCGGTATCGCAAGCGCCATCTCGATATCCTCTCCAACGAGGAATCCAAGCTGCGCTTCCTGCAGCGCTCGAAGATCCTCTCCGGCATCCGCCGCTTCATGGAGGCCGAAGGCTTCCTCGAGGTGGAAACACCGATGCTGCAGACCATCTATGGCGGTGCGACGGCCGATCCGTTCAAGACCTTCCACAACACGCTGAAGATGGACATGTATCTGCGCATCGCGCCGGAACTGTTCCTGAAGCGTACGCTGGTTTCCGGCCTCACCGACAAGGTCTTCGAAATCAACCGCAACTTCCGCAACGAAGGCGTATCCACAAGGCACAATCCTGAATTCACCATGATGGAATGCTACTGGGCCTATGCCGACTACGAAGACATCATGGGTCTCGTGGAGCGTCTGTTCGAGACGCTGGCGATTGCCCTGCACGGCACCACCGAGGTTGAATTCCAGGGCCAGACGATTTCCTTCAAGGGCCCGTTCAAGCGTGTGCCGATGCCTGACGCGGTGAAGGAAGCCACCGGTATCGACTTCCTCGCCATCAAGACCGACGAAGAAGCCCGCGCTGCGGCGAAGGCCGCCGGTTTTGCCGTCGAGAAGGACTGGACCTGGGGCGAATGCCTCGCCTTCATCTTTGAAGAAAAGGTGGAAGCCACGCTCATCCAGCCGAGCCATGTCACGCATTTCCCGAAGGATATCTCGCCGTTTGCCAAGGAAGTGCCGGGCGAACCGCGCCTCGTCGAGCGTTTCGAAAGCTATTGCAACGCCTGGGAAGTGGGCAACGCCTTCTCGGAACTCAACGATCCGGAAGAACAGCGCCGCCGCATGGTGGAGCAGCTGGAACAGGCGCACGCCCGCGGCGAAAAGGACAAGCAGCTGGACGACGAATTCCTCGACGCCATCGACCAGGGCATGCCGCCCGCCGGCGGCCTCGGCATCGGCGTCGACCGCCTGATCATGCTGCTCACCAACGCGCCGTCGATCCGCGACGTCATCCTCTTCCCGGCCCGCCGCAACAAGGCGGACTGATCGAACGAAACCAGGGGCGGCCTCGCGGCCGCCTTCCGCTCCCTGATTTTCTCGCTAGTGGCGAAGGGGCGTATTTTCTTGACGTCATCCTTGCGCTTGTCCCAAGGATTTAATCACGCCCAACAAAATCAATCCGTTGCAGATCCTCGGGACAGGCCGGAGAATGACATCGGAGAGTGTGGCGAGGTTTCGCCCGTTTGTCTGCCGGTTTTCCTCTCCATACATAGACGCGCGCAAGTAGTTATCCGACTTTCAGCGAACGGATCGCATAAGTTTATTTAACTTTCGGTAGAATATACTGGCGACCTAACCTCAACTTGTGATACCCATTTCCCATCATTCGCATTGTGTTTGACGGCTTTCGATCAAGAGCCGCCGGGGGAGATACGCATGCCCGAGAATGAGCTTCCCAAATACCAGCCCGACATGTTCGCAACGCCCGAGAAGGACTGCGACGTGGTTATGAAGGGCGGCATCACCTCCGGTGTCGTTTATCCCTATGCGGTTCTGGAACTGGCGCGCCGGTATCGTTTCCACTCGATAGGCGGCACCTCGGCCGGTGCGATTGCCGCCGCCTTTGCGGCGGCTGCGGAATATTCCCGCACCGTCAGAAACGATCCTGAAGGGTTCATCCGCCTGCAGGCCCATTGCGATACGATACCCGCAATTCTGGGCAAGCTCTTCCAGCCGGAGCGTCGTTTTCGCCCATTGATGCAATATCTGTTATGGGCGCAGGCTGGCGGCTGGCCGGGCAAAGTTCTGGGCCTGCCCCTGGCTTTTCCGCTGGCTTCGCTGGCGGGGATCGTCATAGGCGCCGGCCTGTTATGGGCCATGGGCGGCAGCTACGCCGGATCGGTTCTCGGCGGATTTGTGGGACTGGTGGCCGCGATCCTCGTCCAGGTTCTGTGGCTGGTTTTCCATCGGTTGCCGCAGGAAGGCTTCGGTTTGTGCTCGGGACTGACGGTTCCGGGGGCGGATGTTCCGGGTCTCACGGAATGGCTGCATGCATCGATCCAGGACATCGCCTTCGGCAGCGAGGCCGCGGCAGCGCCGCCATTGACCTTTGGCCATCTCTCCGGCGACAACCCGGACAAGCCGGTGATAAACCTGAAGATGGTCACCACGAACCTGTCGATGCGGCGACCGCACACGCTTCCGAACACCAATCTCATGGTGGCTTACGACCCGAAGGAATGGAGCAAGCTGTTTCCCGCCGGCGTGATGAACTGGCTGAAGCAGATCGCAACACCGGGCGGTCCCTTTCCCGAACTCAAGGCTTTCCCGGAGCCCGGCCAGCTGCCGGTCATCATCGCCACGCGCATGAGCCTGAGTTTCCCGGTGCTGTTCAAGGCCATTCCCGCTTACACCAACGATCGCGGCACGCTCGATATCGTGCGGCGTCTCAGCGGCGACGCGCGACCCGTTATGAAAGCGAAAATCTGGTTCTCGGATGGCGGCATCAGCAGCAACTTTCCCATTCATCTTTTCGATGCCCTGCTTCCGTCGCGTCCCACTTTCGCCCTCAGCCTCGATGAATTGCCGAAATCCATCGCCGGCAACAGCAAGCGCGTCACCATTCCGCAGGAGGCGGGCGAAGGAATAGGCGTGCCCGTTCACAAGATGGAAAAAATGAGCGGTTTCCTCGGCAGCATCCTCAGCTCGGCGAAGGACTGGCAGGATCAATCGCTTGCCACAATGCCAGGCCAGCGGGAGCGCATCGCCCGCGTCTTTCTCAACGAGGAGGAAGGCGGACTAAATCTCACCATGCCGGCGGAGCGTTCGGCAAAGCTGATGGGTTATGGTCTCGAAGTCGGATCGCTGTTTGCCAATGGCGCGCTGGATTTTGACGAGCATCGCTGGCGGCGGACGCTTGTTGCCTATGATCGGCTGGAAGAGACGGTGTTTGCGACTGAGCGCGTGTGGAGCGAAGGCAAATATGAAGACTGGCTGACGGGCTATGTCGACGAGATCAAAAGCTACGCAGCCGTGACAAAGGGTGAGCGGGAAAAGCTGATCGCCCGCATTGCCGCCTTCGCCGCCCTGTCACAGAGTTTCTCCCCGGCAATTGTCAACAAACGGAAGAAGTTTCCAAATCCGGCCGGTCGCCTGCGGATCGGACCGGATATCTGACGAGCCGGGTGAAGCTTCTGAGAAAGCTTCGGGGAGAACCCTCGCCTGCTAGAGCATTTCCCCTGGAAGTGCGAGGCGGTTTTACGTCCGGAAAATGCGTAAAACAAGGAGCTGGAATATCCGCTTTGATCGAGCGAATCCTCTAGTGGCTCGGTGCCTTTTTCTCTGCACCGGATTCTTCCGCCGACGCGTTTTCGGAAGCCGGCTTCCCTTCCGCCGCCTGTGCGGTGGTCGAGCCTTTGCCGAAGATCAGCGATTTCAGATAGGTGAGGCTGAAGATGCTGCCGCCATCGGCTTCCGGCGTCGAGGTCAGAAGTTCGTCGGCAGCCGGCTCGCCATGCGCTTCGGGAGACGGGCTTTCGCCGTGGCCTTCAGCACCGGCGCCGCCTTCCTCGGTTTGCGCCGGCGCGGTGCCATGGCCACCCGCGCCGTCATCCTTGGTTTCGCCGTGTCCCGAAGCACTTTTCGCGGATTTTCCTTCGTGGCCTTCCGAGCCTGCATCCAGAGCCGGCGTGGCACAATCGGCGGAATCGCTGAGGCTTGCCGCCAGTGCCTCGGTATCTTCCAGCGGCAGGTCGATGCGCAAGCCGTAAAACTGGCCGCTGCCATTCGCCGCGCCATCATAATAAAAGGCCGAATAACGGTGGGCATCCGCCCCTTCGGGGATTTTTGCCGGATCGGGAATGAAGACCACCTGTGCGGCAATGGCACGGCCGCGCATTTCCGAGCGCAGTTGCGGACCGTTCCTGTCGAGCACGGAGACCTGAACCAGATCGGGTTTCTGCTTGTCGTAAACCGCCCGGGCGACCCGAATCGCGGTCTTCAGCCGCTCGGTGCCGTCACCGCCCTGGGTGCGAATGAATTTGCGGACCCATAAGGAACCGTTCTTGCGGATGTTGACTGTCTGGACCGCGTCGCAGGAAAGCCCGTTGGAAGAAACGTAGGATCGCCCGAGCAGCCGCTCGCTGCCGATAAATACGGCAGCAGAGCCGGTCGCACCCGCCAAAAGCAGGATCCCGCCTCCAATCATAACGAGCTTGCGCGAAAACCGCATTCGTCCGAATACAGCTTTCACCCGCAACATCCTGACATCAAGTACCCCGTCTTACGCCCTCACCCCAAAACGTGGCTCGATGGATGAGGAACACACGCGGGACAAGCTCGGGACCACGCTGTCCGAGCCTTGCGATAGTGCCGCTTTCTCATTGAAAAAAGTTTAATCCCGCCGGCACAACGCCAGCAAAAACGCGCCATTTCCGGACATTTGCGAAATGCAGTAATTTGCGAATGATTTGCAATAGCGTTGACAAGCGTGATTTTATAACAGATGGTATTGCGAATTAATCGCAACAAAATCTGGTGAACTCCGTGAACTTCCATAAAATCCGCCACGCCATTTTCGCTTTTTCGCTTTTCCTGCCGGGCGCTGCCCTTGCCCAGGAAAAGCCTGTTGTCGTGACCACCTTCACCATCATCGCCGACATGGCGCGCAATGTGGCGGGAGATGCGGCCGAGGTGGAAAGCATCACCAAGCCGGGCGCTGAAATTCACAACTACCAGCCGACGCCGCGCGATATTCTCAAAGCCCGCAAGGCCGATCTGGTTTTGCGCAACGGCCTCAATCTGGAATTGTGGTTCGAGAAGTTCCTGGCCAACCTTTCCGGCGTGCCGAGCGTGACGGTGAGCGAGGGCGTGGAACCCATGGCGATCAGCGGCGGCGCCTATCAGGGCAAACCCAATCCTCATGCCTGGATGTCGCCCGATAACGCCTTGATCTACGTGGAAAATATCCGCAAGGGTCTTGCCGAAATCGACCCCGCCCATGCCGACGTCTATGCCGCCAATGCCAAGGCCTATTCGGACAAGATCAGGGCCACGGTGCAGCCGATCCGCGACACGCTTTCGGTTCTGCCTGAAAACAAGCGCTGGTTGGTGACGAGCGAAGGCGCCTTTTCTTATCTCGCCCGTGATTTCGGCCTGAAGGAACTGTTCCTGTGGCCGGTCAATGCCGATAGCCAGGGCACACCGCAGCAGGTGCGCGGCGTGATCGACGCCATGCGCGAGCATAATATCCAGGTCATCTTCAGCGAAAGCACGGTTTCCGCCGATCCTGCGCAGCAGGTGGCCAAGGAAACCGGCGCGGCCTATGGCGGCATCCTCTATGTGGACTCGCTGAGCGAGGCCGACGGCCCGGTTCCGACCTATCTGGACCTCCTGCGCGTCACCAGCGAAACCATCGCCAAGGGACTGTCTTCATGAGAATGGGCAGTAAAAAATCCGGCGGCGGCCTGACGGTTCAAAATGCGACAGTGACCTATCGAAACGGCCACACCGCATTAAGAAATGCCAGCTTTTCCATCCCCCGCGGAACGATCACTGCACTTGTCGGCGTCAATGGCGCCGGCAAGTCCACGATTTTCAAGGCGATCATGGGTTTCGTGCCGCTGGCCGCCGGTTCCGTCTCGATTTTTGACCTGCCGGTGAAGGAAGCGCTCAGGAAAAACCTCGTCGCTTATGTGCCGCAGGCCGAGGAGGTGGACTGGAGTTTTCCGGTGCTGGTGGAGGATGTGGTGATGATGGGGCGTTACGGCCACATGAATTTCCTGCGCATCCCCTCGAAACGCGATCACCAGATGGTCGAAGAGGCGCTGAAACGCGTCAACATGCTCGATTATCGCAAGCGCCAGATCGGCGAACTTTCCGGCGGGCAGAAGAAGCGGGTGTTTCTGGCCCGCGCGCTGGCGCAGGAAGGTCAGGTCATCCTGCTGGACGAGCCCTTCACCGGTGTCGACGTGACGACGGAAGAGCAGATCGTCGCACTTCTGAAGGCGCTGCGCGACGAAGGCCGCGTCATGCTGGTCTCCACCCATAATCTCGGCAGCGTGCCGGAATTCTGTGACCGCGCCGTCTTCGTCAAGGGCACGGTGCTGGCATCGGGCAAGACGGCGGATACCTTCAACGAGGAGAACCTGCAAAAAGCCTTCGGCGGCAGCCTGCGCCACTTCGTGCTTGGCGGGGCAGACCTGCATAACGACGCCGATCCGCGCCGGGTGAAGGTCATCACCGATGACGAGCGGCCTTTCGTGATCTACGGCAAGAATGGCCAGAACGGGCGCGATCCTGAGGCTCCGAAAGAAAAAGTCGATGATAAACAGCCTTCTTGAGCCCTTCACCTATGGCTATATGCTGAACGCCATCTGGGTCAGCGCACTGGTGGGCGGCGTCTGCGGCTTTCTCTCCGCCTATCTGATGCTGAAAGGCTGGTCGCTGATCGGCGATGCGCTTTCCCACGCCATCGTTCCCGGCGTGGCCGGCGCCTATATGCTGGGCCTGCCGTTTTCGCTGGGTGCCTTTCTCTCCGGCGGGCTTGCGGCCGGTTCCATGCTGTTCCTGAACCAGAAGACACGGCTGAAGGAAGACGCGATCATCGGGCTGATCTTCACCTCGTTTTTCGGGCTTGGCCTGTTCATGGTGTCGCTCTCGCCCACTTCGGTGAATATCCAGACCATCGTGCTCGGCAATATTCTCGCGATCACCGCCGAAGACACCATCCAGCTGGCGCTGATCGGCGGCATCAGCCTCATCGTGCTGGCGCTGAAATGGCGTGACTTCATGGTGGTGTTCTTCGATGAGAACCACGCCCGCACCGTGGGGCTGAAGCCGGAAGTACTGAAGGTGATTTTTTTCACCCTGCTTGCTGCGTCCACGGTTGCCGCCCTCCAGACCGTCGGGGCCTTCCTCGTCGTCGCCATGGTGGTGACGCCGGGCGCCACCGCTTATCTGCTCACCGACCGTTTCGAGCGGCTGATCCTGATGAGCCTCATCATCGGCGCGGCCACCAGCTTCGTCGGCGCCTATCTCAGCTATTTCCTCGATGGCGCGACCGGTGGCGTCATCGTCGTGCTGCAGACGGCGATCTTCCTTGCCGCCTTCATCTTCGCGCCCAAGCACGGCCTGCTCGCATCCCGGGCCAAGGCCCGCAAGGCGCTCGGAGAAACGCCATGAGCGAATATCTCGAACTCGCCATCCTGCCGTTTCAATTGCCCTTCATGCAATATGCCTTCGTGATCACGCTGATGATCGCGGTGCCCATGGCGATGCTCTCCTGTCTTCTGGTGCTGAAGGGCTGGTCGCTGATGGGAGATGCGGTTTCGCACGCCGTGCTGCCCGGCGTGGTGGTGGCCTATATCGTCAACATCCCGCTTTCCATCGGCGCCTTCATCGCCGGTATGATCTGCGCGGTCGGCACCGGTTTCATCAAGGAAAACAGCCGCATCAAGGAAGATACGGTGCTCGGCATCGTCTTTTCCGGCATGTTCGGTCTGGGGCTCGTGCTTTATGTGAAGGTGCAGAGCGACGTGCATCTCGACCACATCCTCTTCGGCGACATGCTGGGCATTGCGCCGTCGGACATGCTGGAGACAGGCCTGATCGCGCTTTTCGCCACGCTGTTCCTCGGCATCCTGCGCAAGGACCTCCTGGTCAACGCCTTCGATGCCCAGCATGCAAAAGCCATCGGCCTGCCCGTGCGTGTGCTGCATTACGGCCTGCTGATGGTTCTGTCGCTCACCGTGGTCGGCGCATTGAAGGCGGTGGGCATCATCCTTTCGGTCGCCATGCTGGTGGCGCCGGGGGCAATCGCCTTCCTGCTGACCCGGCGCTTTTCCGCCATGCTGCTGGTGGCCATTGCGGTGGCGGTCGCCTCATCGCTTTCGGGCATATGGCTAAGCTTCCTGATCGACAGCGCGCCGGCCCCCACCATCGTAATGTTCATGAGCCTTGCTTTCGTTGCCACCTTCATCCGCACCATCTGGAAAGCCCGCCAGATCGACGCGGCGCGTGAAACAGGCTTCTAGAGCATTTCCAGGAAAAGTGGCCCCCGGTTTTCCGTCCGGAAATGCGCCAAAACAAAGAGTTAGAGTGTTTTCGCGATTCGAAGAAAAGCGAAAACACTCTAAAACAACGATTTTTGCGGGCGTGTGGAACATTTTCCCCTTTTGCGCGTCATTTTACCGAGCCTGTCGCGGGGCGGCGGGCTCGGGAAAATCATGCAAAAGGGGAAGCGCCATGCTGAAGTGGGCTCTTATTTTCTTTGTTATTTCTTTGATCGCCGGCGTATTCGGCTTTACCGGCATTTCGGCAGCCGCGGCGGGCGTCGCCCGCATTCTGTTCTTCATCGCCGTCGTGATCTTCCTGGTCTTCCTCGTGCTTGCACTGATGGCCGGAAGCGCCGTCGTCTGAATAAAAAAGGCGACCGGTGCAAGAGCCGGCCGCCTTTAATCTCTGAAAACTGTATACTCTCCTGCGTCATCCTCGGGCTTAACCCGAGGATCCATAGCCTGAGGTGTGGATCCTCGGGTCAAGCCCGAGGATGACGTTGAGTTTGTGGAGATGTTAAAACCTCAACCGGCGAATAAACGCGGTCCCATCTCCTCTCTCCCGTAACAACCCCTCAGGCCGTCCAGCCACCATCGATCACATGGATCTGGCCGGTGGTGAAACCTGCCTCATCAGAAGCGAGATAGGTGACGAGCGCTGCGATTTCTTCCGGCGTGGCGATACGGCCCATCGGCTGGCGGGCGATGAAATCGGCGAGCGCCTGTTCGTAATTGCCGGTGGCACGCAGGCGGTCATGCAGGGACGGGCTGTCGACCGTGCCGGGGCAGATGGCGTTGCAGCGAATGCCCCTGGTGACGAAGTCGGCCGCAATCGCCTTGGTCAGGCCCACCACGGCGGCTTTCGATGCGGTATAAGCGAAACGGTTCGGCACGCCCTTCACGCTCGATGCAACCGAGGACATGTTGACGATTGCGCCCTTGCCCTTTTCCAGCATGCCCGGCAGGAAGGCGCGGCAGGTGCGGTACATGGCCTTGGCATTGAGATCGAAGGAGAAATCCCAGTCCTTCTCTTCGCACTCCAGGATGGTGCCGGAATGAACGAAACCGGCGCAGTTGAAAAGCACATCCGCATGGCCGATATCGGCGGCGAAATCCTTGACACCATCGCCGTCAAGCACGTTCAGAACCCGGGTTTCCGCGCCTTTCAGCGTTGAAAGCGCCTGTTCATTGATATCGGTGGCGATGACGCGCGCGCCAAGCGACACGAACCGCTCCGCCGCCGCCCGGCCGATACCCTGACCGGCGGCGGTGATTACCACTGTCCGGCCGTTAAAATCCTGCACCATGAATAGCCTCCCGCTCGGCGCGACCGTCCTTTATGGACGGATCGCTAAATTTCGATGATCTCAAATATGGATCGACAATTCATATGTAAACGCGGTATTCATATGGCGTCAAGCAAACTTGCGCGGATGTCGGGTATCGGGCAACCATATTTTCAGGCTGCCGCACCCGACGACCACGCAAAACACCATCGAGGCCAGATGACCGAAGACGACAGCGAAAGATATCGCGCCCCCGCGCTCGACAAGGGTTTGGACATTCTCGAACTTCTGGCCCGCACCGATGGCGGGCTGACACAGATCGAGATCGCCAAATCGATCGGAAAAAGCCCGAACGAGCTTTACCGCATGCTGGACCGGCTGGTGCGCCGCGGCTATGTGCAGCGGCTTGATGGCGACCGTTTTTCGTTGACGCTGAAGATGTTCGGGCTGGCGCATTTCCACGCGCCGATCCGCCGGCTGGTCTCCTTTGCCACACCCGTCATGCGCGATTTTTCGGCAAGCGCCGAGCAGGCCTGTCATCTGGCGGTTTATGACCGCGGTAGCGTCGTCGTTATCGCCCAGCAGGAATCGGCCACCTATTGGGCCATGTCCATGCGGGTCGGCGCGCAGATGAGCCTGTTCCATACCGGCTCCGGCCATGTGCTTCTGGCCTTCCAGACCGAGGCGCAGCGCGAGATCATGATCACCGAACAGGTGCGCGGCAGCGGCGAAACGGTGCCGCCGGGGCTTGCCGAGCGGCTGGCCGAGGTGCGCAGACACGGTTTCGAATCCATGGACAGCCTGCAGACCGCCGGCGTGCGCAACATCTCCGCCCCGGTGCTGACGCTCGATGGCACGGCGCTCGCCGTCATCACCTGCCCCTATATCACGCCGCTGGGCGGCAAGGCACCGACAAGCGAGGCCTGCGAAGGGCTGATCCGCGAGGCGGCAAAACGCATTTCCGAGATCGTCACCGGAAGCGTCTGACCACAAAAAAACGCGACCGGCAGGGACCCGATCGCGTTTTGAGTGACTGGAGATTTATGCTGTGTAAACGCAGGGGGAACGTGGATGGTTCCCCCTTTTGTATCAGGCCGCAGCCAGCGTCAGTTCCTTGCGGACCATTTCGCGCAGCGTCACCAGATCCTTGGCGAAAAGGCGGATACCTTCCGAGAGCTTCTCGGTGGCCATCGCGTCTTCGTTCAGCGCCCAGCGGAATGCCTTTTCGTCGAGCGACTGCAGCGGCTCGGCCTTGACATTCTCGGCCGAAAGCTTGCGCTCCAGCTTGCCGGTATCCTTGTCCAGCTCTTCCAGCAGCGCCGGGCTGATCGTCAGGCGGTCGCAACCGGCCAGCGCTTCGATTTCGCCGACATTGCGGAAGGACGCGCCCATGACGACCGTGCTGATGCCATTGGCCTTGTAATAATTGTAGATGCTGCGCACCGAAACCACCCCCGGATCGGTTTCGGCGGTGTAGGTCTCGCCGGTCGACTTCTTGTACCAGTCGAGGATACGGCCGACGAAGGGCGAGATGAGGAAGACCTTGGCTTCGGCGCAGGCAATCGCCTGGGCCTGCGAGAAGAGGAGCGTCAGGTTGCAATCGATGCCTTCGGACTGCAGCACTTCGGCGGCCTTGATGCCTTCCCAGGTGGAAGCGAGCTTGATGAGGATGCGTTCACGCTCGATGCCGCGCTCCTTGTAGGCGGCGATGATGTGGCGCGCCTTGGTGATGGAGGCTTGCGTATCGAAAGAAAGGTCGGCATCGACTTCGGTCGACACGCGGCCCGGAACGAGGCCGGCAAGCGCTGCACCCACGGAAATGGCAAGACGGTCGGCAACGGCGGCAACCACGGCGTCGGACTGACCGCCCTGCTTCTTGCCCCATGCGACGGCTTCCTTCACCGCATCGGCAAAGGCCGGTGTGCCGAGAGCTTTGAGAACGATGGTCGGGTTGGTGGTGCAATCCACCGGCTTCAGGCGCGCAACCGCCTCGATATCGCCGGTATCGGCAACGACCGTGGTGATGGCGCGAAGTTGTTCGAGTTTGGACGTCATATCGAATGATCCTTCATGATCGCTTGAAAACTTGCTCAGCCGTCATTTCGTTCCCGCACCATGGGCGCGCCCAAGGCCGAAATCGCGGTTTGTCCGGCTCCGACTATCGCAAGCGGCACGGTCGAAAGTCAAGACATTTGCGCATCGCAATTGACATAAGTTTCACGCCTGCGATACTCCGCAAACATAAAGAATGGCGGAAACCGTGGCGAAACTGAGAAGAGAAACCCATACGGCCTATTCGGAAGCGGCTTCGCTGAGGCTGCGCGCCGCATGGCTCTATTATAATCAGGGCATGACGCAGAAAGACGTCGCCGAGAAACTGGGCATCAGCCGCTCCACCGTCATCCGCCTGCTGGACGAGGCGATGAAACGCTCCGAAGTGCAGATCTGGATCAATGAGGGTATCGAGGATTTCGTCGAACTGGCCGGCCGGCTGGAAGCCGCTTACGGGCTGGACGAGGCAGTAATCATCCCGTCCCCCGGCCCATCCCCAGACAAGGCGAACGCCGAAGGCACGGCGAAGGCGGTCGGGCTTGCGCTCGGACAATTCCTCTCCGAAGCGGTGCCGAACGGCGCCACCATCGGCGTCGGCTGGGGCCGCACCATGACCGCTTCGCTTTCCAGCTTCCGCCCGCCGCGCCGGGAAAACTGCAAGGTCGTCTCGCTGCTCGGCGGTATCGTCGCCGTGCACCAGACCAACCCGCTCGATTACACCTGGCGGCTGGCGAGCGCGCTGGGGGCCGAATGTTACATGTTTCTGGCGCCGCTCCTGGTGGATTCCGTCGAGACCAAGCGGGCGCTGATCGAAAAATGCGGGCTCGCCACGCTTTACGACCTCGCCGAAACGCTCGATCTCGCCATCGTCTCCTGCGGCGATATCGGCCCGCATTCGACCTCTTTGTCGGAGGGTTTCATTTCGAAGGCGACGCTGCAGGAACTCATCGATGCCGGCTGCGTCTGCGACACCATGTTCAATTTCATCGATGCGGAAGGCCGCTCCGTCGATCACCCAATCAACCAGCGCGCCATGGCGATCGATCTCGATACGCTGCGCAAGGCCAAACACATCGTGCTCGCCTCCGGCGGCGCCCACCGCGCCGTCGCCATCCGCGCCACGATCAAGCGCATCGGGTGCAACACGCTGATAACAGACGAAGCGGCGGCAAGGGCGTTGATGGAGCTGGTTTAGGCCTCGTCGGGCCATTCGCGAGCGGCATGCTGCACGAACAGGATTTCGACCTGTCGCTCCTTCACGCGATAGGCAACGATGTAGGGCAAGCCGGAAATAACCAGTTCCCTAGTGCCTTCGATTTCGCCACTGCGACCGAGATAAGGACTATCGGATAAAAGACGTGCCGTCGTCTCGTGAATTACCCTAACGACTTTTGCCGCCGCACGCGGATTACGTTCAGCGATATAGTCGCCTATAGCATCAAGCTCCCGGAGATAGCGCCGCGTCCAAACCAAGCGCACGCGTTTCAGGCCTTGGTGTATTTATTCAGAACGACGTTGATCTCTTCTTCAGTAACGAACTCCCCCGCTTCGGCCTCCGCCAGCCCTGCCCTCACACCGCTCGTCCATTTCTCCTGCCATGCCAGAGAACGTCCATGAGAAAGCGCATCTTCTATGATGCGGCTCGGTGTCGAATTCGAGCGCTCGGCCAAGATATCCAGCCGGCGCTTAAGATCATCAGGAAGTTCAATCGTGCTTTTCATAAGCCAAGAATAACCGATCCCAAGCAGATCGGCAAAGGCAATCCAAGTCTCGACTCACACCTTCCCCGTTTCCCAGCCGAGCATCGCCCGCTTGCGGGTGAGACCCCAGTGGTAACCCGTCAGCGCCCCGCTTTTACCGACGGCACGATGGCAGGGCACGACAAAGGACACCGGATTGGCCCCGACTGCGGCCCCCACGGCACGGGAGGCGGTGGGCTGGCCGATATCGCAGGCGATGTGCGAATAGGTGACGGCGCGGCCCATCGGGATTTTCAGGAGGCTTTCCCATACGCGCACCTGAAAATCCGTGCCGAGCAGCACGACGCGCAGCGGCCTGTCCGCCGACCACATGGATGGGTCGAAGATACGCGCGGCATAGGGCGCCGTCGCTTCGCGATCCTCGACATAACAGGCATTCGGCCAGCGGCCGGCCATATCCTCGAAACAGGCCCTTTCCTCACCCGGATCGGCAAAGGCGCAGCCGGCAAGGCCACGATCGGTCGCCATGACCAGGGCAAGACCGAAGGGCGAGGCGTGGAACCCGTAACGGATCGTCAGCCCGCCGCCCTTCGCCTTCCATTCGCCGGGCGACATGGCCTCATGGGTGACGAACAGATCGTGCAGGCGTCCCGGCCCCGACATGCCGACCTCGATCGAGGTTTCCAAGAGCGGCAGGTCCTCTTCGCGCAACAGCCGCTTGGCGTGATCGAGCGTCACGGCCTGCAGGAATGCCTTGGGCGAAAGACCGGCCCAGCGGGTGAAGGTTTTCTGCAATTGCGTCGGCGACTGGCCGAGCCTTGCGGCAATGGCTTCGAGGGAGGGCTGCTCGCGATAATCCAGCGTCAAAAGCTCGATAACCCCGCGCACCGTATCGTAATCCGATCCGATGGGGGTGATGTCTTCGTTCAGCGTAATATTGGCGTTCATCGCATGTCTCCTAACGGGTAAGAGAAAACCATTAAAGCGATTTCGTCTCCACCCGTTTCTTGCGCCCTGCTCCATTTCCACCGTCATACCGGCCTCGAGCCGGTATCCAGCCAGCCCAAGTCCTTGGGCTGAAAGGAGTCTCTTCCGCCGCGCAGACGCGCGTCGGCTGGATTCCGGCTCAGGGCCGGAATGACGGAGGGAGAGCTGGATTATCCTCTTACATCCGCCGCCGCACAGTCGCCAGCGCGCCGCCGAAAGCTTTCGCGAAGCTCTCCCTGTCATCCGGATTGAGAAACGAACCGATATCGGTCGCCCGGCCCTCGCCCGTCACATGCATGGAGACGATGCCGATCTCGTCATGCCGCCTCACCCGGAAGCGTGCCCAGAAGGGATTGAAGCGATGTTCCACCATCCGCCCGGCCGGAGAAAATTTGCGGATCGACAGGCTGGTGCGTGAGACGCTGACCTCTTCCCGCGCCTTAGCCGCCCGGTAATTGGCGCGGAAGGCGGCATAAAGCAGCAGAAAATCCAGCCCGAAGAACAGGCCGACCGGCCATGCCCCGGTGGCGAGGAAGAAGCCGCCATAAACAAGGCAGGCCAGCCCGGAAAAAAGCAGGAGTAACCGGAAACCCCTTCTGCCAAGCGAACGGTGCGGAACGAGTTCCGCCGCGAAAATCGGCTGGTCGTTGAGCGTATCCACGTTGCTTTCCTTTGGGCGGGCTGGCTATAGATAGTCCATGACAGTCGCCAAGAAACGATCCAGCACCCAAACATTGAAAAAGTCAAATCCGGCATCTGCGCGCAAGCCGGCGCGGGTGAAGACGGCCTATTCAAAGGACGAGCTCACCGAAATCTTTCGCCGTTTTTCCATTCAGCGGCCGGAGCCGAAAGGCGAGCTGGAACATACCAATCCCTTCACCCTGCTGGTGGCCGTGGCGCTTTCGGCGCAGGCGACCGATGTGGGCGTCAACCGGGCGACCAGGGCGCTGTTCAGGGTGGCCGATACGCCGGAAAAGATGCTGGCGCTCGGCGAGGAGGAACTGATCGGCTATATCAAGACCATCGGGCTTTACCGCAACAAGGCGAAAAACGTCATTGCCCTGTCGCGGATGCTGATCGACAATTTCGGCGGCGAGGTGCCGAAAACCCGCGAGGCGCTGGTGACGCTGCCGGGGGTCGGCCGCAAGACCGCCAATGTGGTGATGTCCATGGCTTTCGGCGTGCCCACGCTTGCGGTGGATACCCACGTCTTCCGCATTGCCAACCGGCTCTGTCTTGCGCCGGGCAAAACCCCTGACGAGGTTGAAGACCGGCTGATCCGCATCATTCCCGAAGAATATCTGTTCCATGCCCACCACTGGCTGATCCTGCACGGGCGTTATTGCTGCAAGGCGCGCAAGCCGGAATGCGAGCGCTGCGTGATTGCCGATATCTGTAAATCGCCGGAAAAGACCTTCGATATTCCGGCCCCACTGGTGGAATTACCCGCGCAGCTGTTCGGTGCGGCCGGCGGCGAATGAGGGATCGCGCCGGCTGACGGCCTTGTGCAGATGCACCATCATCGAGGCGGCAAAAAGCGGCGTCAACAGGTTGAGGAACGGCACCGCCAGAAAGGCCGCAATCACCAGCCCGGCCATGAAGACGGTGGTGCGGTGTTTTGAGCGGAACTGCCTTGCCTCCACGGGGGAGCGGAAACGCATCGCCGCGAATTCGAAGAATTCCCGGCCGAGCAGATAACCGTTCACCAGAAAAAACGCGATGAGATTGACGCCCGGCACCAGAAGCAGCAACAGCGCGATGAGGTTGCCGGCAATGACGACACCGAAGAACTTGATGGACGACAAAACGGCCTCGCCGACCGGCATCGCCTTGCCCGGCGGATCGTTCGGATAGCTCTTTTTTTCAACCACTTCGGCGACATCATCGAGAAACAGGCCGGCAATGACGGCGGTGACCGGCGAAATGAGCAGCGCGAGCGCCAGCGCAAGACCGATGCCGGCGAAAATGGCGAAAACGAAGGTCAGCCAGCCCGCCCAGTCCGGCACGCCGGGGATCAGCGTATCCACCCAGGGCAGGGCGAAATAGATGAAGATCGAGCGGATGGCGAACCACAGCGCCGCCAGCACGAGAAGCGTGAGCCCCAGAACCTTCCAGAACACCGACCGGGTTTCGGTGGCAAAGAGATTGTGGAAGGCAAGCCTCGCCGCATCAAAAATCATCCGTAACTCCTCGACACCTTCGCGGTGAAACACACTTAGCAGACGAGAGATAAGCGCTGCCCGCCCCCTCTGCAAGACGGGCAAAGGGATGCCCGATATCCGGATCTAAACCGCAGATGGAATTTCCCTTGAACAAAAGGTATCTCTAAAATATAATAATCCATCTATCATAATTCGCATTCCGGTCCGGTGGAGGACAAGGCCGGAAAGGCTATCCCCCACCATAAATCGCGGTTCGCACGCTCGTTTGCGCGCGCGCATGCATCATCGTTCAATAAAGATAAAAGAATGAGGCGTTGGTGGAAAAGCTGCTGTTGAACCTTACGCGCGCCATGAAGGCGGGAACGCCCTCCGAGCGCAAGATCGCCAAATATCTGATCGAACATCTGGACGAATTGCCGTTCGAGACGGCGCAGACGCTTGCCGCCAAGCTCAGCCTCAGTCCGATGACGGTCGGCCGTTTCCTGCGTTCCCTGGGATATCGGCAGTTCAGCGATATCCGCGCCGATCTGCGCCATGCCGAAGAAGCGGCCGGCGCCGACCAGCCCGCCACGGCCGAAGGCGGCGAACGCCATTCCAACCCGTTTTCACAGCTTCTGTCCCAGCAGATTCAGGCCATCCAGACCGCTTTCGACATGACCACCCAATCGATCTGGCGGGTTGCCATGAACGAGATCGCCACGGCCGGCGATGTTTTTCTGGCAACTTCTCCGGAAAGTCTCGATGCCGGGCGTCATTTTTACGGACGGCTGCTGGAGAGCCGGGGCCGCATCCATTATCTCGGCAGCGACAGTGCGGCCTATGTCGCCCTGTGGGATTTCGACCCCGCGCAGGCGCTGCTCGTCATCATGGATTGCGGCGGCAGCCTGTCGCCCCTGCAGCGCCTGTCGGCAATGGCGCGCAAGAGCGGCTACAGGACGCTTTTGATCACCACCCGGTTTTACGAATGGGGACCGGAAAGCGTCGATCTCTCTCTTGCCATGCCGCAGGCCCAGAACGGTGGCCAGGGGCTGTTGCAACTGGTCTCGCTTTTGGAATTCACCCTCTGTGCGCTCAGCACCGGGGCCGACGATGCGGGCAGGACACGGGCCAGGAACATCGCCGCCCTGAAGCGCTCGCTGCGCAGTTAATGGCGCTTGGCGGCCACACGGGGACGAGTGATCGAGCGGTTACCGCTTGTTTCTTCTCCCCGCCGGGGAGAAGGTCGCGGCAGCGGGATGAGGGGCAAGGGTAGAGATATCCGGTGAGGGTGCCCCCTCATCCGGCCCTTCGGGCCACCTTCTCCCCGGCGGGGAGAAGAAACAGGCGGCAGCCCTGAGCCATGGTCTAGCCTTGCCATTTTCGGCGAAAAATCAAAGGCTTTCCAGTTCCTGACGATGGCGGTACATGGCGAGAAAACGGCGATAATCCCGCTCATAACGGGGGCCACGCGCCGGATTTCCCGATATTTCCGCATTGCCCGGATACATGGCGGCTCCGGCTGCGGCAAGGTTCGCATGCACTCCGCCGGCCGTCGCCGCCGTCATCGCCGTGCCCAGCAGCACGGCATCGGCGGTGGCGGGAACCACGATGTGCTTGCCGGTCACATCGGCATAAAGCTCCATCAGCAGCGGGTTCTTCACATGCCCGCCGGTGACGTGCAGGCTTTCCACCGCATAACCGAAACGTTCCATGGCATCGAGCACATGCCGGGCGCCAAGCGCAATCGCCACGGCGGTGCGCCAGTAAAGACGGCACAGACTGTCGAAAGACGTATCCAGCGTCAGCCCGCTAATGACGCCGACGGCATGCGGATCGGCAAGCGGCGAGCGGTTGCCGTGGAAATCCGGCAGCACATGCAGCCGCTCGGCGAAGGCCTCGCCCTCAAGCGCCCGCAATTCCGTTACCCGCGCAACGATGCGGTCATGCAGCGCCGTATCCGGCTCACCGCCCGCCGCATGCATGCGCACGATATGGTCAAGCAGCGCGCCGGTGGCCGATTGCCCGCCTTCCACCAGCCAGTGCCCGGGCAGGATCGCCTGCCAATAGGGACCCCAGAGGCTATGGCCGGGCATCTGCCGCTCCGACATGGCAACAAGGCAACTCGATGTGCCGGCGATCAGCGCCACATGCCGGCCCACATCCGCAGACAAGCAGCCGCCCAGCGCACCCAGCGCGCCGGCATAGGCGTCGATCATGCCCGCAGCGACCTCACAGCCGGTATCGAGACCCAGCTCGGCGGCCGCTTCGGGTGAAAGCGGGCCGATGCTTTCCCCCGGCATCACCGTGGTTTCGGGCAGCCCTGCCCGCTCTCTCAAATCGGCAAGGCCCGCCAGTTCGAGATAATCCGCCTGCCAGCCGGGATTTTCCTGCGCCAGAAAATTCCACTTCGCCGTCTGCGTGCAATTTGAACGCTGGGCCGAACCCGTCGCTTTCCATGTCAAAAAATCCGCCAGATCGAAAGCGAAGGACATGCGTGACCAGCTTGCCGGCATATGCGTCTTCAGCCACATCAGCTTCGGCATCTGCATTTCCGGCGAGACGCTGTTGCCGGCAAAATCCAGCACCCGGTGGCCGGATGCCGTCAGCCGGTCGGCCTCCGATATCGCCCGGTGATCGAGCCAGACGATGGTGTCGAAGCGGTCTTCGCCGGTAACGGAAACCGAAACCGGCTCACCCCGCCCATCGCGGATGACGAGCGAGCAGGTGGCGTCGAAACCGATGGCGGCAATACTTTGCGGTGAAACACCCGCCTCGGCAAGCGCCGCCCTCACCACGATGCAGACCGCGTTCCATATGTCGGTGGAATCGTGTTCGGCGTGGTTTTCCTGCGGCCGCTGCATCAGGATGGGATGGGTGGAACGGGCAAGCAGCCGGCCGGCCGGATCGAAAATGCCGGCCCGGGCGCTGGCGGTGCCGACATCGACAGCGACGAGATTTTGACGCATCAAGACTGCAATTCCATCCCTTGCGCAACGACCCGACAACGGCAGGCAAAATACGCTTCAGCCCGCATCACGTTCCATTTGGCCGTCAAAACCGCCCTTCCCCACATAGCTCCTGACAAGTTGGACCAAATCCGGCATCGCGTCAAACACCGCATCCGCCCCTAGCCTGGCGATCTTTTCGCGGAATGCGGGAAAGCGCGCATGCGAACCGCCGGTAAAGGCAAAAACGCCCATGCCGGCTGCCTTTGCGGCGGCAATGCCGGCGGGGCTGTCCTCGATCACGATGCAGTGACGCGGCTCGGTAGCCATCTCGCGCGCCGCATGCAGGAAGAGGTCGGGCGCCGGCTTGCCGTTCTTCACCATGGTGGCGCTGAACACATGCGGCTCGAATTTATCGATCAGGCCGGTCAGCCCCAGCGAATAGCGGATGCGTTCCGGCTGGCTGGAAGACGCCACGCAGCGCTTCAGCGGCAGAAGCCTGTCCAGCGTTTCGGCAATGCCCTCTATGGGCTGCAATTCGGTGCGGAAACGCTCGAACAGCGTCGCCCGCATATGGTCGAGAAAATCGATGTCCGTCTCAACGCCGTAGTCCTCAAACAACGTCGCCGTCATGCTGGCGACGCTGCGGCCGAGAAAGCGCTCATAGGCCTCTTCCTCTCCCATCGTCACGCCGAGATGGGAGAGCATGTCGAGAAGGACGGAGATGGAGACCGGTTCGCTGTCGACGAGAACGCCGTCGCAATCGAAAATCAACAGGGGCCCGGTCTCGTCTTCCATCTCGTGGTCACTTTTCAGCCAGCTTGTCATCCAGATAAAGCTGCAAGGTCTTCGCCGTGCCTTCGCGCCACAGCGTCTTCAGTGCATGGGCAAAGCGTTTACGGAAAAGCTCCGATTCGGCAACCTCCCCGAAGATGTCGTCAAGTGCGAGAAAGGCCATCGGATCGTCCTTCGCCTTGATCGCCGCCGCCTGCAGGCGTTCGGCGCTGGCATCGTTGAAGGCGATTTCCCTGCCGCTGTCGGACGTGCCCTGGAAATAACGGCACCACAGGGCAGACACCAGCGAAAGGCCGACGATATCCTCGCCACGCGCCAGACGGTCGGCGGTGGATGGCAGGATGAATTTCGGCTGGCGGTTGGAGCCGTCCTGCGCCAGACGCGGAATGGTGTCGCCGATCTTCGGATTGAGGAAACGCCGCTCGATCAGGGCGAAATAATCGGCAAGATTTGTATCGGGAACCGGCGGAATGACCGGGATGATCTCTTCATTTTCGAGCTTTGCCAGAAATGCCCGGATCAGCGGATGTTCCATCGCCTCATGTACGAAGTGAATATCGAGGAGTGCGGCCGGATAGGCAATTGCCGCATGGCCGCCATTGAGGATGCGGATCTTCATGTGCTCATAGGGCGCAACGTCGCTGACGAACTGCACGCCGGCCTTTTCCAGCGCCGGGCGACCGGCGGGGAAATGATCCTCCATCACCCATTGTTTGAACTCTTCGCAGAAGACCGGCCAATTGTCCTCGATACCGAAATCGTCGCGGGCAATGTTGCGTTCGCGCTCGCCGGTGGCAGGGGTGATGCGGTCGACCATGGAATTGGGGAAAGCGACGCTTTCGCCGATCCAGCTGGCGAAGGCCGGATCGGACAAGGCCGCCAACCCGACCACCGCGTTTTTGGTGACCTTGCCATTATGCGGGATGTTGTCGCAGGACATGACGGTGAAGGGTTGCAGCCCTCTGTCGCGGCGTGCCTTCAACCCGGCGACGATCAGGCCGAAGACGGTTTTTGGCGTCAACGGGTTCTTTCCATCTTCGGCAATGGCCGGATGTTGCGGGTTGAAAGAGCCGGAAGCATCGATGAAATAACCGCCCTCGGTAATCGTCATCGAGACGATGCGGATTTTCGGATCGGCCAGCGTATCGATGATCCGCTGCGTATCGCCTACCTGCAGAATATCGATCATCGGCCCGGTGACGCGCGCGCCGGTGCGGTTATTGTCCTGCTCCACGACAGTGGTCAGGAAATCCTGCGCGGCGAGTTTCTCGCGCATCACCGCATCCGACGGCAGAACGCCGGCGCCGATGATGGCGAAGTCATGATCCGCACCCGTGTTGAACAGGTCATCCAGATAGACCGCCTGATGGGCGCGGTGGAAATTACCAACGCCGAAATGCACGATGCCGGCGGAAAGATCAGCCCGGGAGTAGGCCGGAACCGCTGCCGTTTTTCTGGCTTCGTCAAGCGTTGCGAGGGAGAGTTTGCATGTCATGTCACGATCCTCGAAAGGGGAAACGTTGTTCGTGCCGGTCACCGGGAAACCCCGGGGATTAGCTCATCCAGTTGCCGCCATCGACATTATAGGTCTGGGCGACGATGTATTGTGCTTCATCAGAAGCAAGGAAGATCGCCATGCCGGTCAGATCTTCGGCACGGCCCATGCGGCCGAAGGGTACGGCCTCGCCGACCAGCCGCTTCTTTTCGCCGGCCGGGCGGTTTTCATATTTCGCAAACAGTGCGTCCACACCGTCCCAGTGCTCGCCATCGACCACGCCGGGCGCAATCGCATTGACGTTGATGCCGTGTTTGATGAGGTCAAGCCCGGCCGATTGCGTGAGGCTGATCACGGCGGCCTTGGTGGCGCAATAAACCGCCACCAAGGCCTCGCCGCGCCGGCCCGCCTGGCTTGCCATGTTGATGATCTTGCCGCCTTTTCCCCGAGCAATCATTGTTTTTGCGGCGGCCTGCATCATGAACAGCGTGCCGGACACGTTGATCGAAAACAGTCTTTCGTAGCTCTCGCGTTTGATCTCGACAATCGGTGCGAGGTCGAAGAGTGCGGCATTGTTGATGAGGATATCGAGCCCGCCCGCCTGGCCTTCCACGGTGCGGATGGCGGTGTCGATGGAATGCTGTTTGGTCACATCGAGTTCGACGGCATAGGCGTTCTCGCCGATCTCACGGGCGGTCTTGCTGGCCCGCTCGAAATCGATATCGGCGATGGCGACGGTTGCGCCCTCACGTATATAGGCCTCCGCAAAGGCGCGGCCGATGCCGCGCGCCGAGCCTGTTATCAGCGCGGATTTGCCTTCCAGTCTCCCCGTCATATCGCCTTGCCTTTCTCATCGAACCTGTGGATTTTAGTGTCATCCGGGGTGATGAAGACAGTATCGCCATGCCTGCATTCGAACTCGCCGTCGGTCCTTGCGGTGATCGGGCCGATGCCTGACACCTCGAGATGCAGGAAGGTATCCGATCCGAGATGTTCGGCAACCGTCACCTTGCCCTGCCACAGGCCGCT
>NZ_JBIVYG010000027.1:0-52635 GCF_044769685.1 Agrobacterium sp. NPDC090283 | reverse complement strand
TCCGTCTTGCTATAGGTCCAGTCCGTAAATACGAAGCTCTCCACGCCTGCGTCATCATCGATCAGCGTATTCTTCACGAGAATAGATCCACCATCTCCGGCGCCCGTCGCCGATTCCGGAACAGTGATGAGCAAATCTTCACCCTGATGAGTGAATCCAACGTCATCAAAATTTAGGCCCGAAACCGTCAGGCTATCCGCATTTCCTTCAGAAGAATTCTCAACAATGATGTCGTTGCCGTCGCCTTGTGCGTAAGTGTAGGTGTCGTCACCGTCGCCGCCGAAAATGCTGTCATTTCCCGCATGACCAAAGAGGACATCATTCCCGCCAAGTCCATAGATCGTATCCGCCCCTGAAGTACCGTTTAACGTATCGGCTCCAGCCGTTCCCTCAATCGTCTGAGCGGAACCGTCTAGTATGAACTGGGCAACATCAACGGTCACATCCGGTTCGCTTCCGGGCGCATCAAACACAATCCATTCGGCATTCCGAATGACATTCATGATATTTGGCCCAATAACAGCGATTTCAGAATTGCTGACCAGTTGTAACATGAAGTTTTCGCGGTTGCCTTCAATAATGACGGTGTCAGAACCGTCTCCGCCATCAATGATATTCGTTCCACTCCCAGCAAAAATCACGTCGTCCCCAGCACCGGCGTCTATAACATCATCGCCACCCAGGCCACGGATTGTGTCGTTGCCGTCAAGACCAGAAATCGTATCCTGCCCTGCAGTCCCTATGAGACTGTCCGCATTCACGGTTCCATCAAGTGTGGTCGAAGAGTTTGCCTCAAGAAGGTCGCTCACGCTCAGTGACGTGTCGCTCTGGCCCGCAGGTGCATCAAAGACGATCGTTTCCACGCCTGTGACAATATTCAAGACGCCCGGCCCACTGATAACGACGGAGTTGTCATCTCTAACGTTGAGAACGAAATCAGCGAAAGCGCCGTCGATAACCACGGTATCCGATCCTGCACCGCCTTCGATCCTGTTGGTGCCGCGCCCCGCGAAAATGATATCGTTACCATCGCCTGCATCGATTGTATCATCACCATCGAGACCATAAATCGTGTCATCGCCGCCAAGTCCACGGATCGTATCCTGCCCCGCAGTTCCCGTCAGAGTGTCATTGGCATTTGAGCCTGTCGTCGTTGTTGAGGAGTTAGCCGCTATGTAGTGAGCGACGTCAAGACTTACGTCCTCTTGGGCTTCCGGCGCGTCAAATGTGATCCACTCAACGCCGGCAATCCTATTTGTAACTCCCGATCCCGTCACGAGGATCGAGTTGTCGTTTTGGACGGCGATGGTAAACTCAGACCGTGCGCCGCTAATTATCACGGTATCCGTACCATCACCGCCATTTACGTTGTTGGTGCCATCGCCAGCGAAAATGACATCATCCCCTCCGTCCCCGTAAATAAGGTCGTCCCCTGCCAGACCCGAAATTGTATCGT
The DNA here is from genome assembly GCF_044769685.1 of Agrobacterium sp. NPDC090283. NCBI lineage: Bacteria > Pseudomonadati > Pseudomonadota > Alphaproteobacteria > Hyphomicrobiales > Rhizobiaceae > Agrobacterium > Agrobacterium sp. NPDC090283. The sequence goes on along the minus strand of NZ_JBIVYG010000027.1, from coordinate 51,179 downwards.
TACCGCTTCCACCGAAAATGGCGTCATCAGCACCAGAGCCGGTCAGAGTGTCAGCACCATTCGTTCCATATGTCGCCGCGGTGACCGCCCCGGCAATAGCCGAGTATAGGAAATCCACCCCTGCAAAGGAAAAAGCTTCAACGTTTACGATGATGTCGGTGTAGGCGTAATTCCAGACTTGCAGATAACCATTTGAAGCCGAAATAAACGTGTAAGCGGCAATCGAGTCGAAGTAAGATACGGTGTCAAAGCCACCGCCGCCGTCAATCTGATCACTGCCATTTTGACCGTCGATGACGTTATCAGCCGCATCACCCGTAATGGTGTCGTTTCCTTGGCTACCGACAATATTCTGGATATGAAGGAAGGTATCCTGCCCACTCTGCGAACCCGTTGCCGTTCCTGAGCCCGTCGATGTGAACTGCACTGTTACCGACGAGGTATGAAGAGAAAAATCGATCGTATTGATCCCGCCGCCACCGTCGATTGTATCATTTCCACCTCCCCCTGCGAGGGTTTCGTCACTGGCCGAGCCCGAAATCGTGTCGTTACCTTTTCCACCCACAATACGCTCGATATTTGTAAAAGTGTCTGACTCTCCATCAGAACCACTCACAGAGAATTCTCCCCAAAGATCATCGTACGAAATTGTCAGGTTTTGTGTCGAGGCAGCATAACTGATCGTGTCTTTCCCATCGCCACCATCGTAGCGGTCGGAACCTCCACCATTTGTAGCGGCGTCGATCGCGTCATCCCCGCCCCGACCGAAGACATCATCGTCGCCGTTTGTTCCTTCGAGATCAGGGTTGTCGTCATCATTCCCTTCAATCCACCAACCGCCAGAATCCGAGGTCGGATTAAAAGTCACGTAGTTTTTAATGCCGAAAAGAAATACATTGGTCGATGAAGTGAACATGGAATGGACATACAGGATCGCTTCCTTCGAAACTGCATCATAGACCTTCTGACCATAGAGGGTGGAACTGTACTCATCCTTATCCTCAGGGAAATAAACTGTAGAAAGCGCCGTGTCGAACGAAAGGCGACCATCGGAATTCGTTGCCGCAGCAAGATCACCGCTTGTCAGTTTCGCGCTTATCATAAATTTCGTTTGGCCAGGACCCGTGACCTCTTTCACCCATTGCGCATAAACCGTAAAATCGTGGTCTGCCCCATCGATCAGATCCAGTTTTGCTCGGTCCTGCACCTGTTGCGATGTCAGCGACACATTGGGAATGTTGACACCTCCACCTACTATGTAAATGTCATTACCGGCACCACCGACAAGAATGTCCTGCTCACCATCATCCCATTCGCTGTGAGACTCCTTTTTTATCACATCATAGTTGACAGAGAAGGGATCAAATCCCGAAGATAGGCTTCCCGCGGCGATGGCGTCGTTGCCTGCCCCACCGTATAGCCGGTCCGAACCGCTACCACCGGTGAGCGTGTCCGCACCATCAAAGCCCATCAACACGTCAGCATAGAGTGTGCCGGACTTCGTATCGCTGTCCTGCGTGCCACCAATCGCCTGCCCACCACTAGCAATGGAAACAGAATAATCACCGAACTCATTGGAGGACGCGCTCAATCCCCGCGCGCCAGCTACCGCCAGTTTTCCAAAATACGCAACGACATCCGGATCTTTGTCGAGCCATCCATCTGCTAGGGCAGTCAATATTGCCGTCGCAGAGCCAAACGAACCTGAATTGATCAGTGTTGTCCAGAGCTGTTGTTTTTCTTCGACCGTCCCCAGGTAATTGAGAGGAAAGTTCGCAGTCCAGGCACTCGCGGTCAGGCCGTTCATCTGGAAAACCTGCTGGTGGTATGATTGAATTTGCGCATACCCCAGTTCAGCTCCGTTAGCCGCCGAGCGGGCAGCAAAGTCGGCTTGCATAAGCTGCATGCTGATGGTCGCCAGTTCGCCGCTAGTCAGCGGATTTCCGTCGAGTTGCGCCTGTGCGGTTATGAAATAATTGGCCGAAGCGCCTCCACCCGAATCGTTATTGACGACCGCCAGTGCCAGCTTCCCGTAAATGTCGCCAAACTCAGCTAGTAGAGAATAATAGGCGATACGGTCCCCCGCAGTCACAGCTTTTTCAAGTTTTGCAAGCTGTTCGCCAGAAAGCCCAACACTCATTTCATGCCCCCATTTGAGAAATTAGTCAGTCATACATTCCAAGAGATTTTGGATATTTTTCTTGATCACCTTCCAATTCGTGAATTGATCAAGAGGGTAAAGGACTTTGACGTCATAGCCACCGAGGCGGGAAAGATGCTCACAGTGGGGATACTGATTGGGTTGAGGAACATTACAGGAAATTACATCCGTCATTGCCGCGCCGTCACGGCCAAAATACAGGTTTTTTTTCTCCCAATCGGGCTGCACCCGTAAGGGAAGTTGAACCTGAAAGAGGTTGGCGGAAACTTGCTTTTCCGGAAATGGCGGCTCGTTCGATTTAGTTTTTCTTCCTGAAAGCAGGTTCGCGTAGAGCTTGGCCAGCGATTTCATTTCGATGAAATCCGTAACCAGGAAGCTAATCCACTCCTCCTCACCGGCTACAATCTTCCCTTGCATTTCCCGACGTGGGTAGGGTTTGAGTGTGTCACGATGAAAGTTGAAGTTTGCCATGCCGTCACTCTTTTCAGTGAACGTGATGCCGGTCTCAGGAAACAACAAATAGTCAACCGGTATTCGGACTTTTATCTTTCCTCCCCCATGTTGGACTAAATAGCCGTCCACAACTTTTCCGGAAAAATCGAATCCTTGGCAACTTCCCTCTTCCTGCAACTCTTTGAAAGACTGAGGTAGGTTAGTCGCTTCACCGTGCGCTCCGGCATTCTGGGCTTCCGCAGTCGAGTAGCCCAAAAGGATAGAAAGGATAAAAAGGATAAAAAGGATAAAAACCGAAGAATAAGAAATGCGCATCTTTTGCCTCAAACAGATGCAAGACACTGTGGTCTAAATATCTTCCCTTTGTTCCCAATCCGTTTGCTGATCAAGTCGATATTTGATTATAGGAAACAAAAAAATTCTCAACCCTAATGAGAAGGAATATATTTTAAAAAACAACGTCAGCAAGAAAAAGACAACCCGCCGATCCCGAATGAACCACAACCAAAAGGTGCGGTCATCGTTCATATGAGACTTAACCGGCATTAGGTAGCAAAAGCAACCAGACTACCCTGGTTCCGGTGAAAAGGTAGCCTCGGATGAGTGTAGCGGAGTTGAAGCAGAAGCGGGCTGCCTTGGCCGAAAGGCTGCAGAAGATAGCGGCATTATGGAGCAAGTGCCGGCAACTGCTCCATAATGCCGGAAGATTGCAAGGGTACCGGCCGAGATTCAGGAGCTGGTGAACGCGCTGGAACGCGCCATTCTCAGCTATGGCGACGCAATCAAAATCGATACAGCACCATCATTTGCGATCTTGAACGCCGAAGGGCAATCGCATTGTTGCCCGATAGGGACCAGGCGACCGCCGAGGCCTAGCTGATAAGTCCCAGATCGAGATCGTCGCACGAGATCTGGTGGACTTGCGCAGGCCGTCACACGAGCCCTGCCACACGCCGAGCAGGTCGCCGACCGTTGGCATCTGATGGAAAACGCCAGTCATGCCTTTCTCGACGCCCCAAGACCGCACGGGCTGTCCATCTTCACGAGCGAAGGACAGTCAGGCCACCCCGTCCTCAAGCTTCTTTGCCTTGCGGGCAGCCATGGCCGCTACCTTGCTCGAGTTCGCCACCTTGAATGCATCGTACATTTCCTTCAACGGGAGCGTGGAAGGCTTTGTCGTCTGAAGCGCAAAGAGATCGTAATACGGCTTGTATCTCCGCTTGTCCGTTCCCCAAGTCCAGGTCCACTCCCAATCGAATGAGGTGTCACCCTGGTTCTGCGCGTCTACCGTGCGATCAACCACGAACTTGTAGAGATGGTTGTTGCACTGCTTCACGAACTGTTGGAGGGCGTCGGCTATGCCGTTGAGATCTGCGAGGCTGGTCGAGAAGATGTGGCCGATGAGTCCCCGGTGGTCGTCGATGCCAAGCTCGTACGCGTTCTTCGTTCCTAACGAGCCGAAGCGATGCACGCAGCAATGTCGGAGGTGGCATATGTTGTCATACTCTTTGAGGTCGTCGTCCATCGAGGACGGGAGCTTGAAGCCGATCTCGTTGAGCCTCTTCGTGAGTTCTTTCGCGGAAGCGAAAGAGTCCTCGTAGAGAGCTTCAGCCAAGCTCTCGCGTGGACGTGACATTGCGACGGCGTAGGTGATCTGTCTGTCGCCCAGCTTGTTTCCTGTGACCGGATCAGCATGCGCGAGGCGGCTGAGCAACGTCCTGAAATAAGTTTCGACTGCCGAGAGGTAACCGAGCAGTACCACCGAGCACACTTCCGGCTCCGGCTCGCCGTTGATCTGCGCGAGCAGCTTGTTGATCGCATTGGTGTGGGCGATGAAGTTGTCGATCGGGCTGCCTTGGCTGCTCGGCTGTCGGAATAGGTTCTTCGTGACCACCCGCTCCTTGTCCGGCTCAGGTGGAATGAGCACGACGATTGCCAGATGTGCCTGCTCGCTCATGATATCATCTCGTCCACGAATGCCTCGATCCGCACGAGAATCTTGTTGGAATACGACTGGCCGATACGCGGCAGCTTCCGCAGTTCGCTTCCCGGATCCCGCAGCGCACGAAGATCTCCGACCGTCTTAAGGTTGCTGCCGCGAAGGGTGGATTTCTGGAAGTACGACAGTGATGGAACGCTGGCGATGTCGAGCGACATGATCCTGTTGTAGGTCAGTTCCTCCACCAGACGGTTGCCGCATTGATGGCAGAAGCGCTGCCGTTCGTTGTCGCGCGGTGTCAGGCAGTTCTGGCAGGGCGGAAGATCAAGCTTTAGATCGGCGAACCCATCCTTACCGAGTATGGTTTTCGGGCTGCGCCGGAGCGGATGCTTATGAGAGGGTCGCTCGATGAACTCCACCACTTGGCTCGCCGAGTTTCCGCGATGCGAGCCAGAGAAAGCACGTTCAGCAATCAGGGAGGCCAGATGAGGCTCGAACCGTTTGTATCGCCGTCCCCTGCCGTGGGAGACCTCTGCCATCGGGTATAGAAGGCCTGCTTCGGTAAGCAGGTCTATCATGCGCTCGCTGAGGGGGCTGAGTTCCTCGTCGTTGATGCCGATGATCGTCTGCTTCGTTGATCCGGCCGAGTTCTCGTCGTTCCAGTCCCTGATGCCTTCGACCGCCTTGTGGAAGAAGGTCTCGCCAGCCTTTACCAGCGTGCGTAGTTCGACCACCTTGTCGCCAAGCGACCGGAACTCGGAAATGCGGTTGTCGTGATGAGAGCGCACCACGCGGGTCAGCACCGCCTGCGTGACCGCCGTGTCGCTCCGGACGCTGCGTAGAAGCGTGAGATAGGCCCGCGGGACGCCGAAGGCGGCGTATTGCAGTAGCGCGTTTGCGTCGGGTGATATTCCCTGCAGCCCCTCCGGATAGCGCCGCTCCGCAATCGTCTGCATCATCACCCGATAGTTCGAGCTGTATGCGGAAATCCACGCGGAAACAAACTTGCCCTCATGGTCGGCGTGGAAGCGGCTTCCATACACGGTAGTGCCTGGATAGACCGCGCACTTCGGAGAGATGTCGTTCGCCTTGACGACACGTAGGAGATCGAGGAATTCGGTGAGGAATGCCGGGGAGAGCGTTAGGGCCGCGTCATCGAGAAGCAGGACGATCCGCTTGCGACCAGCCGCCTCGGCCATGTCTCGCAGTATGCGTTGAACGGCCTCGAGGGACAGCGCTCTGTGGAGTTGCTCGTCAGCTTCGTCTAGCTCGAAATTCCGCTCGAGGGTAGTCAGGAGCTTCTTGAGATCAACCTTGTCCAGATCAAGGGCGGCCGCCAGTTCGAAGCTTTGCCCCGTAATCCGGGAGAGCGTTTCTGCTGCCGCCTCTAGGATTCGCGCGAGAACCCAGGAGTGAAACAGGGCGTTCACGTCACGCCGGGAGGTCGACAACGGCTCCAGGCTGAGATAACGATTGAGGGTCGTGTAGACGCAGAACGGCCTGCCGGCATCTCCCAGCGCCTGAAGCCAGGCGTAGCGCATGAGATGCGTCTTACCGCATCCGCGCGGTCCAACTAGCAGTACCAGACCTCGTCCAAGCAGGTCACGCACGACTTCATCGAAATGGTCGCTGGTCGCCGTACCGTCCCTGATAACGTCCTCTTCGACGTGATCAGCACGCTCTTCGAAGTCGTCCTCAAAAGGGATGTCGCCGACATCCTTGGGCTGTTTAGCCATTCAAATTCATCTCCATCCCGAGTAGCGCAGTCTTGGAAATCATTCTTGCCCCCACGCCGCGCGAGGTTCGCACTAGCGCCTCGCGTCCGGCTTCGGATTTCAGGAACATGAACACGGCATCGCGGTCCTGCTCACCAACACGAATCCTGAACACGCAGTCGCTCAGCGCTGCCGCGCCGGACGAGACCAGACAGACCTTTGTCTCGAGTCTGCGGTCCACGCGGGCAAGAAGGATGTCGCCGGCTGCCGCTGAAACGAGCCCTTGCGGGACGTCGCCTGCATCTCCGGGTAGTTCGATCGTGGTCCGTTGCGCCGGAAAATCCGAGGTGTGGAAGACGGCATGCCGTGCACCCCGAATCCCGACGGAAGAAATGGTACCGCGAGCAATCTCCGCGCCGAGATCTCCCAATTTGATGTGGCCTCCCCCTGGAACGTCCGAGTAGTGCGCCCAGTCGAGTCGGATTGCGGCTTGGTCGACGCTGACACAAAAAGACCGGACCGCGCCTTCTGCTGTCAAGGTGCCGACCGATATCGGCATGCCCGACGGCCTCGAATTCCTCAGAACCAGGACGTGAGCCTTAGCTTCAGTCCCCCGGAATGATCCTCTTGGCAGCTCCACGACACGTCTGATATCTGTCCGCCGCATCAGGGCCTCCCGGATCGGACGCGTCCGCAGACCTGAGACAAAACCATCCGGAACGATCACGCCGATCTCTGCGCCGGGCCGGGCAAGCCGCAGGATCTGAGCAAGGAAAAGTACTTCTGAAGAGAGCGAGTCCTTCGGAATAGCGTGAAGGTCATCCAGTCCTGCTTCGGAAAGGATACGAGCGAATCCTTCGCGCCACTGAATTCGCCGATATGGCGGGTTGCAGATCGCTAGCTCGAACTCCTCCCCGTTCATCCTGGAAGGAAGATCGACGTCGAGGGCATCGGCAACATGATGAACGTGTCGCGTACATGTCCTGTTCTGAAGCGTCTCGCGGAGGAAGCCCGAAACGCGATAATCAATGTCGACTGTGGTGATCGATGCTTCCGACCAGCGCCTGACGGCCGCTGCTGACAGCGAGCCTCCGCCTGATCCCAGATCAAGTATATTCATCGCGCCGGCGCTATCGAACAGACCCATGAGGTGGTCGCTAACAGCTCCCAGCGTGAAATATTGGTCGAGCGAGCAATCCGGGCGCCACATGACAATTTCCAGCGATACTTGAGTTGATGACAAGGATGGATATGAAGCCAGCCCTTTACAACCACTAATTAAAAGATCCAGCTTTCGAAATTATTGATGCACGTCGTTCTCCAAATATTTCTGGTAGGAGTTTTACCCCGCCTTTCGTTTGGCTGGCGAGCAAGGCGGCTTTCCGAGCCAGTTGATCGGCTCAGCCTACTCGTCTCGCGTACCGCGCTCCGCTCCGACGCGAACGCTCGTGCATGCGGCCCTGACGAATGACCGTGCTTGCGTTAGTAGTCCGTCTGAATATACGTGCCACCAACTGGCCCGAGGACGACTTCGACCGGACGGAGAACGCGCCGCTTGGCCAAGGATCTGCCGAGCCGCTGCTGGGGCTGCCGCTGTTTCGCAAGCCAAGAAAGGTTGCCGCATGAAGATCACTCGCTGGTTCCGACACCTGTGGGGCAAGTATGGCCCTGCCCGCCATCTGCAGATCGTGGAGGGCGATACGCTTCCGTTCGAATTGCCCGCCCGCGACCTGGTCTTGACGCGAGATGATGGCGACGACTGGAGCGTCGGCATGCGATGCCCCTGCGGATGTGGCGACACGATCGAACTCATGATCTTGAAGGAGGCAAGCCCGCGCTGGGACATCAGCATCGACAAGGCTGGACGTCCGTCGCTCCATCCGTCAGTTTGGCGGAAATCGGGATGTAGGTTCCACTTCTGGATTCGTGAGGGTCGAGTCCTTTGGTGTGACTAGCCGTAAATGCTTTCAATGCCGCGCAACCAAGTGAACCGTTGCAAACGGAAGTTTTCCCTGGTCGTCACCATCTACGATCGCTGGCCTGTGCCGCTCGGCAAGTGTCCGACGCGTGAAAACGCATCATCTCACGTCCTGCCGCTTGACTGTGACGAGAATGTAGAACAACTTTCGCGGGAGGTGTCGGAGGAATTTCGCATGAGGGGTTCGGACAAGTCTGACGGCCTGTCGCTGCAGGTAATTGCTGGCACACATTCAGTTATCTTCGGCATCGACTTGATTGAAGAGCATTGCAAGGGGCTGCTCGGTTTCGCGATCCATCGGACGGATCACACCGAGGACGAGGCCTATTGGCTGGATGGCCAGAAACGATTCAAATGGGCGGATGAAAAGCGCCTGGTGGGACGCGAGGTCTCAACCAGATTCCACCCGATACAGTCGTTTCTCTGGCAGGACTTCACTGCCAAACCCAACCATGAATACACCTACAGGATCAGTGAAGTGCGAGGTGATCCATTGAAAAGCGATCTCGGCCGCACCGTCGAGGTCAGGATTCGAACCGAACGGCAGGACGAAGGGATTCACCGGATTTGGTTCAATCGTGGTGCAGTCTCCTCCCAGAAATATGCCGAGGAGTTTAATAACCAGGATCCGCGGATCGTAGGCGAGCCAGCATGGCAGTGGTTATCCCGTGGATTAAACGAAGCGTTGCTAGCTTTCATCAATCGTGCCGGACAAGGGGATTTCCTAAGGGCCGCTCTTTATGAGACTCGCGAGCCGAAGGTGTTCGAGGCTTTCAAGGCGGCGGCGAAGCGAGGTGCAGATGTTCGAATTGTCTATGATGGTCGTGAGAACGCGAAGGTTCTCGATCGCGGTGGAGCTTGGACGGGAGCGTGGTCGCCGAAAGATCCGAATGAAAAAAGCCTCGCGGAAGCGGGAATACTCGACCAATTCTGCGTGCCCCGTCGGGAGAACAAGAGCGCGATTGCTCATAACAAGTTCATCGTCTTCGGCAGAAAAACCTCAAATTCGCTGGATGCCAGCGAGGTCTGGACTGGCTCCACCAACATTACCGAAAGCGCCATTTTCGGCCACCTCAATGTCGGACATTCCGTACATGAACCCGACGTGGCAGCGGCCTATCTCGCCTACTGGACAGAGCTCGCGAAGGACCCAAAAAGCTCGGACCTGAGGAAATGGGTCATGAAGAATTCGCCAGTAAAGGATGTAACGTCCAGCGTAAAGACATACTTGTTCAGCCCTCGCACAAAGGATACACCGACTTCGCTCGAATGGTATGTCGAGCTTATGGCGAAAGTGTCCAAGGCCTCATTCCTCACCGGAGCTTTCGGTCTTCCCGCCGCCTTCGTTCCCGTTCTCCAGACGCAGTCGATTGCAGTTAGATACGTGTTGCTTGACTCCTATGGCAGCGGAGCCGCAGAAGTGGTCGAAAAACGGCGCAAGCTCGTGCGCCAGCTCAGGGCCAACCCATCTAACAAAATCGTTGTCGCCACTCTCCTCGACATGAATGCCTTTGACCACTGGCTCAGAGAGAAACTCAATCCTCTGAGCACGCATGTTCGGTACCTTCACACGAAGTTTCTCCTAGCGGATCCCTTGTCAAACGACCCATGGGTAGCGACCGGTTCAGCGAATTTCTCGAACGATTCGACATTCGAGCATGACGAAAACATGCTTGTCATTCGAGGTGATACACGCGTGGCGGATGTGTACCTGACGGAATTCATGCGGCTCTATCGCCACTATGTGTTCCGCGAATGGGCGGAAACCAGATACAAGACGAACGCTGACCTGCCATATCTCGACATCAAGGACCTTTGGTGGCGCGACTACTACAAGAAAGGAAACTTGAAGACTCATCAGCGCATGTATTTCTCTGCACCTTGATGAATTGCTGGGCGGGCCAATGCCCGGACCGACGCTCGCTCCCGGTTATCTACGTTTCGGGGTTTCGCTCTAAGCAAATACAACGGCAGACGTCAGAGCTAAGGAAGAAAGGCAAAAGCTATAATTTTCGTTGTATTACTCCATTTTTTAAAACCAGTTTTAATGCTGCGGAGAACCCCTTAATACGCAAAATATTTCCGAATACTGATTTCTTGGAGGTTTCAGCTTTCGCTTTAGTTCGGTCGCTTTGCACGAGTAGCTGCATATCTCCAGAGCGATCACGCCACGCAATCGTTGCGGCGCTCATGGTCTGTTTGACGCAAGCCACTCTCTCTAACTTGCTCGACATTCGAACCGGTTTCGACGTACCTGGGACGCAAACGAGAAAAGTGGCAGCGCAAGGATTCGACAATCCACCTAACAGGAAGAAGCGAATGACAAGCACCGAGGAAAGTAGTCTCAAACCAGCCTCAGAATTCGGTCTACTCAGTCTGTACACGCATCAGCACAGCATGGCGGATGCCAATCTCGCGGTCGAGCGCGACATCACCGTCAAACACTATATGGCTTTTGGAACTGTTTTGCTCCTGCAGACAGGTTTCTTTGCGACGAAGCTACAGCCTCACGTCATCTTTATCGCGTGTGGAGCGGTGATTATTTGCATCTCACTCGCCGCGCGCGCAATGGTCATATTTTACGGGAAATACAGCAGCCGCCTCTTCGCAATTGCATCGGTCTATAGGAAAGCCTACCTTCGGGGTCGCGATGGAAATTACGTCATCCGCAAGGCTAACGAGCTACAGAATTGTGGGCATTTGCCCGAAGCGAACCGCCTCTCTTTCAAAGAGTATCTCAGCTATACCGGAGCATTGGCTACTATTAACACAATCCCATCGGTAATCGGAGCGATTTTGGCGCTCATCGGCCTTGTCATCTCGTTCGGCGACCTCGCACCGTCGATAAGATTGTGGCTTTTGGTTGGAAATGCGCCAACGTAGATAGTTGCGGACGGCCAAGTCTACCGCGTACGCCTCCCCCGTCGCGCCTTCCCAGACAGCCGAACTGGATCGAACCTACGAAACGAACGCGAGAAAGGCTGCGGAAGAGCGAATTGCTCTGGCAGGTGCACGCTTGGCCAATCTGCTGAACTCATTGCTGAGGTGAGCTGATAGGCGTCATTTCTACGACTGTTCAGAGGCTTGCGCTCTGGACTTCTTGCCGCATCGAAGCTAACGGTTGCGTTCGATGAGGCTTCTGTGGAGCGCCGGTGCAACGAGCTGGTCTACGAGCGCGTGTCCCGTGCTCCCTAGCTGTGACGCGGCCAGAGCCAGTCTGCCTCCGGCGATCATGTGGAATCGTGAAAGCACGGCAAGCGGAATGGCGGCACCTGGATCAGCGCGAAGGCAACCTGCTACGCGGTAAAGCCGGCTTTCAAGTTCAGCGGTCCAAGTGGAGAGGTCACCAAGCTCCGGCGCGTCACCTAGCTCATCGAATACTCGGTAAAGCCGCCCATACCTGATCTCTCGGATATCGGGCAGAAGCTCGTTCCAGCGGCGTGACACGGTTGAAAATCTCACGCTGGCCACCTCGGCGATTTAGCGGATGGAGGGTTCTTGGCCACCGCCCAGAACCTCACGTGGGTCAGTGGTCCAGCCGCCTCTCGAAATACCCGACCAGATCGGCCATGTCGCCCGCTTCCCATTCCGGCCGGCCGCCGCCCTTCAACGCCGACCGCGATAGCAAAAGGTTTGACGAACAGCAGCTCACTTCGCTCGTCATGATGCAGGCGGGGCACGCGCCGCCCCTACTGTCGCAAAGGCTCCCGGAACCGCAGCGAAGCATGCGCTGGTTGACCGAACGTCGCAGGAATTCCATCGCGTGGTTGCGCCACATGGCCGAGATGTTTCCGAGATCGGGCGACATGCCCTTCCGGTAGATCGTGAACGCCAGGTCGGCGGGGAACAGATACTCGCCGATGCCGTCGCGATCCAGCCCAGAGGCGTCGGCAAGCGAGTGGATAAGCTGATGCGAGAAGCTGTGCAGCAGCATGTAGACGAAGGGAGCGAGCCGGCGCTGCCGGACCTGTCGGTCTTTATCCTTGAAATCGTCTAGGAACGGCCCGAAGTCCTCGTAGCTTTCGAGGTAAGCCCGTCCGAGACCTACGCTCTCTGGCGGGAGGTCGCCGACGCCGTTCGCGGCGAGCCAGCGCCGCACCCTTGCTTCGTCGAGCTTCACGTAGATTGCTTCGTTGTTCTGTTGGGTCACGTATATGGGACGTTTGCCATCGTCGATCGGGTCGAATGCCACGAGCCTCACGGGCATCGGGACGTTTCGATTTTGGAATTCGCGATTGTAGACCGGCGTCGCGGAAACTCGCGTGAAGCCGAAGCTGTAGTCGCAGATTGGCAAGCCGCGGAGAACGACCATCTGCTCGACGCCGGTCAGAGACAAGACTTCGCCGACGGCTTTTTGGTACCGCTCCAGTTCCTCCCGGATCAGCGCGGCGGAGCTGAGCGTGACGTCGGGGTGCATTACATCTACGGCCTTCTTCGTTTCGAGACCTGCGCGGATATGCTCGTCGACGAATGCTGCATGCTCGATCGTCAGGCGGACCGGATCGTATTTCCTCGTCCAGTTGGCACGGACGGCGACAGCTCTCGTAACGCCGCTGCTCGCAACGGTTCCTTTTTCGACGACGCCCTGGTCGAACCATTTCGCGCGGATCTCGTTGATCGACTGTTGCTGACGCCGGGTGTCGTCGCCCCTCGCCGCGCGGGCCTGCAACATTTCTTTGTAATCGCAATATTCGACCCACTCGGACGAACGGTTCGCAGCCTCGACGGCAGCCCGTATCGCTTCTTCCGACGGTTCCTCGATTGGTATGCGATGGAGTCGGGCGAGCTCGCGCAAGAGTTCCTCCTGGCGCGCTTCGCGCATCAGGTCGACGACCGCGCTGCTTTTCAATTCAATGAAGTTCGCGCGCTGAGGATAGAAGGTGCTGCTGGCGCGGTATGAGACAGGCAGCATGTTCGTCTGGATCTTCTCGAAGACCGCTCCCGTCCGTAGCTGCTGGTTAAAGAGCCTTTCCAGGACATTCGGCTCGGCCTTTTCGAGATCCCGCGATTCCTTGCAGCTTTCGCACGAGTATTTCCACTCGGAGAAGACGGGGGCGTCGTTCTTTAGCCGGAAGTGCGGCCACCCGCAGCCGCATGTTCGAAGCGCAGCGACTTGCTGTGTCTCATTGTCGAAGCGGTAATTGTAAGGGCTGAGCGGCTCCACGGTTCCGTACCAGTGCGTATATACGACGTCCACCTGCATCCACCGCGACACGTGCCCTTCGCACTTGGGCAATCCGTTGACAGCCTGGTCTGCAACGCTGCGGAATTCCCGAACGCTTTTGCATTCGGCGCATTGGTAGAGCAGCGGGTACGGAACGTAGCCTACGACGTCGGGCCCCGTCATTGCGAAGCGACTGCTGTCCACGACGGCATTTCCGGAGTGGATGTCGAGGAAGGCCGTGTCGAGACAGAACTCCGCGGGGGCGTCTGGACAGGCCACGCGGACGCGGGCCATCCAGCTCTCCGCAGTTTCACCGATCCCGTCGAGGATCATCTGGTATGTCGTATTGCTGAGGGTGTTCTTAAGGTCGTTTCGGATGGACACAGACTTGCAGATGCCGCGGCCGCCCTCCCAGGTCAGAAGGACGCCTGGAGCATAGGCGGTGGCGATTTGCGAGCGAGATCGCTGCATAGTTGGCGGCTTGGGTTCCTTTGTCTCGCCGTCGCCCGAAGACCTGCCCCAGTCCGAGCGCGCGTCTCCGAATTGGTTCGCTTTGCCACTCATCAGATCGCTCCCTCGTCCCGCTCGACGTCGCCGTCGGCGGCGCCGCGCTGGCCTCGTACTGTCTTCATTACCTTGACCATGTGCGAAGTCTTTATCCACTGCGTCTGCCCGACGCCACCGGGATACGCTGCCGAAGCAGTGATCACTCCCGCCTCGTCGACGTCGCGGAGCGAGGTCATCGGCTTCTTGAACGCCGGATTGAAGTCCGCCCAGTACTGACGGAGGTCGGCCGTGATGCCGCTGGCCCGCATGCTTTCGCCGAAGCGGTCTGCCTCGCGTAGCACCATTTTCTCGTAGAACTCGGGATAGGGCGGCCGTCCGAGGCCGTCCCTGCCCTCCAGCCCCATTGCCGACAACATGAAGCCGGCGACATCCTTTGAAAAAGCCGAAGGATCGCGGTTTGCTAGCTGCCGGAGGCTGTGGGTGGAGTCGTAGCTTTTGAACGCCGACTTCCTGTTGTCTGAGGCCTGCTTGAATTCCCGCATGTCGTTGAGCATCGCCCAGGTTTGTACATACGATGCAAGCACCCTGTGGATTGCGTTCTCTGCCCAGCGCTCGACGGCCGGAGCGGCGATCATTCGTTCGAGGAACCGGTGGAACACGTCGTGGGTCTCTATGACGTAGCGGTCGCGCCTGCTCTGCGGCGTCGGAAGCAGCATGACGAAGCCGACGTGCGTTCGTCCGACGCGGCTGGACGCCTGAATGTATTCAGCGATGTCCGACGGGAGACCGGCGAAGAACATGCTGTTGAACCGGTCGACGTCGACGCCGTGCGAAATGGCGGACGTCGCGACGATGCTTCTCAGGGTTTCGCCCACCGGGGGATACGGCTTTCCGGCAAAGGAGAGTTCGGCGTCCTTCATGACGCTTTGTATCTCCTGCATGTCGACGCCACCCGAGATCAGGCGGCTGTCAAACCTGTCGTGCTCAAGGCCAGCTTTCCGATGGCTTTGGGCGACGCCGGTATGCAGCGCGTCCATGATCTGGTCGCCGCCCTTCTTATTCGTGACATAGGCCAGAGCGATGCGGTGGAGGTCCACCAGGGCCATGATTTCCGAGACACGACCTTCGGTGACGGCCCGGTCTATCGCGTCTCGTCGCCAGTTGCCGCCCTCTCCTGTCGAGAGCGCTCCGCGGATCTCTCCGACCATTGACTGCGACCTCGTCGGGTCGAGGAGACCGTTCCAGAGGCGAGATATTATCGCATGAAACGAGCTCAGGACTCCGACTGTGGTCACCGTGTGGGTGGCGTCGTTGGTCATCAAGGAAACGTACAGCCTCGACCATGGCGAGGTGGCTTCGGGGGCGAGATAGGGCGGCAGAGAAGCCGCGAGAGCGACGCGTTCTGCATTGATGTCAGGCGGGCCTTCCGGCTTCGCGAAGAACGAGCGGTAGATGTCCGGGCCTGGGTATGGGTACCGCATCGGCCGACGCTGATAGAGCGTCTTCAACTGCCTGTCGGGATCGCTGATGGTCGCCGTAGCGGCGATCATCTTTGGAAGACGTGGCGTGCTCCTTCCACCTGCAGTGAACTTGGCGATCCGAAGGTCGTCGCCGGACAGCGCCGCGATCTCGGAGAACGTCCTCTCAAGAAGGGTGTCGAACAATCCGCTGAACGTACCAAGCGATTCTTCGAGCAGGTGAGCCTCGTCCTGGATAACGAGCGATGGAAATGGATCGTAGAAGACGTGCCGGCCGTTTCGGTAGGCAGGAAACACTCCCCATGCTCCGGCGGCGTCGGCGCCGCCATCGAGCAAGGCCTTGTCGCTTGGACTTGTCAGATGCCCGGACGGGCTGATCCAGCGAGCGGCACCGAACATCCCGAGGATGTTCGTTATGGTCCGGGGATGCTGCCCGAGCATCGCGAGCTTGTCGACCGTGCCAAGTACGATCGCTGGCGCGCGCTGGTAGATCGTATCGTCGGTAAGCAAAAATGGAAGCGGCGTGATCTGGCAATGGGCGTCGTTCCACGGGCATCCGGCGTCGAAGCAAACGATAACCGCGCGCGCCGCCATCTTGTCGGCCGGCTCGTATCGCCTGAGCCCGGTATGATTGCCGCAGCAGGGGCAGTTGGGAACCTTGTTATAGGCTGCGACCGCCTCCTGATATCGGAGGGCCTCCTCCTTGATCTTTCCGTCGACGAACGTGCTGCCATCCAGCACGCGGTCGTTGAGTCGCGCTGGATCGCCGAATTTAGGAAGGCCCGACTTGATGCCCTCATATCGGTTCGGGGTATTCGAGGAGCCGACCCAGAAGCCGATTTCGATCGGCCAGGCGCCGACCTTTTTCTCGACCCTGACGATCTCCGCCACGGCGATCAGCCGGAGAAGGCGCTGCGCCTGCTGCAGCGTGAGCAGGCGAAGAGGATACCGGATCATCGCCGTGACGCCGCGGTCCTTGCCGCGGAGGCGGTCCAGGAAGATCGCAAACAGCAGGGCGCCGTAGAAGGCTTCGGACTTGCCGCCGCCCGTGGGAAAGTAGAGAAGACTTGCGGTCAGCTCATCGCGCTCGCTGTCGAAATATCTCTCGTACTCCGTCATGCGCGAGGAGAAAGTCGGAACATGCGACAGCACGAACGCCATCTGGAAAAGCCGCCATCCTCGATCCGCAATCTTCGCATCTCGTCTCGCGAACGCTTCGTTGGTCAGGAGCCAGGCTTTCCAGGGCGCCGCCTTGCGGACCAGTCCGTCGCCGCTCCGACCTGCCTCCAGCGCCAGCGAAGCCTCACGAGACTCCATAAGAAGCCGCACGCCAGCCTCTATATGCGCGGCCTCGAGCCGTTGTCCGGCGATGTCTGCGGCGAAGCGATTTCGCTCTATATCGGCGTCATCCGGGTCGAGGCCGTCGATTACCTTGTCGCGTAGCCCTGCTTCGCGATCCTGAACCCACTTGCGATATTCCTGCGGCAGATCGAGAAGGCATCCGATGTCATGGCCGTCGGCCAACTGTCTGAATCGGGTCTCCACCTTGATGTTGCGGGGAACGACGCGGGGCTGCGTGAACCTTGGCGCCCAAGTCGTGCTGATGCGCCTGACGCCGTCTCTCTCGTCGCTTTCGATACCGCAGTTCACTCCTATCGCGGGGTACTGCAGGAAGTCGCGGAAGCGGTAAGAGGGCTCCACGCGGTCCAACAACAGAGGGACATGTTCCGCGACAGAGATTTCCATCGAGAGCGACGTGCCGAAGATGGCGTTGCACCGCTTGGCGGCATCTTTCGGCGACAGTTCGATACATCCATTGTCCAGCGTGACACGGATCGATGCTTTCGTGGGGTCGAGAAAGTCGACCTGTCTGTCCGCTCTGAGTGCGAGACCTCCGAAGTCCGGTATGACGTTCGCTTCCACGGGAAGCTCCCGCACACGCGCCAAGAACTTGTTCCAGCTATCCTCGCTGGTTGCGTCCTCGGGCCTGACCTTCTGGTCGCGCCAAGCGTTTTCGATGCCAGCCGACGTGCGCCAGGCATCGATCTGCTGGGCGACGGTCGCCCGCATCTCGATGGAATAAGCCTCGAACCTCCTGACCAGATCCTCACCGGCAAGGTCGGCGGTCCAGGTCATCTTGGGCAGCGTGAGGTCAAGCCTGACCCACTTGCTGGGGATCGGGGCCGGACGGATGAGGTGATAGGGAATAGCCCTTCCTTCCCTCACCAATCTTCCGATGACGGGCGCGGGCGCTTCGGTTGCCTGCTCGCCGTCAGGGCTTTCCGCGACCTGTTCCGCCGGCTCCTCCGGTTCAGGAGCTTCCGGCTTGAACAACGTCACGTCTGCCGCATTCAGTAGGATGTTGTATTCGGCGTAGACTTCGATGCGCAAATCGTCTTGGATCCGCTGCCGCTGGTCACGGACTTCCGCGCTTTTTTCGGGGCCAAGCGCTCGCCAGTCGACCTGATCTATGCCCTGCCGGATGAACCGCTCCTTCCGTCGCGTTCGGATCTTTTCATCAATCTCCTTCTTTGTCTTCTTCTCGAGCTTGAAGTCGATCTCAATGCCATGACGCTTGTCCGAGAGCTCTTCCCAGCTAGGCAGGACCCGGAGGTAGACGGAAAATCGCGGCATCGCTCTGATCGAACCGGTCGCACGAGAGCGCATCTGAAAGTCGAACCCGATCGCGGCGATCCTGATGTCCGACGTCTCGTCTTCGTTGGCGTCCGAAAAGCGAGGAAGAAGCTGGCCCGATACGATCCCTCGTCGCGGAGTCCAACCAAAGACCACACGGCCGTCTTCGTCGGACCCGCTGGCGCGACTGGAAATCAGATTGAGCAGCGCATCGCAGACCGCCTCTTTCAGCTCGACATCGATATCGACGAGCGCCTTCGAATCCTTGCCCAGCATCATGGCTTCACCCTTTCCACCGACTCCACCGTTGCGACATAGTCTTCCGCCAGCAACCGCAGGCGCCTGATCTCCTGCTTCCGTTTCTGATTGTCGGCCATCGCCGCGAACGGATCGACCAGGATTCCCTTGTAGGCGTCATGGAAGGCCATTCCTGCCTTCAGCTTGGTTGTTCGCTGTGCGAGCACGCCCCAATGCCAGAACTCTCGGGACATCCGCTCCCCGATACCGAGCGCGGCGGTGAACTTCAGGAAAAGGTCGACCTTCTGAGGCGCGTGCGGAACGACGTCGCCGATCCGGGCTTCCATTTCCTTCTTGATCGACACCCAGTACCGCGCGCGATTCAAGTCGACGTCGGGATCGTTTATCCGGTCGACTATCACGCGAAGCTTTTCGCTGTCGTTGTCGCCAGGAATCTCTGCGAACTTTTTCATGACCAGCGCATGGTAGTCTCGGATTTCGCCGGCGGCCGTCGTAGGAATGTTGAGCACCAGTCGCGCCTTCTCGATGAAGCCGGCGCTCAGCACGCAGAGACGGTCGCCCTCGGAAACCGCTGAGGCGACCACTTCCCGAAACTCGTCGACGGCACTGGACTGATCATGCAGCACCAGCGCGCTCCCCGGAAAAGCCATGACGCGCGGGCCGTCCGCGAGCTTGATCTCGATCCGCTCGCGTTCCAGTCCCCTTCCGCCGGTCAGATCGACTACCGACTCCCGCGGGAAGTCCACGTCGTCCGGGACGACTTGAATGCCGTCGAGATTAACGGTGTGCGACCCCAATGCCTGGGCGGTTTTCGCAGTTTCGAGACCGTAGCGGCGGAGCCGGGAGCCGATGGCCGGCTCGTCGATCTCTCCGGCAAGGCGCAGCGCGTCGCGGGACGAGAACCGCAACGTGTCCGCGTCGGCAAGAACGATGACCTGCTCCGGAAGCCACGGGCGCGCGAAATAGGAGAGGACGCCGTTTCTGGCCGGGGCGACAAGATACAGCTTCTTGAACTGATTTCGGAGAGCGGGAGGCATTCCAGAAATATCGGAGAGGCCGCCCTGCCCCGCGAAGACGATCATCCGGCTTTCCATCTTCTTCCGGAGCCAGGAAAACCGCGCGGTGAACTGTTCTATGGCGAACTCGGCGAGCGGCTGCGTCTGGAACATGAACAGGGAGCGACCCGAGGAGTTCCTGGTCACCTCGATAGTCTTATCAAGAAGCAGCGACATCGGCGTCTCTGCCTGCTGTTTCCGGAAAAGCTCCTGAGCCGTCCCAAGGCAATCGGCGAGTTCGCTTCCACCGATCTGGAAGGCCGGAACCCTAGGATCCTTCAGCGACGCGACGTGGCCCGAGACGCGGTAGGACGCCAGAAAATCGTTGGCGAGGGCCGGCCCTTGTTCTGACGTCACATGGTCGCTGAAAGAAGAGAGGGAACCCGGCAAGGAGGCGTTGCGCCGAAGGGTGGCGACCAGATCGCGCACGGCCCGGAGGCCCGCCTTGTCTTCGGCCGATCGCAGCTCGCTTCCAATCCCGCGGAGCCTTCCCGCGAGGTCTAGCGCCGCGCCTCCAAATCCGACTGCCTGGACTTTAACGGCGCCTGTCCAGCTTGAAGGGACGTCGTCGTTGGCAAGAACCGCTCCGCCGTACGCGGTAATCACGACGGACCTCGCGGGGTGGCGCCTGGGCCGTTTCTTTTCCGGCTTCTGCTCGTTGAAGATCTCGAAGCGGCATTTGTCGAACGAAAAAGGTTCGTCGACCAGGACGACAACGCCGGCCTTGGGCTGCCGCTCCCGGACCAGCTTGAAGACTTCGCTGGCGAGTTCAGGCCAATCGTCGCCAAGGCGCTGCTGACCTGTCTTGGTCAGATCGAAGAAGACAACGTCGAGAGCGCCGGCCTCCCTCAGCGACCGTCTCGGATTATCATCTCGTCTGAGGCCGTGCAGAAAGAATTCGGCGGTCTTGCCGTGGTCCGCCAGGCCGGACCGCTTGTGTTGCTTCAGGTCAGTCTTGGTAGACGATCGCCACAGGAGCTGCCCGTTTCCATGCGGGGTGCCGTTGCAGGCGCCGTGCGGGATGATCTCGTCGAGAATGGGATGCCTGAACTCGGGGTATTCCTTCCCGTCCCTCCCCATTCCGGTCAGCTTCCCGGCACGGGCAAGCACCTGATGAAAATCCTTCATCGCACCGTCAGTATCGTTCCCATGGGTATGGCGTACGGCATGCCGGATGCTGAGCGTGCGAAGGTGGGTCTTGTCCAGCAGTACCTGGCGTGCATGCTTATGCGTCGACCTCGCATAGGGATACAGCAGCGCTCGCAGTCCTCGCGGTCGCTCGTAGGACGGATAGGGAATCCCGCCTTTCGTCACCGCCATCTCAGGCTGGGCGCCTATGTCCGCGACGGCAATCAGCGACGCGACGGCCGAAAGGCTGACGTCTCGCACCGGCCAGGTCATTGCAACGGTTACGCAACTGTCGTTCATCGACGCCAGCGTCGCCTCGACGAGTTTGGCATACACTTTGGAAATCGGCTGGTCCTCACCGGAGAGACGCTTCAGAGGTGCGGCGGAAAGCGCAGCCAAGTAACGTGTGACGGGTCGAGCATGAGCAGCCTGTTCGATCGCGGCAAGCTCCGATGAATCCTTTATCGCGGCTGCTTTGGTTGACATGGCGGAGAGTATCTCGGCTCGCTTCGAGACGGCGTCCCGGCGCTGCTGCTGCAGGTCGGCGAGCCCTGTTCTCGGTGCGCGCTGGAAATTCTGCCGGTCCCTCATCCTGCAAGGACCTCCAGCATTGGAGCGTCGGCGGCGGCTCTTGCGTAGGCGAGTTCAGCCGCCCTTTCCGGGTCGCGCGTCTCCTTCAACGCAGCCCTGTAGAGATCCGGATGGGGCAGATCGAGCTGTCTGAGTAGATTGACCGAAACGTTCGACGTCGCCGATGCGGCCCTGTATCGGTCGTCGACGGCCTTGGTGTTGAGGAGGCCGGCCAGAAGCGCCATGCGTCTTTTTTCGTGTCCGCGAAGCACGATCGTGTGGTTCTCGCAGACAAAGCCGCCCCAGCGCCCAACGATCGCCTCGTCCACGACGGCTGCGATGAGACGTCTCGACTGGTTGTTGTTTGTCGTTCTCTGCAAGACGATCGCGTGCTCGGTGACAACCGCCGTGCTGCTGCGATCCATTTTCACGAAGTCGACGCCGTCGCCCTGACGGGTCGCGGGCACGCATTTTCGGCCAGCCCTGATGTTGGACGCCCAGACGAGCGGTCGTGCGTCCGGATCGTACTGGGAGCACATCTTGTCCTGCTCCCGGTTCCAGACGAAGTGTCCGGCCTTGGCAATCGCACCATAGTCCGCGATCGTCGCGCCGGCTTTGGCATCGTCGAATCTTGAAGGCGGCCACCATGACGCGGATGGGTCTGTCGCGATTTTTCCCTTCACCGCCGGCTGCCGCTTTCCCGATGGCCCAAAGACTGGAAACTCCACGTCCCGGCTTACTCGATGGGCAGATCCTTTTCGCACGATGAGGACGCTGACCTCCTGCGCCACGTCGGCGAACACGTCCTTACGGTTCGAGACGCTTCCTAGCGCGAGGATCTGGCCTTGCGACAGCACGAACGAGCGCATCTTCTCGTAGAACGGTCCCGATCTGAAGCTGGACGGGATCACCAGGGCGACCAGTCCATTTGGTTTGACGAGGCGGAAACATAGTTCGGCAAACAGAGCGTACTTGTTTATGTGGCCTCTATGGGCCACCTTTTCCCAGTGATCTCCGACCGCGTCGCCCACGGGAATGCGACCGTAAGGCGGATTGGCGATGACCAGGTCGTAGGAAGCCAATGGGACGGCTTGCAGGGCGTCGCCGACGTGGACCATCTGTCGTTCCGCGTATCCTTCGAGACGCTCTTCGATCAGGGATTGGGACATGCGCGCAAGGACCGGATCGATTTCTATTCCGTTCAGCCGATACGCGATGTCTGCTTCGGACAGTCCGATGCGGCGCATACGATTGGCGATCAGCGAGAGGAACGCGGCGCCGCCGGCGGCCGGGTCCAGGACGTCATGTCGGCCCAGGTCGAATCCTTTGGCGATCGCGTAGTCGATCAAGGACTCGGCGAGATACGGCGGCGTGAAGTAGGCGGCTTGCTTCCTACGCTGGCGCGGATCGAGCATCAGCGTGTAAAGCGTACCAATCCAGTAATGCCGTTCGCTTATGGAAAGGGCGGCTAGCCTCTTCGCCAAGGCTTTCACGACAGGCAAAGGGCTGTCGGCGACGTTCAGGCAGACGTCGCCAAGATCGGCTTCAGCATGGGCCTCAACAAGACGCCGAGACGCAGCTTTCGCCAGCGTCAAGATCGACAGCTTGCCGTAGTCATCGTCCCTCACAACCAGCGCCCCCTTATCCCATGTCGAGTGTATGCAGCCGGCGGCGTTGTCTGCAATTCAAACTTGCATCAAGCGTTAGTTTTCCACACTCAAGAAGGATATTGATGAGGTTTGCTTGGCCGCTTCGGTAGACCACAGAACGCCCGTTCAGAACTTAGGCGTCTGTGGGTCGTCGTCCGACGTCGGGGGTGGATGCGCACTCTCCTTCGCGAGGCTGACCGCGGTGGTCCTTAGTTTATCGACCATCGACGCATTCTGCTGACCGGCGACACGCTCCGAGTGGACGGCGGTTCCAAGCTCTGATCATACTAAAAGCAGGCGTCCTTCCGCTGCAGCGGGAGGGCGCCTGCTTGGTTACGTCCTGCCGACCAAGGTTTGGTCGATTGCGGCATCGTTCGCGGACGAGCGGGCCGCATCTGGGAGGTAGAGGGGGAACCCTCCAGGACGTCTAGTAGCTAGGCTGCTGTAAAAGATGATAATTGCTATTGCTTTTCCGTCCTTGAAGGATTCGAGCGCTTTCTGTGGGAAACCGGCGCAAACAGGTGCATTGGGCGACGAAGAGCTTGTGGCAGACGCGTTATCCACCTCATCCGGAGTTGCAAAGACGCAGGCTTTCTGCAACTGATGCGTCACGCTGCAAACTCCGCCGAATCCTTTAGTGATGCCATTCCAAGAAGACCGCTTAATCCTGAACTTGAGCGATGCCGAGCTCGAGGACCTCGTCAAGAAATGGATCGTACGCCTCAAGCGAACGTATCCTGACTTCGATCAGCCAAGCGCCTCCGCTGACATGGGACGTGACGCCGTCGGCTTTCTTTCCGAGGGGCGGTACGAGGGCGAGTGGCACAATTACCAGTGCAAGCAATTGCTCTCGCCGCTTGGCATCGGTGCGTTCGTTCTCGAGCTCGGCAAGATCTTTCATTACCACTGCGCCGGGCATTTCACCCTGCCGACCAAATATGTCTTCGTAGCGCCGAATTCATGCACCGGTACGGTGACCTCGCTCACCGACCTACCCTCCACGATGGGCCCCTATCTCATCGCCCACTGGGACGCATACTGCCTGAGGGGCATTTCTTCGACGCCATCGCCTTTGACCGACAAAATTCGATCGGCGATCACGTCCTACGACTTTTCGAACGTCAAGTTGTGGAAAGCCAAGAAGCTCGTCGAACAGCCTGAAATGCGGACCGTCATGGCCGAGATCATGGACATCGACCCAGGTGAAGCTCCGAAGGTGGAGGACCACGACGTCCCAGGGATGCCATACAACCACGAGGTCCCATATATCGCGCAGCTCGTCGAGGTTTTCGGAGAGCACCGCGGCACCAAATTCGCGGACCTCGCCGACGTCAACGGCGACCTCCGGTACGGAACACAGATGGTGACGGCCAGGCGCCGATATCTCGAGCACAGGGCGTTCGGCCTTCATTTTCGAGACAGCCTGTTCGAGAAGCATATCCTGCAGGTCGACAAGGACGTCGCCGACGGGGTCATCGATCGATACCATCAGATGAGCGCGGGCTCGAGCTACGACCGTCTTACTGAAATCATGAGCGAGGCCTCGAAGGTGATTGTCTCTGGGCCGTTGGGGAAACACAATCGTGTCACCCCCGGCGTCAAGCAAGGCGCCTGTCATCACTTCGCAAACACCGGGAAAATGCCGTGGAAATGACCGACACACCCACCCCTGCACTCTTCAACTCGCCTCTCGAGGCCGGGCTGAGAACGGTGATCATCCTCGACGCCTTCGCACCGGCGTCATTCGATATCGGGGAGCTGTCCCTGCTCGACTATTACGTCGTACACGCGACTGACGCTGGCGCGGACGAAAGCGTCCATCCCGACCTCGAAGCTCGAGCCGGCGAATATTTCGTTCGGCGGAGCCTGATTCAAGAAGGACTTTCGCTCATGGTCGGGTGCTTCCTAGTCGACGAAATGCACGACGAGCGTGGCATCTCCTATCGGTCGCGCGAGATGACTTCCGCCTTCATCGACTTGATGGGAAGCCACTACAATAATCGCCTGAAAAAGTCCTGCCACTGGCTCGTCCGGAAAGCGGCCGACGATGGCCTCGAGACCTTCTTCAGCAATTTGCGAGCCGGAATAGAGCGCTGGCAGCATGAGGTCGTGGGGGAACGCGCGCCTTGACGAAACTAAGCAGCCACATCCGGATCGATCGCCTGTCGATGACCGGCCCTGAGAAAAAGACGGTGTACGTCGATTTCGAGGACGGGGTGAACATCGTATGGGGCGCGTCGAATGCGGGCAAGTCGTTCATTCGCAAGTCGATCGACTACGTGCTGGGCGGGGAGCGCTTCAACGTTCCGAGGGAGGGTATCGGTTACGATAATTTCGTCCTGTGGCTGACGACGCCGCGGGCTGGAGCAGTGTCCCTTCGGCGTTCGATCCACGGCGGCGACGTCTACATGGGGCACGGCCACGCCTATCCGGTCGTGCCTGGCTCGGCTGGGTATGGCGAGGCGCTCAAGGCGACCCACGCCCCGCAGTCGCCGAATGTTTCGAAGTTCATTCTGGGCGAGTCCGGCTTCCGACCGGCGCTGCTTCTCAAGAACGAGCGAGCGGAGAAGTCCCCGTTTTCGCTGCGAACGCTTGCTCGTTATCTGATCGTCGACGAAACGAGGATGATCGACGAGAAAAGCATTCTTCTCGCTCATTCACCGACGGTTACGTCGGAAGACAAAAGCCTTATCAAGTTTCTCTTGACCGGCGTCGACGGTTCCTCGGTAGAGCAGGTCCGTTCGGGCGACCAGTTGCGCGCAGCCCGCGATGGGAAAGTGGAGCTCCTTTCAGGGATGGCTGATCGACTCCGTCAAAAGCTCGACGAGTCGATCGATGACGACGTTCTGCGGGACCGTCTTGAGACGGCTTCTCGCGAATGCACGGACCTTCTCGACGTACTGACCGAGCGACAGAACATCCTCGATGAGCTCAAGGCCAGATCGATCGATCTTCAGGAGTCAATTAGTCAGCAGGAGACCGCGGTCGCCGATCTCGGTACGATGCTCATCCGGTTCGATGAGTTGCGGAAGATCTACGTCTCGGACGCCGACCGCTTGGCCGGCCTCGAAGAAGGTGCTTTCCTCTTCCAGAAATTTACCAAGATGAACTGTCCGCGGTGCGGGGCCGCTCCGGAGCACCAGCATCACGACCATGGACTCGCACACGTGGAGAAGCAGCGTGCCGCCGTGGAAGTCGAGATCAACAAGATCGAGCGGGAGCTTTCGCAGCTCAAAATTGCCATCGGCGAAGCCAATGAAGAGGTCGAACTACGCAAGGGATATCTCGATGCCTTGTTCGATCAGGGCGCCGAAATACGCGAGCAGCTAGACAACGCCGCCGATTCGGAGACCTCGGCCCGCGCCTTGTTTACGGACGCATCGCTTCGACTGGATGCTATCCGCACAGAACAGAGAAACCGCTCCCTGCTTGCGAGCTATGAGAACGAAATTCAGCAGATTCTCGCGCGGCCGGTGAACTCTAGGCAGCGGGCCACCAACCTCGATCTCAGCATGGACCTTTCCACATCCGAAGCCAACGAGCTTTCGAAGGTCGTGAAGGAAGTCCTTCGCCAATGGAACTACCCTGGCGCTGAAGCCGTGCACTTTTCCTCGTTGGACCAGGATATCGTTGTCGACGGCAAGCAGCGAAAAGACAACGGCGCCGGCATAAGGGCGATCCTACACTCGGCCTTCAAGGTGGCAGTGCTGCTGTATTGCCAAGAGAAAGGCAGGCCTCATCCTGGCTTTATGGTACTGGACGCGCCACTTCTGGCATACCGGGCGGCCGAAGAGACCAGATTTGGGGAAGTGTCTCCCGAGGAGATAGAGCTTCAAAAGGCCGATCTCGCGGGCCACTTCTACCGCCATCTCCAGAGCTTGAGTGGGAAGGCGCAGTTCATCGTGATCGAGAACCACAAGTCCGACGAAAAGGTCGTAGCGCCATATCCCAATCATCAATTCACAAGAAATCCAGCGCTAGGAAGGACGGGTTTCTTCTGGTAGGAGGCGCCGCGTGACCGGCACTACGCCAGGGACGCACAGAATAACGCGACGAGATGCGGAAGCCTGATCTCGGTCTTGCCCGCGATGAGATGCATGTCCGACAGACGCTGCCGCACGCCGCTGGTCATCGCTCCTTCAGGATTCTGCAACTTCCCGGTCCCGCGGTAGAGAGCGACAGGCGCCCGCCATTCCGCCGGTCGCAATATGGAGAAACTCCAGTCCATCGACGCCCTCATGCTCCGATGCTTTGGATGTGCCGTCCTCCCCCGCCGGAAAGAACATCGATGGAGCGCCTCAACTCCTACAGGACCGTTGTCACGCCGAGTTCCAACGCTTGGGAAGCGGATTGCCCTCAACCAAGCGGGTAATCTCGCCGGCAGCGTCCAGCTCATTTCGCGAACGACTGGGCGCCTGCAAGAGCGCCAAACTCTCGACAAAAAGTTCTACCGCACGGCCTCCCTCCGTTTCGACTGGAAATGGCTCCAGCAGTCGCGTCGTCACTCCTTCGATCCGGAGCGGGACCGGGCTCGTCGCGATCATGAGGGATTGAGAAGATCATTGCTTTACCATTTTCAGAGGATTAAGTGCCCCCGGCATCCTGGCCTAAGCGAGCAAGAACGTAGCGGTGTGACCGAATCACTCGACCTCATCCTGTCCGTTTGGCCCCGGCCGACTACAACTGCTCTGATCCCAAAAAACTGGAGGGACGATGGGTCTCAGGTCACGGCGACGACATCAGACGTCAGTTCCTCGCCAGTGACGTTAGGATTGCGGAAATCTTAACTTGAGCCGTGAAACTATGATGAGATTGACCGCCACTAGATTTCTAAAATTAATGAGATATTTGTAGTTACTAGTCTCAATGCTCCCTAACCGGAGAGACAATCATGAAGTCCGCAATAACGTTGCTTTCCCTTATCCTGTTAACGTCTTGTCAGACGATGCAGGCAAGTCGCTCAAAATTTGCGCTGTCGAATACAATCGGCCCAACCTTCACCGTTACTGGCAGTTCGGCTGCCCCGCCTGAACAGTTCAAGAACGAAATGACACACACGGCTGCCAAGGAGGCCCGCCGGCGCGGATATCCGGTAGTCGCTCTCGTCAGGAATTCACAAATGACGACGCAAAACGGTTTCAATTATATGGCGGCATCGTACATCGGATTAAATAGTTTTGCAGAAGCCGGGAAGAGGCAGGCGGTAGCGGTAAGTTCGTATGTCGAAACCGACAACGTCTCCAATCACAGCCAAACAACAAATACGAGTAAGTACCGTGGTGGCCTGTTCCTCCCGACCACACCGGAGGGGCGTGCCGCCGATGCGGCGTTGGAACGTATATCAGCGGCAATATTCTGACAGCTTTCAAACCGGCACTCGCGCGCCTCTTTATTGTCAACGGGTAGCGGCGGACGTTCCGTGAGCGTGTACCGTCGTGCCAATGGAACAGGACTACCATTCGTAGGCCAGACGCAACGGTCGTATTTCCGACCTCCGAGCCTCTTCTGCAAGGAACGTTGGAAGCGGGGACCGAGAGTTGGGTACAGATGATCCCCTAGCGCAACACCGCGACCGCGATCACGTACCCTTTTTGGGCTTTGACGGAAGAAGGCCTTCGCGTTGCATCTGCTTACGGGCAAGTTTTCTCTGACGGCCAACTGCTTCAGCCTTTTCCCGCGCTTTCTTGATCGATGGTTTCTCAAAAGCTTCGCGAAGACGCATTTCGCGGAAAATGCCCTCTCGCTGGAGCTTCTTCTTGAGAATGCGCAGCGCCTGATCGACGTTATTGTCGCGTACTAGAACCTGCATGGGTCCCTCTCGAGGTCAAAAATCGGTGCGCTACCATACGCAATTTGGCGTCGAATCCAAGAGCGAGCATCTCCTGTGATGGGCTTTTTTACGGAGAACGCGGTCGGCGGAATTCAGGGCAAAATATCTCGATCTGAACAGGGCCTAAGCCAGCGTCGAAAAGGGGATCAGCAACAAATTTGCGACTGGTCTTTGCCAATGGCACGCTTTGATTGTACGAATCACCGCCCATATCGAGGAAAGTAACATGGCGCATAAGTTCGAAATCTACAAAGACAAGGCGGGCGAATTTCGTGTCCGCTTTAAATACAACGATGAAGTGATCTTTGCGACGGAGGGTTATTCCTCCAAGGTGAATGCACAGAACGCAATTGCTTCGATCAAGAAATATGGGCCTGACGCACCTACCGAAGACAATAGCTAAGCCTGTAAAGCGGCACACCCACGCTCGAGTGTGCCGCTTTTTCCCAACTCGCTCTCAGCCCTTTTTCGTGGAGCGAACGCCTTTGTTCAAGGTTGCTTGCCCCTGATAGGGGTATTTCAGTATAGACACGTCGTGGCGCTATTCGTCGGGTACATTTTTGGAATTGCAGCTTCTGCCAGAGACAACCATACTACCTGAACAGATAACGGTGGTGGGGTTGATATGTCATTCAACGTCAACGATCTGGACGCTGGATACGACAACGTAACCAGTCTCTTTGGGTTGTCGGCAAGGGATCAGACTGTCCTGTTGTTCCGCAGGCTATTGAGCGAAGCTGAGCATGAATCACTTCTGACCTCCGGGAAAACAAGGTGTTTCCCAATCTACATCGTTCCAGCATATCTACAGTTCGGGGGGAAACTTCAGGACATCGCTGTGGCAATACCAACCCGGCATCCCGCTAGTACATATCGATGTCAGTACTATCTTTTTGACTGCGGTTCCCGAGAGATCAATGCCCGACCTGAAACTCGTGACAAAAACTATTCCCCGAAATATGCGGTCGTCACGCGTCTCAACGAGATCAAGGCATTGGATAGCTGTAAACCGCAAGAAGGGCATCGATACATGGCAAACGTCAACTACAATATCGTCAAACAATTTTTGTCGTAGTTTTTAAAATCGAATCCCGGCGGCATCCAGGTTTTCCAGTAAACGCGAAAAATCTTTGTCCCTGCACTGCGAGGAGAATATTGCCTCTTCCATCTGCGCTCGCCATATTTGCGCCCGTAATCCAGAATGGTGAGACTATGTCGAATACAATCAATCTGTTGGGTGAAGGCTCCCATGAGCGTGTCGAGGGCAGATTCCTGATCAATCACGTTACGGTAACACAAGCACTTTATGCGCCTGACGCCAACGATCATCACAAGATCATTTCACAAAGCAACGTGTGGGCTATTAATATCGTTAACGCACAGTACGTTGCTGGTACCTCAGTCCGCACAGGGCAAGTTGCAATCCCGACCACTATGGACACAGGGCGGTATATTGCTCCCGATGACGGATATGATCCGTTTTGTGACCTTTATCCCGTTAATGAGAAGAATATGACATCCGGTCGGATCGTTGTCGTCCTCGACCCGGATAACGTTCGCCCGACGAGTAAACTGACCAGGATGCTGATCGAAGGCGTAGCCTATGTGGATGAGGATGCCTACAACGATATGCTGGCAGCAATCGACAAAGGATAACCCGCAAGAAGAAGGACGGCGTCTACGAAAAGGGCTTTATACTTGCCATTTAAAATTATATACCATAATCAATACATCGCGGAAAGTGGGGACACTACCCCCGGCAGCCATAATCCCAACTGACCGGTCGCCACTTTCCGCTATTGCCAGGCCACCAAGTTCTTTGTTTCGAGCCGCCGAAGAAGTCGTATTCCTTTAAGGGTGCCGAAAGGCGTGGCCTTGTGTTCGTGCAGCGCGACTGGTGTCGGCGTGCTTTTATTGCTATGCCGACCCCTCGTCTTGATCTGCGGCTATTGCCTTGATCATCTCGATGATACGGTGGCGTACCTTCGGATCCGTAATCCTTACGAACTCGCGATTAAGCCGGAAGCCTTCCGATGAAGACAGAAATGTCTGAAAATCGTCGCGCGGCGAAGCATGTGACAGGTCAGCGTCATCAAGAGACAAACCCTGTCCGGGGGCGTTTTCAAAGAAAAACGAGACCGGGACATTCAAAATGCTGGCGATGTTTTGAAGTCGGCTGGCTCCGACGCGATTGGTTCCACGCTCGTATTTCTGGATTTGCTGGAACGTGATGCCGAGGTTGGCACCGAGCCGTTCCTGGCTCATGCCGTTCATGGTTCGGCGCAGCCTGATGCGGCCTCCCACATGTACGTCAATCGGATTGGGTTGTTTCTTGCCAGTTTGTGACATCATTTTCCCCTTTATTATGAGAATACAGCGTAGAAGCGGTATGGATCAAACTTGGACATGCGGCAAGATGCCGGCGCGTGGCGGGATAAAGCGATTGCCGACGGCCGCCCTATCATCGGCAAAATCGATCAAGTCATTCAGAATGCGAGGGTCGTCGCCAATGGCATAGTTGTACCCGATCCGTCGGTAAAAAAGACCTGGTGCGGCATTCTCGGCGAGGTCCATTCTATCTCGGCCGTCATTCGCGACGTCCGTTTCGATGACATCGATCTGTCTATCGTTCAATTGCTCCGAGAAGGACTGTCCGCACGTGAAATCGGTCACGTCATCGAACTCTCCCCAAGAACGGTGGAACACCGCATTGAGAAGATGAAGGCGCGTGCCGGCGCAAAATCGATAGTTCCACTGTTGATCGCCAAAAACCTAGTTTCGGCTTCGTAGGTCACTCAACTTGGGAAGCCTACAATTCCGTATCCGGGACGTTGCAGGCTAATGTAACGAAGAGGGCGGCAATGGAATGGCGTCATGAGTTTCCAGAGGAACGACGCGTCCGAGCGTATTCAGGTATGCAATTATATCGCCGAAGAGATGATCACGCGGTCCGAAATCCTCCAGAATGGCGTGGACACGAGCCGACACCTCTTCGTCATCCAGCGGATCAACCAATGTATAGCCGACAGTGCCGATCGCACGAATGTCACAACCGACCTCGATCAGTTTGTCCACCAGTTCAGCGACAGGGTTCTTGTCCATAGTCGTCTCCTTCTGCAGAACGGGACGGAGTATAGCGCCCACGTCGAGACGAGAGAAGACCGATTTATCGCTGCACCGACACCTCCGACAAACAGTACGTTTCGATCGTGGATGGGTGATAACTCAACCAACGGCCAGAAAAAACGAAGACTGAATAGATGAAGTAGTTGCCGCTTTGCCCACCTGACGCATCCTTCTAGGGCAACCACAAGGTAGTGTTTTCAGGTCGGACTCCCGCGGCATTTTCTACCAGACTTCGTAAAATCAATGAGTGCGACCAAAACGTTGAAAGGCGTCTTGGGACAGATGCGGTCGCGGTACACTTAACGACTCCGGCCTCACCTCATAGCTCATGTGGATACTGAGGCTGGAAAGCGGGTTTCCGCATGATGGATAGTGAATGGATTCCGTTACCCAAATCGATATCTTCGATTGCGGCACACTCTCGATTATCTAGCGGGACGTTGGCTCTGGCCTTCTCAATAATTCTATGTTCGGAAATGAAGCGCTTTTGAAACTCTTTCAGGCCTGATACGTCAATCTCATGTACCGCGCTGCCCTTTACGATCCTCGGCGTTCCGACGTCGCTCGTGAATTCGACGACAACTTCGTCGGACGAACCGAGACAGCCTTTGATGAAGTCAGCGCCCGCGGTTGTCCTGTTCTTGTCGTCCGCCCCATCTATCTCCGGAGCACCTCCCTCAGATGCGGGGAATCCTTTGCTTGCGATATATTCGCGGAAAACCCTCAGTCGATTGGCGTACCAAGAATGGAAGAAATCATCTGGTTCAAGGGTTTTGAGATGTCTAAGCATTACTCCGATCCTGGCCCTGTTGATTAGAACCCAAGCCTCGTCTCTGGAGTCGACCCACGCCACAAGGCGCTGACTGAAGTGACAGAAAATTTGAAGCCGTCCTGAAGCCGTGTCGAGGACACTGCAGTCATCCGGCTCCCAGCAGGGATCAAAAAACTGGTGTTCTAGTATCGTCAAATCAATAGTCATGGGAGCGCCTGTGAAAGGGTATCTATAATTGTGGTGCCCAATCGAGCCAACAGTCAACTCCACGCCTGAAACCAGGCAGCGCGAATAAATTGGCAAGGGTCGGCATAGCTGCTATTCACGTGCGATATGACCTGTTCGCGCCGGGAGGCTCTGTAGCGGTACGCGCTGAAAAACTGAGTAGACCACTACTCCGTCGACTACAGTACGATGTGGAAACCGAGATGTGTTGGTCACAACACCACGGTTGCGCTGGTGGTTCACGCGTGCCAGCTTATCGAAAAATGTCGATTCCCAAATGGAAAGTCTGACAGAACTACAAAGGGATAGAGGATACTAGGCTACATAGCAAATCGACATAACCTTGTGACATGAATCTCCGTCTAAATATCGACCTCGTGCTTGTTCTGACCTTTCCTGATGCTGCGGGTGGCTAGCCAGTAGGCGAGCCCCCCCCTGTGTGGGGCATCGTTTCCATAAGGTGTGTTTTTTCGTCTGCGAGTTTTTCCAGCGTCTTGCGAAGGCTGGCATCGTCGGTAGTGCAATCAATCTGCCAGAACCTACGGATTTTACCTTTCAGTGCACTGCATCTGACTCCCGAGTTGTGGAATTCGCGAGCAGAACGGCTGGGGTTGACGAACGTGGCGAGAGCGCTCAGGACAGCAGAGGTTATCGCCCAATACACCAGCGTTTGCGGATCAGCGGCCTTCACGGCCTTCAATCCGGTGACCGCTGCGACGACGACGCTAGGCACGCCGATAACCCAATGGAGCAACCGCCACCAGGTCGCGATTTGAAAGCACGAGGTCATCGACCATAGCAGGTCTTCGTCCAGGCGCTTGGCTTCATTAATCAGCAGCTCTCTGTCCATGCGTTCACCCATAGTTTGGGAAATACCCGTCGAATACCAACTTCCAATAGTCGAACGCCTGCGAAATCCGGCCGTCTTTTTCCGCATCCCGAGCCTTCTCGGCGCGGGAAATTGCGGTGTCGAGCCTCGACAAAGCGTCTTGTTTCGGGCCCTTTTCGTAGCCGATGTTTTACCGCCGCCATCACCATGCGTGTCATCGGGCCACCGTAGCCATGTCAGCGCAGGCTGGTAACGAATTATTCGAATTGCACGGGCAAGCTTCACAAGATACACGACCAGCCGTCGCATCAGACTATGCTGTTGCCGGTAGCAGCAGGCGGCGCCAAGCTGGCAGAGAACTTCCACAAGGGCCGAGCGATGAAGCACAACACTACCGACTCGATCATCAGAAGCGCAATCCGGTCGTCGCTCGCAGCCGCACATCAGGGCGAGGACGCCGTGATCGTCGACGAGCTCAAGGTGAGCTTTGGGAGTGGAAGGATCGATGTCGCGGTGATCAATGGTCGTATCGAAGGCTATGAAATAAAGAGCGACAAGGACAAATTGGACAGGCTTTCGAGGCAGGCCTCGATGTTCGGCGCGGTAGCAGACCGCATGACGCTGGTGGTCGGCCAAAGGCATCTCGACAAGGCGGTCGCGGAGGTTCCGGACTGGTGGGGCGTCATCGTGTGTTCATCCGACGCGGATGGCAACGCTGTTCTCAAGCGAGTGCGTAGGGGCAGGCTGAACAGAAAGCTGGACAAGGTCGCGCTGATCGAGACCTTGGAGCGCGACGAGCTGATCTCGATGCTCGCCTCTGCAAACCTTGACAAGGGGTTCAGGGGCTCAACCTATCGCGTGCTCGTTGAACGTGCCTCGTCGGCCATGTCCGTGTCGGACATATCGGCATTCGTGAAAAAGATCCTGAAGGTCCGGGCGAGGCTGGCACGCGAGTTTGGCGACCTCGCTTTCGGGCGTTCGGTCATCCTCTGTGCAGAGCCATCTGCGACAGGTGCTGATTGACGCGCACGGTCAGCCACGCGGCAGGATGCGTGAATTTCTTTCCCGCCACGGTCAGATTGCCACGTGACACCTGTTCGATGATTGACGTTCCCCAACAGTCGGCCCGCTGCGCCCAGGTGGCTTTCGCCATGATGTCGACGCACGCGTTCACGTACTTCGAAAAATCCCGATTGTTTTCATAGAGGGCCACGTGCCAACTATCGGGGGTCACCAGATCGACATGCGGTAGGAAACCTCGAGCCATACTGTCTTCGACCCTGTTCGGCAGGGAGCCATAGTCGCCAAACCGAATCTCAAATTCCTCCGCGACACTGCGGAACAAATCCAAATCCTTGATCGGAAGTACCGACGACACGTTCCTGAGCGGCTGGCGGGGAAACGCCGTCGAAAGGACGATCTTCGTAAGGCGGTCGAATCCTTCTCCAATACCGGCCCGAAGCTGGCGCAGGACGTTCAGGACGTCTGCGGTGGAGGCATCCGCCCTGCCCCAGATGTTCCCGGCGTCGACGATCAAGACAAGTCGATCCGCATGCGTGGTGACGAGGTCTGCGCAACCCAACACGGCCGATCTATCGGCTGCTTCGTTTACACGGAGCCTGATTGCGCATTCTCGCCCCTCATCGATCATGGACTGCAATTGGACCCTCGTGCTCTGCACGTCGATTAGGCGCAGCACCGGTACAAGCTCTGGAACCCCCCGTAGGAGCTGCAGCCAGCGTGACGGCCCTTGTGCCGGATCAAGAAGATCGGAAAGTTCACGGTTGAACGCCTCGGTTCGTCTGATCCGCTGCGCGTCGTTCGCCAGTTCCCTCTCGGATCGAGGACGGGTTTCGTTCCTTCCGGTGGCTACCCGCTTCAGGTTTTCCCTCCTTCGGCGTTCCGCCGCCTCGGCGAGCGACGTCACGGGCCGTGGGCGACCATCAAAATCAACAATAGATCGACGTCCGCCGAGGGCTTCCATGAGCGCTTCAGCGGAGTCGACCAGACTTTCGGTTTCCGCGTATCTGGTCAGGGTGAAGATGGGAACAATCGAATCTTTGACCGGGTCGTAACACTGGTCGTAGGCGCCAAGCTCCCCGGCGCGAGTGGTCAATGCTGGAAAGTAGGTTGCACTCTCGAACATCTGCGAATCGATCCCCGAACGTTGAACTCCATTCAACGTTAGATTGATGCTGATGTCTTGAGGAGTTCTGGAGCCGCCCTGGCGTGGGTTTTCAACTGGATAAGTCGATCAGGGAGCTATTCAAGGTTGTCGTGAGCTCAGAAGCCCACTC
The DNA here is from genome assembly GCF_044769685.1 of Agrobacterium sp. NPDC090283. Taxonomy (NCBI): domain Bacteria; kingdom Pseudomonadati; phylum Pseudomonadota; class Alphaproteobacteria; order Hyphomicrobiales; family Rhizobiaceae; genus Agrobacterium; species Agrobacterium sp. NPDC090283. The sequence goes on along the minus strand of NZ_JBIVYG010000027.1, from coordinate 15,411 downwards.
CCCTTTCGATTCCTAGCCTGCTAACACCTCTCTTTCGCGCGCGAGCCGTCTTCAATCACGCCCCAAGCCGACATTCCCGATCACGACGAACCCGATTGATCGCATCTTGGTCGAAGTCCTGACGTTGAAGACGTCGGCACCGACATATCGGGAACCGTAATCGGTATCGGAGACCATGAGAGAAAGACCCTGGCCTCACCCGCCGGGGCCTTCCATTCAGATCGGGCGCTTCAATCCGGGAGCGATCTGCGTCAGCATGATCTCAAACCGAAACAGCACCATGGCCTGAAGGAAAATCCGGTCGCATCGCGCCAAGTACCGAGCGAGGCCGATCTCCTGAGCCGCTCCCTGGCCACCCTTTCCCGCCTGGTAAGTGATCTTCTGCGTCTGGGCATCAAACCGTGTGCCGCCGTGATGCGAGGCGTTACGGAGCTGGTTGTCACGCTCGACGCACAGCGCGTCGAATTCCGGCACTGACGCAAGCGCCCCGAATCGGCTCGGCTTATCTAGCCTGATATATTCCCTAAGTGCCATTCTTTCGAACTGGTCGAACGAGCGCCCACCAATCAGGTTGCCCAGATAGGCCAAGATGTCGATGCTGGATGCGAAGGCTTCGAAAGCGTTCCCATAAAACATCTTCACTGCCGGAAAGTCCACCGACGACGCCATGTTCTCGTCCGGTATCTCAAGCCCGCGCACAACTCGGAAATGGACTTGCCCGAACTGATCAAAGTTCTCGAAATACGACTTCATAAGTTCAAAATACCGCTCGGCGCGTTGGGGGGCCAGCTCATTATAGTGGTCCCGAAAACCCTTAAACTCGGGTGAACGTATTAGTGGCTGTACCTTATCAACGAGGTCCCTGAACGGCTTTTCGAACTCAGGTTGGCTGAAGAATAGCAGGAAGCGCCACAGCCAATCCTGGACCGTGCTGAGGGGATCTTGCGCGTAGTATATGTCCGATGCGTCCTTCAGACGTTGAACGATCAGATGATCTCGTCCTCGGCGGTGCAGTGACCAAGTCGTCTTGAGGAGCTTCCACTCCTCGGCAAAGTCCATCCGTCGGAATGGGCGTTGCATGAATTTTTGGGTGTACAGATCTTCGCGGCTGACCGGTATGAGCGACCCATTCGCTTCCGCGATCTTGGCGTGCTCCTGCATCTGGAGGAGATGCGGGAACGCGAAATCCTTGTTCCGCTCGCTGGCGGGCACCGAGTAGTTCGCATGCAGATTGATGATATGAGCGCCGGCCACCTCATCGATGAATTCGACGTTCTCCACTGGCTCGACCCAGTGCTCTATCTTCTGGAAGTCGACGCAAAGAGCGACCACCAGGTCCTCACCGCATTCTTCACACGGAGTCCAGAAAATCTGCCTTGTCTCTGCACCCATCCCGAGGCGGAGGGTGTGTGGCGCGTTACACGTCAAACACTTCCATGACGACCGAACTATCATATCCTTCTTCCTATTACCGAACGACGGGGACGAGGCTTCTAGCGATTGCTGAAGCAATCGTCCACTCCTGATCGGGAACAGCTCGTTAGAGCGTTTCACGTAGGCGATCTAGCGTTGCCTGCGACGGCGACGTAAGAGCATGCGTTCAAATCTTCGAACCGCTCGCGAGAACATCGGTATTCGGATGGGGGGAGATATAAGCACCGGTCGCTAGATCGAAGCATCCGCTACCGACCGTGCCCGGATGATCTTCAATCAGACGGACGCGAACGTCGTTCATTCCTTCGAAGACGGTCATCCAGACACTGAAGCAGCCCGAAGCCTGTGCGAAATCCGACAATGTCTTTAAACGTCGCTCATTTAGTCCGCTAGCCGCGGCGTCCTCGCACGTGTTGAGGGCGGCCGACCAGACTTCCTTGCGTTTTGAAATCCTGTCGACGACGACCTGCTTTCCGTTGTCGTCGAGATACTCGTAACCGTCTTTGTCGAGGCCAACCATTTCCAGGGTCTTTTGCGCCGCATCTTCCTGGGCGGGAGAAAGACCTGGCCGAACCGAAACGGCGCCGTCCGCAGTATAGACGAAAGCGTGAAAGGTGTTGTCCCTGTCAGGAAGGAGGACCTCGCTTAAAAGAAAATCCTTCGTTCCCTTCGTAGCGTTGCAATTCGCGCAGGCCAGCAGAAAATTTGTCCAACGTCCCTTGAGGTGCGCATAAGCGGGAAGCCCTTTCGGCTGAATATGTTCGACGGCCAAGCTGGCATCGACGCGCCGTTCGCAAAAACTGCAGTATGGCCCCAGCCTTCCTCGAAGGGGGTCCCTTGCATCGCCATACGGATCGAAGTCTGTAGCCTGCGTGGAGGCACCGCGTTGAACAGGTCTCATTCGTCGGTACCGAACGCAAGCTTCATTTCGAGGAATGCCTGATACGCGGGATTGTCGGCGTACGGTCCGGTGGCCTCAGCAAGCTTCCTCTCGAACTCGGCCAATGCTTCGCCAGCGAGAGGCTTTTTCTCCTCAAGCTCTTCGAGCAGTCCCCGAGCCGTGTCCTTCATATCGCCGTAGCGCCTGCTGGTATCGCTTTCATCGACGCCCATCAGTCCCTGTGCGACCTCACGGATGGTCATGTTGGCGACCTCAGAGGTTGCCTGAGGGCGTTTCAGGCTGCTATCGCTCGTAACCCCTTTAGATATGCAGCCCAACAAAAGTCTCGACGGATGATCGTGTTGAATAATTCAAGTGGCTTCCATGCACGGGACATTTTTCAAGACCCGATCATTGGGCACGAGGAAACCCGAAACTATCTTCGCAGTGTATCGACGGACGCGGTCAATACGGGTTATGTCATTTAATAGATACGCATATTCTTCGCTCAGGTTATTTGCCGGCCTTCGAGTCGTCGGCAAATAATATTATTTTGTAATCCTGAAAACAGGCGCGACTTTGACCGAGCAAACGCGTTTCACCCGACTTTTTCCGCATCTACGTCGGTTTGGGAAAATCGAAGCCGCAATCATGGCGTTTTCATTTTCTTCTTTCGCAACCATCGGACTAAGCCTTGTTGTAACCTCCTGGATCGCAGCGGTAGAGGGATCGATCTCGTTGGTAGGTCAGCTGTTCTTTGTGAGTAGCGCGACGTCCTTTATTTTTTCCATCTACGCCGGGGTGATCGTCGACAGCAAAAACCGCCTGTCAGTCATTCGCAGAGGACAGGCTTTAAGATTTTTGGGCGTTGCTGCCTTGGCGATTGGGGTGTTGGTCAGTCCCTCTGCGCCATGGCTGTTCGCTTACGCGACACTATTCTCACTAGGAACAGTTCTCAACGCAGGTGCCTTGGATGGAATCGTCCAACTGGCCGTGAATGCTTCTCAACGGATGAAGCTCTCGATTCGAGTTTCTATTTGTCGTCAACTCGGGATTTTATGCGGCACAGGACTCGGCGGGATTTTGCTGCATTACTTCCCAACTATATGGTCGGTCCTCTTAATGGTCTTCCTGATGGTGGTTCAGTTCATCATTATCAATCGCTTCTTTTCCGATTATCAAAGTGAACCTGCGGCCAGATCCAATGATATTTTGGCTAGCTGGAAACAAGGTTTACGGGCAATGTTGGGTCAGCGCGCTCTGACTTTCAGCGTTCTGAATGTGGGGTTGTTTTTCTCAGCGTCCCAAATGGCAAATGTTCTAGTACCGGGCTTCGTCAAAGACACTCTTGGACAAGGTAGCGACGTATACGGGCTTCTCGAAGCGGCTTGGGCAATCGGAGGTGGAGCCATTCTGGTAACAGCGGCCGCACAAACCAAGCTTTTTACCGCGCACCGTTGGGAGCTTGCTATTTTGACTTTGATTGGATTGGTAATGGTTGCATTCGCAATGTCTAGAAGCATCCCAGTCCTTGTTATCCTTTATGCGCTTCTCGGTGGAATGTTTGCGCTGGGGAGAGCCATTTGTGACGGCCGCATTTTGATCTTAGCGAAAAACGAAGAAATCGGTCGAGTGCGAGCCACCACGTCCATGATCATCAGTCTCCTGGGTATGACGATATACCTTTCACCCACTTTGATAGGGATTGAAAATACGATTTTCTATTATGTAGCTTGGGGAATTTCTTTGTCGGCAATTGCGATTGCTCTGTTCTGCGTAAACGCTTATTGCGATTTTCGTGAACGCACCAAGTGAGGACTCGCCGACAGAAATTCTTTTACGCTAAGCCTAATACCCGTTTTCCATGGCCCCTGAGCTCACCTTTAGGGCAGACTGTTGATTTGCACTCGACCTGCTCCACATGAACGCGTTCTTCGCGTCCAAGGACAGCACCCTGGCTGGCAATGTATGACGGAGGCGCGATGCCGTTGCCAATTAACCATTGAGCGATGCCAGCGTTTAAGCTGCCGGTTACCGGATCTTCAAAACCGGCCGCGGTAACCCTAGCGCCTTTCTGCGACACGATGCAGAGTCTATTTCTGAGTGATATTTCTTACTTGAAGGAAACCGCCTTTTCCGGATTCGGCGGGAAGGCTTCATCGGTCTTCTCGCCACGCATAAGTTCCAGCGCGTACTGAAGCTGAAGGTCATCCTTTGCCTCTGGCGGTACGTAGGCTGAAGAACCGGAGCCGTCTTCCGTCTCGCTTTGACCCTGGATGTGACCACGCAGGCTCGATTCACCAGTGGTTTCCAGCTTGCCTAGTAGTTCGGGGGGCAGCGGCTGTTCGACCGTGATGTCCGGTGTGATACCGGTCCCTTGGATCGATTTTCCGGATGGCGTGTAATAGAGCGCTGTCGTTAGACGAAGCGCGCCCACATTGCCCATCGGGATAATCGTCTGGACGGACCCCTTACCGAAAGAGCGAGTTCCAACGACGGTCGCACGGCGTAAATCCTGCAACGCGCCAGCGACGATCTCCGAAGCTGAAGCAGAACCACCGTTGACCAGCACAATAACAGGCTTGCCATCGGTCAGGTCGCCAGCGGTTGCGCTGTAGCGACGGGTCTCATCGGGGGTACGGCCTCGGGTGGAAACAACTTCACCGCGCTCAAGAAACGCATCCAAAACATTGATGGCTTGATCCAACAGACCGCCCGGATTAAGGCGCAGGTCGAGCACATACCCCCTCAACTTGTCGGCCGGGATGTCCTTCTTAATCTTGCTGATTGCGGCTTCCAGATCGTCGTAGGTCTTCTCGGTGAAGGAGATGACGCGGAGATATCCAACATCGTTTTCGACGCGAGATTTTACAGCCTCCACAGCGATGATGTCACGCACAATTGTCAGTTCGATCAGCTTGTCAGCGCCCTCCCGGATCAGTGTCAGCTTGATCGGTGTATTGACCGGCCCACGCATCTTCTCAACCGCTTCCTCCAGCTTCAGGCCGCGCACGGGCTGACCATTGATCTCGGAAATGAAATCACCTGCCAGAACGCCAGCCTTTGCTGCCGGTGTATCGTCCATGGGGGCGATCACCTTGACCAGTTCGTTTTCCATCGTCACCTGAATACCGAGGCCGCCGAACTCACCTTTGATCTGCGTGCGTGTATCGTCGGCGTCTTGAGCGTTCATGAAGCTGGAATGCGGGTCAAGCGATGACAGCATGCCGTTGATGGCATTCTCGATGAGCTGCTCATCTGTTGGCGGCGTCACATATTGCGCCCGGACACGCTCCAGCACTTCGCCGAAAATCGCTAATTCCTTGTAGGTAACGTCATTCGCGGCTTCCGCCGGAGCCACAGACGAGTAGACGATGCTCATCGCGGTTGCGCTCATCAATGCGCCGGCGAGAACAAGAGAAAACCTGCGTATCATTGTGAGCCTTTCCAGAATCTTTGAAGGTTCAGGACAGGGAAGCGAGTGGCTTACCGCCTTTTCGAGTTTGACTGTAAAGCCTTGAGTGATTTGTTTCTAGCTCTACCGCTTCGGACAAAATAAGGCAGGGCGCTTTTGGCGCAAAATTTCCAACTAAAGTTAGGCTTTTTGCGCCCGAGTTTTGCGGCAGTGTTTAGCAAGTGCCGGCACTCGCTAAACACTGCCTTCCGCAACCTTCCCGGCTAAGAGCCCTGCGTTCGAACTGCGGACCGATATCACCAAGTCGACCGCCGTGTTCGCCCAAACTTCAGCTTTGCTCGACTGTTTGGTGAGCAAGGCTCCTCCGACGACTTGAGCGCTGCAATAATCATCACCTGCCGCTTCGACAAACTGATGTGGAAATACAAAAACTCCCGATCGTATCGGGTCGCGTTGTTGGATGCGGGCCATTTGTCTCAAGCAGTACAGATGGTCGCCACCTCCATCGGCATCAGGACATGGCCAACCGCAGCGTTCTACGATCATGACGTTTCAGACTTGCTAGAACTCCGGCCGCAGAACATGGAATACCCTCTCATGGTGATCGGTCTCGGTAGCGGCGATCCGAACCCATTCGACCGTGACTTAGGAGACGGCTTTGCCTCTTCGGACCCTCCAGCGCTTTAGGCCAGTCAGAACCGACGTTCGAGAGTGCGCTCACGCTGCTCGCAACGGCAGCAACGCCGGAGACCACTAGGACATAGTGAGAGGGCGCTTACCGCCGCCTTTCTCCATCACCTCCCCCAGCGTCGGCCCCCGCGCCATCACGACGTCCACCAGATCGTCCAGAGCGACGAGACACACCAGACCGCCCTCACTGTCGATGATCGCCGGCTCTCCTTTGGAAGCCGGCGTCGTCAGGATGAAGAGTCGACGTCGCGCGTCGCGGATCCGAATAGGCATCCCGCTAGCCTCAAGTATCGCCTTCTCTACAAGCACTCGCCCCTCGCCGGTTCCGCTTTCCTTCAGACTACGAACGACGAGTTTCCAGTCGATCTTCGGTGTCGGTTTACCTCTCGTCATCCGACATCTCCCGCATGATGCGCCTGACTTCGTCTCCCTCAATGATCGCATTCTCGACCAAGACGTCGGCAATCCTTTCCACGGCTGCTCGGAACGTCGTGACGATCTCCCGGCTTCGCCCCATCTCCCGAGCAAGGAGACGCTCCACTCTTGCCGCGACGACAGGATTGTTCTGGCGGGCGCGGTCCCGCTGATCGACGGATGTCAGATTTGAATACGCGAGCCCCTCTCCCATTCCGAGCTGGAGTTCCATTCTGGTGGCGAGATCACTCGCTTTGTGAAGGTCCGCTCCTTCGGCCGCGCCTGCGCCCTCGAACGCGGTACCGAGGATAACCTCCTCGGCCGCCCGACCCGCCAACAGGATGGCGATCCTGTCCAGGCACTCCTGCCGGTCCCAGAGTTGGTCCTCGTCCAAATGAAAACGAGCGAACCCAAGGGGGTGCGACACGTGCGCCTGCCATGGTACGGCGACCGTCTGGAGTTTGCCGACCCCAAGCCGAACTCCGACCACGGCATGACCGGCCTCGTGGATCGCGACCGTTCTTCGTTCTCCGCCCGCGATCTTCCTGGGCGTAGGAAGTACGGCCAGGATATCCTCCATGGAAACGGCGCGGCCGGCTTTTCTGGCGATCCTCTTCGCTTCACGATCGGCCTTCGCGAAATGTGCGCCCGTCAGCCCGGTTGTCGCCGCCGCGACGGCGTCGACGTCTGAGTCGGAAATTCCATCGCCGAAATAGAACCGGAAAAGATGCTTGCGCTCCGTCACGTCCGGAAGCGGAATCCTGATGTGCCTATCGAGACGCCCCGGCCTTAAAAGGGCGGCATCGATCGCCTCAGGGTGGTTCGTCGCCCCGATGACAACGACGCCTTCCAGCCTTTCGTGGCCGTCGATCAGTTCGAGTAGGAAGTTGATCACTTGACTCCAATACGTTTCGTATTCGTTGCCGACAATCCTGGTACGGTCGCCGATCCCGTCAAACTCGTCCACGAACAGGATGCTCGGCTTTCGCGCCCTCGCCTGCTCGAAGCTTTTGCGCATTGCCATCAACGTGTCGTTGAGATGTCCGGCGGCCTGCCACTGCGCAACGGACGTCGCAACCAGATGAGTGCCGCATGATCGAGCCAACGCGCCTGCAAACGTGGTCTTCCCGGTTCCGGGTGCCCCGCTGAGGAGAAGCCCTCGGTCTACGTCCACCCAGGCGAGAGTGCCCTCCTTCCAGGCCTCGATATCCTCGGCCAGCGACAGGCCCCAGGCCTTGGCCTCCCCATAGCCGGCAAGGTCTTCAAGGCGGGGTCCGTCGTCATCAAGCGGAGCATTCGCTTCCGCCTCGGCCAAGCGTGCCAGCACGCTGGAGGCCGGGCGTCCGGCTCTGAATGCCGCGAAGAGTTCCGGCAAAGGATATTCCACCATCTTCCTGGCATCTGCCAGGTCAATGACTTGACCTGTGAACTGCTTTGCTGCAGCGACAATATGGTGCGCGCGCACAGACCCCACGTCCACGACACGGTCTGCCGCCAGAGCAATCTCTCTAGGAATTGAAAGTCCTGCCGGCCAGACGACGAGTACAGAGCGTTTCGACTTCAAGGCACCGTGAATCGCCTGGATATCGACCCCACCCCTGCTCAAGACCTTCGGTGCCGCAATTGCGAAGGCGTGGAGGGATACGGTTTCGCGTACGAGAATGCTCGCAGCCGCGAAGTATTCGTCAAGAATGGAGCCCGGAGGAAGCCGCAGAGCTACGACGATCTGACGGCAGGTTGGGTTCTTTTTGAAGGCACCACCAAGCCGCGCGGCGGCTTTCAGAACGAAGGAGTAGGCCACGCGCTCAAGTGTGACTGTACGGCGACCATGCGTAGGACGGTCCATCGCACCCTCCTAGCGCTGGAAGCGACGGATGACGGACTCAGGTCCGATCATCGCGTCATCGAGGTCGAGGACGATCAGCCTATGCAGAAACATCCAGGAGATTCCAGTCATAGGCTGGACCTCCTTGAAGATGCTGAGGCACTCGGCGACAGTGAGCGATCCGGACTCTTCGAGCGCGGACAGCAACCGGATGCGGTCGTTCAACGGCGTCCGGGAATTCGCGTATCGAAGCATGTCGCGGGAATTCGCGAGGCGGAAGCCGCCTTCAACTTCGTCTCGGGTGACACCGCGGTACCGGAATCCGGCGAGCGCAGCGCCCTCCTTGATTTCCGGAAGCTCCTTCTCCTCGACAGCATCCAGAAGGATCCTCGTGCCGTCCTCATAGTCGACCAAGTAGTCCGGGACATGCGGGCCTGCTTCGGTTTCGAACTCAAACGGGAGGCAGAGCCAGGCGACGACGTTAGGGTCAACGTCAAGAATACATCCCAGATCACGGGCGGAGCGCGATCTGAACATGGGGTCTGCAGAGCAACGGACGGTTCCCCTGGGGTAGAAAAGCTTGCTGGAAGCCTGTGCATAGGCGGCGTACAGCGCCGCAGACGTATCGACGGGCGAATAGCTCATCACGAACATCCTCAAACAGTAAAACATCGCTCGTGCCGCCACGGGACGGCCTTACCGTTCAACCTATTCGAGATATTCGCAGGATCTTGATCATGGTGAACAAAATAAGAACAAATTCGAAGGTGTCAATAAGTTTTCATCTGCGCCGTGCAAAAACTGCTGCGATAGGCTAGGAGCCGCAGCTACCAGTATGCTGGCGAAAAGCCGGTCCGCTTCGCCAACGCGCGGCCGACGTGGCTCTGATCCGCGTAGCCGCACCGCTCGGAAATTACGCTCAATGGGAGACTGGCGTCTCGCAGTTGCATCTTCAGGAAATTAGACAACGATGCCGTTCCTGCTCGCGGTGCACGGCGTGATCATCGAAAAGCCGGACCTGTGGCTGGAGGACGGCGCTACTTGGCAGATGCTGGAAGCGACGTCGATCCGAGCATCGACACGCGCCCAGACTTACGTGCTCGCCATCGTCCGCGAAGCGCTGGCTATCAGGCAGGCACACGGCAGGCAATTCGCCAAAATTGGATAGCAACTGCCACCAACTCTTAGATTGGCTTCAACGCTTTGGGCTGAAGCCACCCGCATCATCATCGGTTACAGTTTTGCTGCTCGTGATGGCTTGGAAATGCTACGGTCATTTCGATCATAGTGTACGCGAACGGTCCGAGCCGGCCGATTGCCGTTCAAGAATTTGTCGATTTCAGCGGTACGGGATTTGGATAGCCCGACTTTCTCAGCAAACTGTGGCCATCTGTCCACGGCCGTTCGCACTTGCTCTATAACATCCTTGGCATCTTGATCCGAGATTGAAGCCGCTCTGGCGACCGCCAAGAGGTGAGGCATTCTAGGTGTTCTACCTTCTCCAGCAATTGCAACGCTGTGTTCTCCGTCTGGTCCGGACGAAAAAGTAAGATCGTATGCGGGTGCCAGAGACCAACGACCATTCCCGTCCATTAGGAATGCGTGGTTCTTCGCATGGTCGTCGCGGTTTCTGGCAAAGACATTGAACACCATGTTCCGGAACATCTTGAGGACTTCCGCAGCGTCGCGGGTCATCATATGCGTAAGCTTGTGCAGTTGCTCATAATTCAGGGTGGCCTCACGATGACTGGCGTTCAGCAGGCCGCTTGCCGTGTGCATGTGGAGCCTGCCGGCGGGTGTCCTGTCAAAACGCTTCGTCGCAAAAAGCCGCCTTCCTTTCCGGGTCTCCAACAGCCGGGTTTCGGCCATCGTCAATCCTGCAGCGACCGCCATGAGCGCATAGGCTTTTTCTTCTGCGCCGATCTCCCGCGGATCATCGGGACTGGGCGCTTTGACCATCCACCTTTCAAACCCCGGATCCAACGGCTGGCCGTAATCCAGAACACAGGTATTATCCGCCTTGTTGAAGCCGATCATGATCTTTGGCCGTACACCCGCTGATCCACCCTGCGCGCCCTGCAAGCTGTCGATGTCGGCAACGTCCATTTCAGTCTGCACCAACTCCACCTGATCAGCGAACCAATCGAGATCAGTGATGCTCTGTTGTTTCTGATCGTCTGGCAGTTCAGGAACGTATGAGAGTGCCCCCATTCCTGTTCGGCCCACTGCCGAGAGACGGTCGATCGGAGTGAGCTGGGTATAGTCGATGCCGGCTCGCTGGAGACGACGGTCCACCAACAGACGACCCCAACCGTCAGGCAGGCTGTCGTTGAATAGCCCATGAAGCCCGTCAAACGGATCGCGAGGCGCTGCAATCAATCCCGTGGAGGCTATCATATGGAATGGTGAAATCAAAAGCGGCGCAGCCAGAAACTCTGGGGAGTACTCGAAATAAGCCCTCCGTTCCCTGCTACTCCAGGCAAGCGTACCGAGCCTTCTCTCGTTCCCTTCGAGCTCCAGATAAACGCTCATCTGCTGGATTGACCTGAACTTCATTTCCGGCGCACACGCTGCTTGAGAGGACGATCAATGACATCATTGATATTCTGTGGCGGCCGACATGGAAACAAGCCTTCGAACTCAGCCTCCGCCTCAAGGGCAAACGCAATTTTCACGAGACTCTCTAGCGAGATTTTCCCGGTTTCCTCAAATAGCCTCAGCGATCCGTAGGAGACATTCGATCTTGCAGCCAGTTCACGCTGGGTCAGTCCGTGTTGGATTCTTCGGCGCTTCATTCTTTCCGCCAAGCCTCCAATAACTTCGGCCGGAGACAACAATTTAAATGCCAACATAATAGCATATATCCATATAAACCGTATTTATTGCTAAAATAATAGCATTTAAAGTTATTGCAAGTCGGTGTTTCCGCCGGACGTCACCGATCTATCTTCCGATCGCCTTGGTGCGATCCGCCGCATGTTCAGGGCCATGCGAAGACGACAACGCTGACCTTCCGCTCGCCGCACTCAGCGAGGTCCCGTCGTATTGCGTATCCCACAGGGAACTGAACATGATCTCCGACAATCTGCCATCCGTCATTCCGCAGCCGAGCAAACTGGTGCTCTTCAACCTCGCCATTGACAGCAAGCTTCGCGCTTGTGATCTCGTCAAGCTGAGCTGTTCCAGTAGGATTCGGCTTGATCAGGCTTGCGCCAATTCCAATCGTTCCATTCCCCTGACGATGGTTCTGGGATGAACGTTGTACTCGCGAGCGACATCCCTGACTGGAATTCCCGCATTAACTGCGGCGCGGATTTCACAACATTGTGCCTGGCTCAATGCTGGCCGCCGACCAGGACATTTTCCGCGGGCTTTGGCCGCCTCAATACCCGCTATGGTGCGCTCTCGGATCAACGACTTCTCGAACTCTGAAATCGCCGCGAGGATATGAAAGATCAGTTTCCCGCCAGCCGACGCAGTGTCGATGTTTTCCGTCAGCGAAAGAAAGCCGATCCCACGCCGTTTCAGGTCATCGATCACCGTAATGAGGTGCCGAATCGAACGACCCAGCCGATCCAATCTCCAGACAACCAATACGTCGCCTTTCCGGAGAGCTCTCATCGTTGAAGAAAGACCGGATCTCTTTCGTTTTGCGCCGGACACTCCATGATCCTCGAATATACGCGAACATCCCGCTTTCAGCAGGGCGTCCGTCTGGAGGTTGAGGTGTTGATCGATGGTGGAAACCCGTGCATATCCAATCCTCGCCATGAATCCTTCCAACATCTGCGCCCCGACCGGCTTGACAGAAACGAACGGATTCGCGTCACCGGCTGACGGGGAGGCAGAAAAAGCATTATAAGCAACATTCGTAGGGGCTTACGCATGGAACAAATGAACTCTGTGCGTCGTGACAAAACCGTTCGTTTCTGTCCTCGGATCGCGGACTTTCTGCCTCGTCGGGGACGAGGCGATGAAGCAGCCAGCCTCGTTCAAGTTGATATCGCGGCTGATGACGGATGCCTGGATCTACAGTCTGGACGGTCATCGTGACGCGGCGGGGATCTATGCTCGAATCCTTGAGATGCTGCGGCCGAATATGATCCTCGCCGTCGTCGATACGCGTGCGAGCGATCCTGACGACTTCGCCTTGGACGTCATCCACAGGTATAAAGTGCCCACGGGGATGTCTGCCATGCGGCATCTTCAAGAGGTTCGAACGCTTTCGGACCACCAGCACCTGCGCAGGTTCATGATTCCAGCCTACGTGAAGGTGATCGAGAGCCGTCGTCCCGAAACCGACCGCATCGTAACCAGCATCCTCGGCATGGTCATCATCTATGACCGCCTGATCCTGCCACAAAAGAATCCTTCAGGCCGGAGCGATTGGTGCCTCGTACTGATCGATGTGAAGGTTCTCTTGCCCCCCACTCCGAAGACAGCTCTGGCGGATGTCGATCTCGGTATCCTGCAATTACTGGCGGAGGGAGCGACGATCAAAGAAATCGCCGAGGCGTCGCATCGGTCCGACCGGACGATCCATCATAGAGTCGAGCGTCTGAAGGCGCGGTTTGGTGCGCGGAATCTCGCGCATCTCGTTGGCCTGTTCATATCAGCCGGAATCGCCGACGATCCCTCTTCCGAAGAATGACCCGCAGCAAGATCATGGATCGATGGAGTTTCAGCCATTTCTCGCACTGTTGTCCGGTCGCCGTAGAGTTGGGGCGTGCATGCTTGCCGTCCCCTTCGCACGATCTGCTTTTATCGGACGGATTGTTGACCAATTGGATTTTTCGACGATAAAAGAGTCTGCTAGCGCATTTCATTGAGAGCAGTTTTGCATCGAAATTGAACTCTTTGATGCTTCGCCCGTTGACTTCTGTACTCCGCAAAAGTATGCATTGTGTAGATCGTTGGTCATTGAGCGTGAGATAGCCAACGCCACTGAGATGCAAATCTCAGTCCCTGCGTATGCGGGGAAGGGAGAAATCCTGAGAGCTTCGCTCCGAGGCCTTTGTTGGTCGAAACGGCTCCGAAAGGGGCCGTTTTCCGTTTACGGCTTCTTCGGGACTTTTCGTCCGCGTTCATGATTTTTCTTCGGGTGTTTATTTTCTACGCGCAGTCGCGCGAGATGTTTGAATTTTACCTCGCCAAACGTGTCAGGAGCTTTTCGCGTGCACGGATACGCAGAACGAATCTGCATATGCAAGTCGAACGGAAAGCCCTTGATTCTATCTAGCGTGAAAATTATTGCGTAAAGACGCTCCACGCTTTCCTGCGTAACGACCGGTATCTGGGCGTAGCGGTCTGCCCCCGTTAGGCACCAGACTTTAGAACCGCAGACCAAAGGCACCACCGTCGGCAATTGCAGCGAAAAGGCGTAACGCTCCGGACAGAAGAAACCGGGGTTGCGGCTACATCCGGGGAAAGCTGTTGCATGATCATCGTCATCTCGAGGATCACGGGTAAATACGTGATCGCTGAACGTTGCAATGATTGCACGATCGACGCCCGATGAATCCGTTACATTGATTTGGATTTCCCGAAGATGAGAGAACGAATGCGTATTCTCGGCATGTATGAAATCTGGCCAGATTTCCTTTGTTAAGTAGGGTGCAGGCATCGATACTCGTCAATAAAACTTCAAAGAAGTGATTGCCTGCCATCCTTCCTTTAGTCAATCGGGTTACTAGCAATCTTTAAGAATGCCTTGCCAAGAGTCTTCCTTTTAGGCATCCGGACGTCCTTTCGCTCCGTTCACGACTGCCGTGCTATCTTATGCCGATAGGACTCGCACCAGCGGCGATCCCGGTATCGCAACCATCTGTCGAAGAACGACACCTCAAAATAGTCAGGGCACAAAGTCTGAAAGGTCTGCTCACGCGCCTCCTTCTCAATACGGGCGCCGCGTGCCTCTTCCTGAGTCAGTCGGTCGGAGTGGGCGGACCACGAATTCCAGATCGTGGTCCCCATGGTACTGGAGATGACGACCGCCGCGATACCGATCGTCGCAAAGAAGGGGATGCCTAAGAGCATGCCGAAGAAGAGAACGAGCCTGCGTTTGCGGGTGTGACTGTCGATCATGGCCGCATCACATCGTCTTCAGTTCGCGGCCATCGAACTTCTGTCCGATGCGGTTCCGCTCCAATTCCTTTTGGAGTGCGATGGAATCTTCGCGGACGCGTTCGATGCTCGTCACGTGGTTGAGGACGAGCAAGGCGACGGGAGGAATGAGTGCCAGCCAGAAGACATGACCGATGCCTACCGTGAAGCGTGCCGGCAAAGCGAACGCGATTAGTCCGAGAATGTACGCGCCCGGAACGGCCTTCACCATCGTCGCCACATGCGCGATCTTGCCTGTGTTTGCGAAGGCGAAGTGATTGACGCCCCGGCTTTCGCTCTCGCTTGCGATGATGTGAAAAATCGACTGTTTCCACGACCAGATGCGCCGGAAGTAGAGCGTGCAGGCGTTGCCGACTTCGATCTCCGGATCGATCTTCTCGTTGGTTGTGACCCGCTCAAACTTCAGCAGCTCCCCGTCGGCGCTTTCCACGATCACATATGCGTAGTGCCAAATGTCATCGATGGCATCCAGACCGTTATGACCCATAAAGGTTCTTCCATTGATTTCGCGTACGGTACCGCTGACTTTGATGATGTTTGAATAGCCCCGAGTTTCGTAGACACCCTCGGGTTAGATTTTCTGCTGCTTCTCGAACTCGACGGGCGACAGCATCCCGTTCCTGACGTGTT
>NZ_JBIVYG010000026.1:0-61187 GCF_044769685.1 Agrobacterium sp. NPDC090283 | reverse complement strand
CGACTTCTCGCTGGTGCCGCGGGGTGGAGCAGCCCGGTAGCTCGTCAGGCTCATAACCTGAAGGCCGCAGGTTCAAATCCTGCCCCCGCAACCAACGATCCCTGCACTTGCACTAAGCCCTTCTTTCCGAAGGGCTTTTTTGCGTTCTGGCCCTCTGCTGTCCGGCCCAGGAGCATGTTCAGAAGCTCCTCTTCCTTCAGGAAGTCCGGGTTCTTCCTGCCACTGGCGAAGGTCAGGATCGCCGCCAGGTCGCCGCGCAGCACGATCGCCAATTCCTCGCCTTCGGGAACCAGCTCGATGCGGCTGACGAGCGTGCGCAGCCTCTCGGCCGACTTCGCCCGCGTTTCCTCGTTGTGAAGCTGGTCATGGAGAGCGCTGATCTGTTCGTGATAGATCTTGGCGATGTTCGGATGCAGCAGGGCAGGCGGTTCTTCCGCCGTCTCCAGCATGATCGCAATATCTTTCTTGCGCTGTTCCAACGCCACCATCTTGTCGTTGATGCGGTCGGCCGCCCCGCCCTTGAGGATCAGATCGAGAAGCGTGTCGAGTTCGCGATCGATCTTCTTTATCTCTGCCTCGGCCGCTTCGATGGACACGCGCGCAGCTATCCGGGCCTTGTTCGCTTCCCGTGTAAACTCCTCGCAGAAGTCCTTGAACAGTTCTGGCTCCATCAAATGCTTGCAGAGGCCATCGAGCACAGAGACTTCGAGCGTGTCGCGCCGGATGTTGATCCAGTTGTCGCATGTCCCCTTGTTGCGCGCGTTGGTGCAGCCAAGCAGGTTTTTCGAGATCATCGAATAGCCACCACCGCAGCAGCCGCACTTGATGAGGCCGGTGAAGAGATGCTTCGGCCGGCGTCTCTCGCACATGAAGTTCTCGGAAGTGTCAGACCAAGGATCGTGTGCGAGTTTCTGTTGCCGTTCTCTCACGGCGTCCCAGATGTGCTGATCGACAATGCGCAGTTCAGCAACATCCTGAATGGCCCATTCGCTTTCCGGGTTCGGGCGCGACACGCGCTTGCCCGTATCCGGATCTTTGATATAGCGCAGCCGGTTCCAGACCAGCTTGCCGATATAAAGCTCATTGTTGAGGATGCCGGTCCCGCGCTTCGGATTGCCGTGAATGGTGGACGGTCCCCATTCGCTGCCTTGCGGGCCTAGCACGCCCTCGCTGTTCAGCGTCATGGCGATGGCCCGCGACGACTTTCCTTCCAGATAATCCACGAAGATGCGGCGCACGACATTCGCTTCTGGCTCGTTGATGGTGCGCTCGCCTCGGCTGGCTTCTCCGGCCGGATCGAACTGGCGCACGACGTCATAGCCGTAGCAAAGCCCACCGCCCGACTTGCCATCCTCGATCCGGCCGCGCAGGCCGCGCCGCGTCTTGTCGGCAAGGTCCTTGATATAGAGTGCGCCCATCGTGCCTTTGAGGCCGATATGCAACTCGCTCACTTCTCCTTCGGAGAGCGTCACGATGCTGACGCCGGCGAAGCGCATCCGCTTGTAGAGACCGGCAATGTCTTCCTGATCGCGGGAAAGCCGGTCGAGCGATTCCGTGAGGATCACATCGAAGCGGCGCTTCAATCCATCGGCTATCAGTTCCTGCACACCGGGCCGCAGCAGTGACGAGCCGGAAATCGCCCGGTCGGTATAGCTGTCAACAACGGTCCAGCCCTCACGCTCGGCGCGGGCGCGGCAAATGCGAAGCTGATCCTCAATGGATGCGTCGCGCTGATTGTCGGAAGAGTAACGGGCGTAGAGCGCAGCTCTCATGAGACGGTCCCCCTATTTGCGGAGGCGTTCGCGGGCGGCGCGCTCCTGTTCGGCTTCAACGAATTTGCGGGCAGCCTGCCGGGCGAGCATTCGGACGAACTCGCGAAGGCGCGGATCGGGCTGCGACGGATCGTAGGTCGGCATGGTGTCGGACGGCACGAGGACCACCCGCACGCTTTTCGCCGTTGTCCCTTTCCGTTTTGCCACGACACGATCCTTGTTCCTGGGCGGACTATTCCGCTCCGGACAAAGACTGGGCTGGAAACCGGCTGATGTGAATGCGAAATCGCGGGCATTACAGCGTACTCCGTCATAGAGCGCCGTCCCTCATCGTACCGCTTCGTAGTCGATCGTAGATTATGCGGCGGATAAAAAAGGACGTTGGCGTAAGAATACTTGAAATTTGCGGCGGGCGAATCCCCCTATGCGAAATTATTCGGCCTTCAGCATAGGAAGAGGCATTTCATTGGGGCAATTTCGTTAAACTTCTACGCCTGGTTGGCTGGTGCGGTCTCGTTCAAATTCAGCTCGTACATAATCGCGAATTCGGTCAAGCTGTACGAGAACTGCGACGTCGCCGACCTCAGCGAGCCGTGCCGGTAGATGGTTTAGATCATCGCCGCTGAAAACTATAAAGTCATAGAAGGGCGGCGAAGCCAATAAAGCAGCTCCAGCAATGTTCTCTTGTTTGAAGACATCACGAGTATTCTCGCAAGAAACGATGCTGTTCGCTTGATCGAAGGACAAGCCGAGATCAATTAACTGTTTGGCCAACCGCATGAGGCAAAGGTCAACAAAACCAAAGCGTTTCCATTTGGCTCTGACTGATGAAAGGTCAGGAGCCGGGGAGTCTCTATGTACGAACGGCACCAAAATCCCGCTAGAACCTAGTAATCCGCGCTTTAAATACGAACGGAGCCCTTCATATCCGATCGATATGATCTCTGCCGCCCTAGCAGTAGTAACTGTTGGTTCCATCGTGCCTGCTCATAAATTAGTCCTATAAAGACCAATATTTCTCAAAAATGAATCGGTGTCAATAGGACCGTTTTCTGCGCGGTCTAATAGAAGTAAGGAGCGCTTCGCGCGCTTTTTGGTGATCGGCTGCGGCTGAAGCCTTGCCGATCCTTTAGGGGAAGCCAAGGAGCGTTGCCCCTTTCTCCCCTTGTGTGGTTGCCGCCCAGAATGCAAGAAGTTTCGCCCTTTTGGGAACGTGATCGAGTGCGGTCTTGTGTCAGGCACTCAACAGTGCGGCCTGTCTGGCGCCGCGGGCCGGTATGGTGATCTGCGGACCAGATCCAGATCTCAAACACGAGCTCGTTGGCTCTTTGGGGAGAACTGGTTTTCCCGATCCCGATCTATTCGATCATATGCCCATGCAGGTCATTGCCTTCTCACATTCACCGGCGTCTGATTGCTCCGCTTTTCAGCTTGCAGCAGTCAGCGTCGGATCTCCATCGCCTGTTCGTTCAGATCGAACGCATATTGCGCATCAACGAAATGACCGCCATCATAGAAGAAGTCGTAGACGCGGCTCGCAGCACGCTGCTCATTGGTGCCACTTAGCGCTGAAGTTTGGTGCTAAACAGCTCTGAAGGTCACAGGAATTTCTGTCGCAAAAATCGTGCGCAAAAGTCAGAATTTTGCGACTAACATTTGCGATATCGGAGGTGAACATGATTATCGTGGGTCTCGTGGAGGACATGGAGCGACTGCGGCAGCATATGGGCGTGGAGACGTGGTTGGTGCTGGGCGGCTCATGGGGATCGACACTTGCTATGGCATATGCTCAGACCCATCCGGAGCGGGTGAGCGAACTGATACTGCGCGGAGTCTACACGCTGACGCGAGCCGAACTCGATTGGTACTACCAGTTCGGCGTGTCGGAGATGTTCCCTGAGAAGTGGGAGCGCTTCATCGCCCCTGTCGCCGTTTCGGATCAGGGGGACATGATCGCGGCTTACAGGAAACTGCTGACATCCGACGACCCTGCCGTCCAGGTCGAGGCAGCCAAGGCTTGGACCATCTGGGAGGGCGAGACCATCACGCTTCTGCCCAACCCGGACTTCTCGACCTCCTACGCCGATGGACATTTCGCGCTCGCCTTCGCTCGGCTGGAGAACCACTTCTTCGTCCACGACTGCTGGATGGAGGACGGTCAGCTTCTGCGCAATGCCGGACGGATGAAGGGCATACCGGGCGCGATCGTTCACGGTCGATACGACATGCCATGCCCGGTCAAGAACGCCTACCTTCTGCACAAGGCTTGGCCGGACGCATCCTTCCAGATCGTGGAGGGTGCGGGCCACGCCACTACCGAACCCGGTATCTTAGACCAGCTCATCCGCGCAACAGATCGGTTCGCTGCTTGCAGTTTGCGCTAGATGCACCCCTTTCTGCCGTGGGTATATGTCACAAAAATCCCACAGGCCGTCTTAAAACCCTACGGGCTTGAGCCTGTTCAGGCGGTTGATGTCATTCGACGCGGATTTGCTGGCATTTTGGCCAATCGGCATTTCGGGCGACATGTGGCCTCAACGGAGCGTTTCCGGGCAGTTTTCATGCTTCTATGAGGGGCATTGCGCAGGTCACGCCCTTGCGGCGGCGATCAGCCCCTGCACGCCGACGATGGTGATGGCCCTTTTGATGTTGTAGGCGAGTGCCGTCAGGCTGAACTCGCCCCGGACATTTTCCAATCCCCGCATCAGGAACGCGCCCTGGTTCATCCATTGCTTGATGGTGCCGAAGGGGTGCTCGACGTTTTCGCGCCTGATGTCGAGGATGTCGGGACGGGTTTCGAGGCGAGCGGCCATGCGATCGAGCACGGCCTCATTCTCAAGTCGCGTTACACCGCGATAGGATTTGGAAGTACAAGACGGACGTAGGCCGCAGCTCTTGCAAACCTTGCGGTCGCAATAGACAACTTTCACGTTCTCACGCAATTTGCCGTAATAGCGGGGCCTGAGCGTCTGACCTGCCGGGCAGGTATAGGTATCTGCTGCCGCGTCGTAGCTGAACGCCTCTTTGGGGAAGAAGCCCTGGGCTACGGCGGGACCGCGCAGCGGCTTCGGCACGTAGGCGGTGATGCCGGCAGCTTCGCAGGCCTCTATGTCCTCGATCTTGAAGTAGCCCCGATCGGCGACCGCCTCGATCGTTTCAACGCCGAGCGTCTTCATCGCCGCCTCGACGGTCGGGGCCAGAAGGCCGAGGTCGATCACCTGGTTGCACACCTCCTGCTCGGCGATCAGCTTGTGCTTCGTGTCCACGGCGAGCTGAACGTTGTAGCCGACGCCGACCTTGGTCATCCGCGCCATGGCGCGGGCATCTGGGTCGGTCAGCGAGATCTGGTCCTCGCCGGTGCGATCCAGTTCCTCCAGCATGGCTTTGTGCCTGGCGCGCTTGTCCCTGATCGCTGCGATCTTCTCGGCGATCTTGCAGCCGGAACCGCGGCTGTCGCCGCCGACGCGCTCCTCCTCGGCATCGCCGTCATCGAGGCGCTTCATGTAGTCGGCCAGCTTCTCGTCAGCCTCGCGGATGAACTTCGACAGTGCACCACGGGTGAAGTTGCGGTCTTTGTTGTTGACCGCCTTGATGCGCGTGCCGTCCACCGCCAGCAGTTCTCGCCCGAACAAGTCGAGCTGCCGGCACAGGATGACGAACTCGCGGAACACCTTCCGGAAGGCCGAATGGTTTATCCGCCGGAAGGCGGCGATGGTGCGGAAGTCCGGCGTCAGGTGACGCAGCAGCCAGATCACCTCAATGTTGCGATGGGCTTCGGCTTCCAGGCGGCGGCTGGAGCGCACCCGGTTGACATACCCATAGATATAGAGCTTGAGCATGTCGGCCGGATCGAACCCCGGACGTCCTGTCTCCTTCGCAGCCACCCGCTCAAAGCCGACGGCGGCGAGATCGAGGCCGTCAACGAAGGCCTCGATGAAACGGACCGGGTTGTCCGGCCCTACGTAATCGTCCACCGCTTCCGGTAGAAGTAGTAACTGCGAGCGGTCTGTTCCTGAAAGATGTGCCATGGCAGTAATCTACCATGTGCGATCATCGTCAGGAATCGTCTTCAGCTTTTTAGGGCGATCTCCGGGAGTTTTGCGGCTAAGAAAATTTAGTCGCAAGAAACGGGTGGCCTGTGGCCCTGTAGATCAGGCCATCTGTCCTCATGTATTGAACATGAGGACAAACGATGTTGAATCCCAGCCAATCTGCTCCACTACCCTCTGCATTCAAACGCATAGGCTGGTCAAATCTCTTCGCGCAATTTTCCGAGCAGATAGCATTGGCAGCGGCACCATTGGCGGCGGTTTTGTTGCTTGGTGCGGGGCCGGTTGAAACGGGCTGGCTGCAAATGGCGCAAACCCTTCCATTTTTGCTGCTGTCGATTCCGGCCGGACTTGCCGTTGATCGGGCCTCACGCAAAATATTGATGGTGGGATCGGAGGTTCTGCGCAGCTTTTCGCTTATCGTTATTGTAGTGCTTTTGGCATCTGGGCTGCTCAATGTACCACTACTCGCGGTCCTCGGCTTCATCGGGGTCATCGGGACGGTTTGTTACAGTGTGGCCGCTCCCGCGATTATTCCTTCAATTGTACCCCGTGCACAACTTGGCGACGCGAACCGGTGGCTTGAATTGGTGCGGAGCGCCGCTTTTATTGCCGGCCCCGCTCTTGGTGGTGCGTTGGTCGGTTGGACCGGCGCCTCTGCTGCCTATGTGCTTGCAACCGTGCTTTCCATTCTGGCCGCGCTGTATCTAGCGAGCATTCCAAAAGACAATGTGACATCACGCCCCTTCAGCAACCCGCTACAAGACCTGAAGGCGGGAGCGACATTCGTTGCACATCATAAACTCCTGCTTCCGATCCTGTTCACCGCGATTTTCTTCAATACTGCGTGGGTGATTTTGATGGCGGTCTTTGTTGCCTACGCCGTCCAGAACCTCGGCCTGAGCGCAACCCAGGTAGGCATTGCGTTGGGAGTCGATGGTGTGGGCATGATTGTAGGAGCCATGATCGTGCCAGTCCTCGCGCGGCGCCTTTCGGTTGGAACCATGATTGTCCTGGGGCCGCTCGGAGGATTTTGTGGAGCATGCCTCATGTTGTTGACGCTGTGGTTTCCTTCATTTTGGCTGGTATGTATCAGTTTCTTCGTGTTCGGCGTCGGTCCAATCCTTTGGAGCATCACGACGATGACACTGCGTCAGGCGGTTACGCCAAACGTCTTGCTTGGTCGAGTTTCGGCGCTGATAATGACCGCCACCTATGGATCAAGGCCGCTGGGGGCTGCTCTCGGCGCCTTAGTCGCTGGCTACTTCGGCGTTGCAGCATGTCTATTTTTGGCAACGGGAGGGTTCTTGATCCAGTTTCTGATTATCCTCCTTTCGCCAGTGCTGGGACTGCGTGTCCTGCCGGTTGAACAAGAGACCGCTATTGGGCAGTTTTAACGGCCGGTCGTCGCGAATTCCACAGACCGTCCTAAAACCCTCATTGCTGAACTTTTTGGGGAGTTTTCGGACGGTCTGTAGGGTTTTCGCGACAAAGGATGTAGCGCATCGTTCACGATGGCTTCAATATCCGCATCAGGCCAATGATTGACGTGCCTAAGCTCTGACGGAAGCACTGCGCCAACGAAATAACTGCGTTTCGCTAACTGTAACATTGGTATGTCACCGTGGGAATCTCCTACGGCCACCAAAGAGTCTCGATCAATCTGAAGCTCCGCCATCAGGGTTTGAAGCCAGATCGCTTTATCTTCCGGCTAGAAATGAGCGATCTCGCCATCATCCCACCCTGTGCCTATCGCGTAATCTGCACCCAGATCAGCAGCCAACCACTCCACGGCGAATTTCCATGTGATCGAGACCAATGCGACTTTTATGCCTTCATCTTTCAGGCGGGCAAAGCCACTCCGAACGCCGGATGCAAGACGAACTTCTTGAAGGTATTCGATCAGGGTCGCCCGGTTGTATGGCGCATACCATTCCAACATCTTTTGGCGCCCCGCTGTTATTTCCTCGCGTGAGCGGAAAAGCTCGAATGCGTCCATCTCGGCAGTGCGGCCAATATTCCTTGCTATGCAGCCGCAAATATTCTCTCCACGCAACAAAGTGCCATCGACATCAAAGGCTATTAGCTTGGGAGTGGAAATGTTTGGCTCCTTTCATAAAGTTCGCAAAACTCCCGAAGCCTACAACAGCGAGTTTCAGGATTTCCGCAACACGCGCCTGGTTACCACTCCCGCCATTCTGCGGTGATATCTTCATCATCCGGTAGGCTGAAGCCCGAGGCCCTTACCACAGCGTCGATCAGAACACCAAGTTCGTCGCGCTCCAGTGTTTCGATCATCCCGCTTCTGCCGTTGATCTCATTGATCGCAAGAACGATATCCTTGACCGCCGCCCGGATGGCCTGCGCATCCCGCTGGCTGGTTGCGGCCTTCACCGTATCGACGAACGCATTCAGCGCCGTTTCAGCCGTGGCGATATCGGCCTCGTTGAATAGCTCATCTCCCTCGGCCATGGCCTCCCGCCAACGTAGCGTCGGAATCTGGTCGCGCAGTGCTTCGACTTTATCGATATTGCCGGGCTCGATGTTCTGCTTGGACAAGGACGCCCCTCGGTGCTTGGCCTTGAGCATGGTGCGGTCAGCCTGCATCAGATAAACCGCCATCAGCCGCAAGTCCGTGTCATATTTTGCGATCACGACCAAATTTTCGACAGCATGGGAATGAACGAAGCGTTCGGCTGAATAGTCCGGCAGCGTGCTGCTCTTACCTTCCCGAAACGGACCCGCCTCGAGCTTCTCGGCCACGACATTGCTGCTGTCTCCAAACGTCAGACCGAATGGCAACGCCGAAGAATAGGCGCGTTGCACTGCCCTGATCGCATCCCGCCCGGTAAAGGACAGCCGAGAGACGATCCTCTCCTTGTCGTCCGGCAGGTGCCTTGACCGCACCTCTTCGAATTCGGTGCTGTATGCGGAAAGGCTTTCCACCTGTAGGCCGAAACCGCTATCGAAACCGCCGAAAAATCCAATCTCCGCATTCGTGCGAAAATCGATAGGGTCCAGCTTCTCATGATGGGCAAGGTAAGACGCGACAACTGGGTCGGCAATGCTGCGGCCAAGTATATCGAAATGGTTCATCCTCTGCCTTCCCTTCGCAGTATTTCTATCCGACATTAACTTTCGGTCATTGTGACATCGAACGAGCTACGTCCGCTTATGGCAGATACCGTTGAAAAACTCCGGCGAGCGGGTGTTGAGATCAGATCGCTATCCGTCAACCTGTACGCGCCCGCCTTCGATAACGACATGGCGGCCTTGAAGCTCGACAAAACGCCAATCCTCGCCAAGTGAACCATCCGGGAAAACCTGCAGGCGGTAACCACCTGACAGCAAAATGTCAGCCCCGCCGTAGTTGTCTGTGTTGACAGCTATGACCACGAGTTGCTCTGTAGCGTTCACGAAGGAGTTTGTCTCCGCGTCGTAGCCTTTCAGCAGAGATGCAATTTTGATGAGCTGTAGGCTTCCCGATTTAGGGTCGTCATCGTTTACCTCTGTTCCTTCAGCCGGCTCGACAAAACGATCTGATGTCCCTGTGATTACTGTCTTCTCATCAACGAAGCGCCACGGACATTGAACATGCAGTGCATAAGCACCGACGGTTCCTCTACCTGACGGATGCGGTCGAATGGTTCCGAAATGGAAAACCTTCATGTCCGCAGCGTTGCGGGCAATGCTCAAGGACAGCCCTACGAGTACCTGAAGGTAGTTTTCGAGGCGGGCTTGATTATCGTTCTCGACCATCAAATTGAAACTCGGCTAAATCAGAAATTGATAAGATTTAGGCAGACCATTGCACAGGATAGAGTTGAAATCCATCGAACTCAAAACGGGTGTGTTCGGGCGCTGGGTTGAAGATCGACATTACTGGCGCATTGATGTCGTGATTCAATTGACGCATCGAATTACGGAGGATTGAGCGATGATGAGATCGGGGTACTTATCTCCGGGAACCGCCAGGAAACACCCATAGCCAAGTGAATCCATAGTGTCACACCCGAGAAAGCAGGAAAAAAGCGCATGTATGTCTGAAACTCCTTACCGTGCTGTTCGTAACACTTCCAAAAGTCGCGAATACAGGGGCTATCGGCGGGCGGGTTTCTTTACTTGAAGGAAACCGCCTTTTCCGGATTCGGTGGGAAGGCTTCATCGGTCTTCTCGCCGCGCAGCAGTTCCAGCGCGTACTGAAGCTGAAGGTCGTCCTTTGCTTCCGGCGGTACGTAGGCGGAAGAACCAGAGCCGTCTTCCGTCTCGCTTTGACCCTGGATGTGACCGCGCAGGCTCGATTCACCGGTGGATTCCAGCTTACCAAGTAGTTCGGGGGGCAGCGGCTGTTCGACCGTGATGTCCGGTGTGATACCGGTCCCTTGGATCGATTTTCCCGACGGCGTGTAATAGAGAGCCGTCGTTAGACGGAGCGCGCCCACATCGCCCATCGGGATAATCGTCTGGACAGACCCTTTACCGAAAGAGCGTGTTCCAACGACGGTCGCGCGGCGCAAATCCTGCAACGCGCCAGCGACGATCTCCGAGGCTGAAGCAGAACCGCCGTTGACCAGCACAATAACTGGCTTGCCATCGGTTAGGTCGCCAGCGCTTGCGCTGAAGCGGCGGGTCTCATCGGGGGTACGGCCTCGGGTAGAAACAACTTCGCCGCGCTCAAGAAACGCGTCCGAAACATTGATGGCCTGATCCAGCAGGCCGCCCGGATTAAGGCGTAGATCGAGTACATAGCCCCTCAGCTTATCGGCCGGCACGTCTTTCTTGATCTTGGTGATTGCGGCCTCAAGATCGTCATAGGTCTTCTCGGCAAAGGAGATGACGCGGAGATAACCGACATCGTTTTCGACGCGGGATTTTACGGCCTCCACAGCGATGATGTCGCGCACGATTGTCAGTTCGATCGGCTTGTCAGCGCCCTCGCGGATCAGTGTCAGCTTGATCGGCGTATTGACCGGTCCGCGCATCTTCTCAACCGCTTCCTCCAACTTCAGGCCGCGCACGGGCTGGCCGTCGATCTCCGAAATGAAATCACCTGCCAGAACGCCAGCCTTTGCTGCCGGTGTATCGTCCATGGGGGCGATCACCTTGACCAGTTCGTTTTCCATCGTCACCTGAATACCGAGGCCGCCGAACTCACCTTTGATCTGCGTGCGTGTATCGTCGGCGTCTTGAGCGTTCATGAAGCTGGAATGCGGGTCAAGCGATGACAGCATGCCGTTGATGGCATTCTCGATAAGCTGCTCATCTGTTGGCGGCGTCACATATTGCGCCCGGACACGCTCCAGCACTTCACCGAAAATCACCAATTCCTTGTAGGTAGCTTCATTGGCGGCTTCCGCCGGAGCCACAGATGAATAGATAACACTCATCGCGGTTGCGCTCATCAATGCGCCGGCGAGAACAAGAGAAAACCTGCGTATCATTGTGAGCCTTTCCAGAATGTTTGAAGGTTCAGGACAGAGAAGCGAGTGGCTTACCGCCTCTTCAAGTTTGACTGTAAAGCCTTGAGCGACTTGTTTCCAGCGCTACCCCTTCGGGCAAAATAAGACAGCGCGCTCTTCGCGAAATTCCCGAAACACGCGACAAAGGTAAAGGCTGGTCTTTATCAACTGATCCGAAACCGGCCATTCCAAAGCCGAAGTTGCCGGTTTAGGGCCGGATCGCGGAATGCGAGTCTCTTTTACATCTTTTGTTCCGATAATCACAGCAGCGCTTCCGCACGCCTCTCACGACTGTAAGGAGCGCTGCGCGCGCTTTTTGGTGATCGGCTGCGGCTGAAGCCTTGCCGATCCTTTAGGGGAAGCCAAGGAGCGTTGCCCCTTTCTCCCCTCAAACGCCGCCTGCACATGGCAGGGCCGCCCGCTTCTCAGGACGGCGCATAATTACTACCAGCTTCATCTCTTCCGATCCGTCCCGCTTGCTGCGCAGCCCGGCCATGCTCGCCGGCATTTGTCCCCTCCCATCCCCAGGGCTCGCGCCCCCCCGGGAGGCATGTCGGGGACATGCCTCCGGCATTAACGAAAGAAGGATTGGAACAATGGCAAGGACTGCGAAGAAAATGAAGGCCGTCACTGTTGCGACGGAGAAAAATGCGGCGGCTGATGCGGAAATCCGTAGCGTCGGAGACGTGGCGGCGGCTTTGCCCGCGCGAGAGCCGGAAACCGCCATGACGGCGGAAACCGAAACCGTGGCGGCGGAACTCGCGAACGCACCGGAAGCGGAAAGCGCGACCGGCAGGGAAATCCTCATTCCACTGAACAAGCTCAAGAAGTCTCCCCGCAACGCGCGCAAGACCCCGCACAGCGAGGCGCATATCGAGGCGCTTGCGGCCAGTACCGCCGCCAAGGGCATCCTGCAAAACCTCGTGGTCGAGCCGGAGCTTGACGAGAGCGGCCAGCATTCCGGATTCTATTTCGTGACCATCGGCGAAGGGCGGCGGCAGGCGCTGTTGCTGCGCGTCAAGCGCAAGGAGATCAGGAAGACGGAACCCGTCCGCTGCGTCATCGACACGGCGAACGATCCGTTGGAGATCAGCCTTGACGAGAACGTCACGCGCGAAGACCTCTCGCCCGCCGATCAGGTCGAGCGCTTCCTTGAGCTTTCCCGAGATAGGGGGTGGGGCGCGGAGGAAATAGCCGCCCGCTTCGGCATTGCCGCTCATATGGTCAAGCAGCGGCTCAAGCTTGGAGCGGTCAGCCCCAAGCTGATGCAGTCCTATCGCGACGGCGATTTGACGCTGGACCAGTTGAAGGCTTTCGCCATCACCGACGATCATGCGCGGCAGGAGCAGGTTTACGCCGGTCTAGGCTATAACCGGGAACCGTGGACCATCCGCCGCGACCTGACGCGGATGCATGTGCAGGCCAATGACCGCAAGGCGATCTTTGTGGGCGCGGACGCTTATACCGAGGCAGGTGGCGAGATTCTCCGAGACCTGTTCACCGAGGATCGCGGCGGATATTTCGACGATCCCGCGTTGCTGGATCGGCTGGTCCTCGACAAGCTGGAAACCACCGCCGCCGACATTCGGGCGGAAGGCTGGAAATGGGCGGAAGCCTCTATCGACTTCCCGCATGCGCATGGGCTTCGCCGCGTCTACACGCAGCCCGTCGAATTATCGGAGGAAGATGAAGCTGCCTATGGCGCCGCGCAGGACGAGTTCGATCGTCTGACGGCTGAATGGGACAATACTGATGACGATCTTCCCCCGGACGTGGATGAGCGCTTCGCAGAGCTTGAGGCGGATATCGAGCGCATCGACGCGTTGCGGCATGCCTATGATCCCGCCGAGATCGCGCGCGGCGGCGTGTTTGTCTCTTTGAACCACGACGGAAGCGCCCGGATCGAGCGCGGTTTCATCCGACCGGAAGACGAGGCTCCCGAGCAGGATTCGGGCGAAGGTGTAGACGGCGAGAGCGTCATCGATGGTGTCCGCGTCAACGGAGACGGCGAGATCGTCGGGGGTGACGACGAGGACGATCAGGTTTCCGATCTCGAACCAGAGGGAGACGAAGGCGATGCGGCGAAGCCGATTTCCGATGTTCTCACCCGCGACCTGACCGCTCACCGGACGCTTGGCCTTCGCCTTGCGCTTGGCGAGCAGCCGGAAATCGCCTTGGTCGCCGTCACCCATGCACTTGCCGCGCAGACCTTCTATCGCGGCGTGGACGCCCACGTCCTCGAAATCCGCCCAATCAGCGCTCATCTTGGCGACCACGCGGGCGGCATCGAGGACACGGCGGCGGCGAAGATGCTGGCGGATCGTCATGCTGGATGGGCTTCCGATATGCCGCAGGAGGTAGGAGACCTTTGGGACTTCATCGCCGGTCTGGACCATGCAAGCGTTATGGCGCTGTTTGCACATTGCGCTTCGCTGACCGTCAATGCCCTCAAGCTGCCTTGGGAGCAGAACAAGCGCCGCGCCCATGCGACCGCCGACAAGCTGGCGACGGCGCTTGCGCTGGACATGAGCCAGCATTGGACGCCGACCGTCAGCAGCTACCTTGGCCGCGTCACCAAGGCCCATATCCTTGAGGCTGTCGTGGTTGGGGCAGGCTACGGAGCCGCCGAGCGCATCAAGGACAAGAAGAAGCAGGAAATGGCGGAAAGCGCCGAGCAGCTTCTGGCCGGAAGAGGATGGCTCCCGCCGCTTCTGCGCACCGAGCGGCCCGCATGGCTGGACGCCGAGCAGCAGGCGGAAGCCGAAACCATTGCGGAAGCGCAGGAACCCGCCATGCCGGAACCGGAAGCATGGGAGCCTGCCGGACCCGATGGAGTGGAAATCGCGGAGACCGACGCAGCAGGCTTTGCCGAGCCGGAAGAAGCTCCCTCCTTGGCTGACGTGCCGGACCCTGATGTGCCGCAGCGGGAGGAAATCGCTCCCCATACGGAAGACGCCGACGATGGCGCGGCCTTCTACGAAGCCGCCGAGTAAACCGCACGGCCGGAGCCGCTAGCGGTTCCGGCCCCCTTTCCCTCATCGCAACGAGGACAGTTCCGGCCGCGCCGATTGCGGCGCGACCGGGAACCTCGACGGATCGCAGGAACCACGACAATGAACACCTATGCCGAGCAGCGGGCAATGCTGGCCCGCATCGTCAGGGCGCGGGAGGAAACCCGCAATCACCTTGCCATGGTTGAACGCCAGATCGAAAAGCGCGCCGACCGCATGACCATCACCACCCGCCTCACGACCCGCCAGTATGGCCGCACGAAATCCACATGGACCCGCGCCGACGAGCGCGACTATCGGGAGAACGTCGCGCAACTCCGCTTCCGGCGGCGCGGCGAAATCGACGCGCTCACCCGCAAGCTGGAACGGCAGGACGTGGCTATCGCCGCCTTCCGCGCCCGCTTGCGGATCAACAGGGATGCGGCGCTTCGGTCAGCACCGGAGGAAATGGCGTCATGACACGGCGATTTCCCCGAACCGAAACCCTGATCCACGACGATCTTCGCGCCGCGCTGATCGTCAATGGCCGCGCCAGCGAGGAAGAGGAGGACTTCGACCCGCGCCCTGTCGTGAAGCTGTTCACGCCGGATGGTTCGGCCACATGGCTGATCACCAAAGCATACGAGGAGACAGGCGGGGATTTGCGGCTCTTCGGCTTATGTGACCTTGGCAGCCCGGAGTTAGGCTATGTCATGCTTACAGAGATCGAAGCGGTACGCGGCGGGCTTGGCCTGCCGGTCGAGCGTGACCTGTATTTCAAAGCGGAATACCGGCTCAGCCGATATGCCGAGATCGCAAACCATGCCGGAAGGATCGTCATTTGACACAAAGTTCCGGCGCGTCGGACCCTGATGCGCCGGAACGGCAACAAACAGAACCGCAAGGGAGACCGGGAATGATTGCGCTGCTTACATCGTCCGTTGTGATGATGGTCATCACGTGTTCGCTTGCCTACATGCTGGTGATCTTCTCTAATCGGCGGGGTAAGGTCAAGCTCCGTTCACAATTATTCCACGGCTGTACGAACAGGGCTTTCGTCCGCAGTCGGCCCAAATCGGTCATTGTTGGCCGAATGCGAAGAGGCAGCTTCGAGCCCTCATAGTGGCCCTTGACGCTCTGTGATTAAGCGTACAGAAATTACCCCGCTAACGTGAGAGATAACAAGACGTTATCATGCGTATCGGCATTGGGACCCCGTGCCGATTTGCACCCTGACAAACCCATCGCACTGTTATAAATGGCAAACAGCGCTTATATCTCAGCGCCACATACGGAATGGCAGCAGCATGAAAACCAAACCTCCCGTCATGAGTGTTGAATTGAAAGCAGCCCTCAATGCTGTCGGCGAAAAGCTTTATAACGGCAAGGCGCTGCAGGGTGAGGTGGAGGCGGTCATTCGCCTGTTGGATGAGCTGTCACCGCTCAGCGTCACTCTTGTGTCAGGGGCCATTCGCAACGAGGCAAACTTGTTCGGTGCGGTCAAAACCCAGCCCTTCTGGAAAAGCCTCGTAACACCGCTCAGCCACCGCGACCAGCTGCACAACACACCGGGGTTGGAGCTGCTGTTCCTGTTTCATGGCAATGGCCAGTTGCGTGAACTGGCGCTGGAGAAGATCACGCAAGGGCTTGTCTCGCCCTTCTGGGTGGCAGCCGTGCTGTTTCGCATGAATGACTGGGCGGTGCAGGTGCGCAAAAGCGCCAACCGCTGCGTGGAGCGCGTGCTGCCCGTCACGCCACCACACCTGCTGGCAAAGGTCGCGCTCACGCTGTTTCCCCGTCAAGGCGAGTGGGGTCGCTGGAATGACGCCGGGCAAACGCTTGCCAGAAGCCTGATGACGAGACCGGATATCAGCGCTGAGTTTGCGACGCTGCTGATGTCCAATACCGCCGGGCCAGTGCCAACCGCCTTCCGGCTGGCGCTGAGAACCCCGTGGCTGGATACGTATCTAAGTGACATCGCCAGCCACGCCACAAACCCCATTGTTCGCGCCATTGCCGTGGAAACCCTGCTGCAAGGCGCGGCTCGATGGCGCTCCGGTTATGAGCACAAGTGGCTGGACAAACGCTACAACATTACCCAACTCGTTCCAGTCTACACCAGCCGAACCCTCGATATTGCCCCACAGCCGGAACTGATTGCCAAAATGGCAATAACAGACCGCTCCGCCTTCGTGCGCCGCACAGTCCTGCAATGCGCCGACCGCCACACAATTCCCGCAGAACTTTCACGCACCTGCGCACAACACCTAACCAACGACCCCGACAAATCCGTGCGGGACCTCACGGCGTTTATTCTGCGCAAGGGGTGAGTATGTGCAAGAAGTGGCCAACCCCAACTTCACCCCAGTGCCTGTCACAGGGGTTCAGGCCAGCTCAAACCGCCGGTAAAGTTGATCGCCAACACCACCGGCTCCGTACACGGACATTCCCCCAGGCGATCCTCATCCTGTTGTTTGCTGCCAAAACGATCGGCCTCGTTTACCATTGAAGAATGTCAGTTAGTGGCGTGCCATGAAAGAACGTCCGTCGGCGCATCTTTCCACAAGACATATCGGTCGCCATAGCCGATGTTCTGACGACGATGCTCGATAACGACCACATCAAAGTCCCCTCATGCAATGTCGTGCCGCGAATTTCAGCTTGGGAAATTTGGAGTGGGAAACGAAGAGCTATCGCATCTCCGTTTCGTCCCGGAGCGTCACTTCACGCCTTTGATCGCACCCGGTTGCCTTCGCGAAAGTCCAATTGAAGCGACACTTGTTTGCCTGACTTTTGCAACGTCGCAGAATAAGGAGTTTTGCAGCAGCCGCAAAGTCCGCTGATGGCGCTTTCCAGCCCGAAGAGATCCGCCGGCACGCCTGCGTGAAGGACCATAGATTGAAACGCAGGTTCTTCCGGAAATTACGGCAAGAAGAGCTTGCCGCATCCGCCATCTGGCACTGCAGGTCCCGCGCTGTGGATGCGGCACCTTGCATAGTAATCCCGAAAGTCAGCCGTTCACGGCGTCTTTCAGTGCCTTGGCTGGCTGGAAGACAAGTTTTTTTGACGCAGCAATCTTGATCGTCTCGCCAGTCGAGGGATTGCGACCGTCGCGTGCGGGCTTGTCCTGAACCTTGAACTTGCCGAAACCGTTCAGCGACACTTCTTCTCCTTTGGCGGCGGCCTGCGAAATGCCTTTCAGGACATCTTCGACAATCGCCTTGGCTTGAGTTTTGGTGAGCTGATGTGCCTCGGCAAGACTGTCCGCGAGATCGTTTGTGCTGATAGCCATTAAATGATCCTCCTCATGATTCGATACGGTATGTTAGCGCATGTGGCCAAAGGCGTCGCCGCCGTTTGATCAGTCAAGCGAGTTGAGGAAACTGAGCAGCATTTCGTTGAAAATATGATGCTGCTGCCAGTGAAGACCGTGACCGGCATTAGCAAGACGCAAAGGGCGTTCGGTCCACAGATTGCGATATTTCAGCGTATCGATGTAATCGAGGTTTATCACCGGATCGTCGGCACCATTTATAATTGCCAGCGGGACGTCGGAGGTCGCGACGAGTTCGCGCTGATCGATCTGCGTTCCAGCGATCACAGCATTCACCATGAACTGACGCGCGCGTCCATCCGTGCGGCGCACAGCAGATGTGTAAAAAAGATCGCGCTCCGCTCCCGGTCCGAGTGCCATGGTGACCACACCTTCTATCTGCTCGTCCGTCAGAGTGGGGTTGCCGGTGTAAGCCATCTCCGGATTGGGCAGGAAGCCGAGTTGCGCACCTTCAGGTCCCGGCGGAATAGGTGGTGTTCCGAAGATCATCACCCCTGAAACATTGTCCAGCTTCGCCACGAGGTCCAGTGCAATATGCCCGCCAAGCGAATGCCCGAGAATAGCGATCTTTTCGATACCGAGTTTGGTGAGGACTTCTTCGACTACGTCGGCATGGCCGCCAAAGGAATAGGTGCGGTGAGGATCGATCGCATCGGACGATGCGCCATGTCCGGGCAAGTCCAGTGAAACGACCCGCCGTTTTCCCGCCAGTGCCTGCTGCTGGAACACGAACATTTCCTTACAGCCCGAATTGCAATGTAGCATTAGAAGCGGCGTGCCATCTCCTGCGACATCGCTGACCGCGATACGTCCGTGTGATGTTTCGATGAATGTCTGCTCGCTCATATCTGTATTCCAGGCT
Source organism: Agrobacterium sp. NPDC090283 (assembly GCF_044769685.1). NCBI lineage: Bacteria > Pseudomonadati > Pseudomonadota > Alphaproteobacteria > Hyphomicrobiales > Rhizobiaceae > Agrobacterium > Agrobacterium sp. NPDC090283. The sequence goes on along the minus strand of NZ_JBIVYG010000026.1, from coordinate 42,721 downwards.
CATTCTAAATCGGGGTGTGCTTGAGACAGCATCTTCACAAGATTATGGCAAGCGCCTTTGCGCCAGATATCCTTTCGTTACCCTATGTGGCTTGCCCACTAAACCGCTGGGAATAAACTTTATCGTACTCATTGAGTGAAAAGGTCATCAACCGCAATCAGCTTCGGAACCTGTCCTGCCACTCTTTCGGTCCGACCCCTAATTTGCGCAGGAACGCCCGCCGCATTGTTTCCGGCGAGCCAAATCCGCACTTGCGTGCGGTTGTCGATATCGCGGCACCGGTTTCGAGCAATCCCTGTGCTCTCTCCAGACGGATCGTCTCGACTGCCTCAGCTGGTGTGCGTCCTGTGCGCTGACGATAATGGCGAACAAAAGAGCGCAGGCTCATTCCCGTCTGTTCTGCCAACGTTTCCAACGTCAGTTGACGTGACAGGTTTGCCGAGATCCACGCGTGAAGCTCCGAAAACCTGTTATCAACGGCCTGCAGCCTGAGCGGCGCACTGAACTGAGATTGGCCACCCGGACGCTTGAGAAAAACCACAAGCTCGCGGGCAACGGCAAGAGCAAGTGTGCGGCCATGATCTTCTTCCACCATCGCCAATGCGAGGTCTATTCCAGCCGTCACACCCGCCGAGGTCCATATTGCGCCGTCCCGCAGAAAGATCGGGTCGCGTTCGAGGCGCACTTCTGGAAAACGTTTGGCAAATTCATCGCACCGATGCCAGTGGGTGACGGCACGGCGACCATCGAGTAATCCGGTCTCCGCCAGCAGGAACGCCCCGCTACAAACCGAGGCCATGCGCCGAGCATGGGTTGCGCGGTCCCGAACCCATTCGATCAGCGCCGGCCTGCTGCACGCAGCATTCACACCGCTGCCACCAGCGACGATAGCCGTATCAACTGCCAAGCGACTTGCCGACAAGGTTTGGCAGCGTAGCGTTACGCCGGAATTGCAGGTGACCTCCGGGTCTTCTGCAACCAACACTACCTCGTAGAGCGGTGTTTTTGTAGGGGTACGGGAAAGCTGATTTGCCGATGCGAACACTTGGGCAGGACCCGTTGCGTCGAGAACCTGGGCATCGGGAAAAACGAGAATCTCGATCTTGCGTAACATCGGAAATTGGCCTGAAATGAGGGAATATTGGCATTCAGGCCACACCATTTACTGCCATGATCGCTGCGTCAAGACAGGAGAAAAATGATGTCCTTTCGCTTCGGTATCCTCTGCTTTCCCGGTGTCCAGCAGCTCGATCTCACAGGTCCTTATGAGGTATTCGCTTCCGCTCGCGATACGCAGGTCGATCTCGTCTGGAAGACCGTCGAGCCGGTTCGCGCGTCGACCGGACTGTGGCTCATGCCTAACGCAACCTACGAAGACGCGCCAGAATATGATCTTATTTGTGTTCCGGGCGGCGGTGGCGTGAACCCGCTTCTGACCGACGAGGAAACGTTGGACTTCGTGCGGGGTCAGGCGAAAACAGCGCGCTTCGTCACCTCGGTCTGCACCGGCTCGCTGGTACTCGGGAAAGCCGGGTTGCTCACAGGCAAGCGGGCGGCTACCCACTGGAACGCGATGGACCTTCTTGAGCGGTTCGGAGCGAGTGCGATGGAAGAGAGGGTCGTTCGTGATGGCAACCTGATAACGGCTGGCGGGGTGACGTCCGGGATCGATTTCGGTCTCTCGGTCGTGGCGGAATTGATGGGGCGGGACGAAGCTGAAATAATCCAGCTATCGTTGGAATACGCACCAGCGCCACCCTTCGATGCTGGATTACCAGCCCACGTCCGTCCTGAAATCCTCGCAGAGGCCCGTCAGCGCATGACGCGGTCCCGAGAGGAGAGGGAGGTGCTGCTTTCGAAATCCAGATGATCTGCTGGCCTGAACGGCGCGGAAGTTCGCTCATTCAACGGATCGAAAGCTGGCTTCTGAAATCAACTGCGAGTAACTGACTTCGCACCAAGCGCAAAAGAAAAGGGCGGCACGGATGCCGCCCTTCACAAAGAAAAGCTTCGATCTATCAGGCTGCCGTGCGGTCGCCGGAGAAATGACCGCACCAGTCGTTCGCCGTCACCACAGGCCAGAGACCACGTGCGTTCGCCTCCGGCTGCGATACCGGAGGATTGAAACGACAGAGGCCGGCGTTCTCATCAATCTTCTGGGTGTTCGCAACGTGATCTTCATAGAAAGAGCAGGCATTGCAGGATGCGTCGTTCGACATGGTGATATTCCTTTCATTCGCGTCGTCAGTATCGGGCTTAAAGTTGAGCCTCGAATTCATAAATATTAGAACGATTCTAAAAATAAGACTGGTTGATTACAAGCCTTTTCCTGCGTGAGCTGAGATTATTTGGATTTCGCTGGCGTAAGATGGCCGTTCCGGTTTTGCGTCTGTAGAATTCTACAAGTTCCTGTTGGTGGACCGTTGGCTTATCCTATCCGAGTATCCCGAGGAGACTGGTAGAAACAGGTTTACAGGAAAGGAAAGAAAATTGTCTCATGAGCAGTCATTCACGTTCTACACCTACTCCATGATTAACGATATGGATGAGGACCGGTGGGCACATACTGGCATTCGCGATATTTTCTTCGATACGTTTGACGCAGCGCGTGAAGCCGTTGTTGGGCTTCGATCCGACATCGATTCCGATCCGGATATGGAGTGGAGCCCAACTCGGGTTGAAAAGATCGAGACGCTTCCTGTTTCCGCACAGACAATACTTGCTTTGCTCAATGACGGAATGGGTGCATTCATCAGGAAATATGAGATCGTCGAAACCATAGGTTAGACCCGTCATCTCCCCCGGAAAGGATGATATGGGCGTTGCCCTGCGAACCGGGTGTCGGCTTCACTGAAGCCCGCTGAAGCGGTCTTCACCCTTCGGGCTTCCATCCCTAACGCAAGAGATGGCGGCGGCGGGCATTCGCCCGGAGAAGCCCCGCTTCCGCGGGGCCGGGCCGGTGGCCTGTTCAGTCGATGACACAGCAACACGACCAGATCAGGGCCAAATCCTCGCTATCTGCCCCGGCCATGCCCGCATGGAGGCGACCGGAGAGCAGAACAAGGAATCGTCCAGTTTCACCGAGAGATAGGGATTGCCCCGCCCCGGACAGGCAGGCTCCTTCCATACCGCCCCGAACCCGGTGGCTCCAGCAAACAGCGTGAGCGGAAGTCCGGCCCGTTTTCGGTTTCGTCCCATGACGACCGCGAGGGAACCTCACCGACTTGACGTTGAGGTTGAGGGTCTTGACCGAGCCAGCGAAGCCGTTGTCGGCGCAGAAGAAAGTGCTGACCGATAGCAGCCACGCCATGATTTCCTTTTTTCCGCCGACCGGACCACGCCCACCGCGATCTCGATTGATCTGGTCTGACCGAAGACCGGCGACGCAAGCGCCGCCTCGATCTCAATCCAGCAACGTCCGGCGACAACTTTTTTCCGCCGCCTTCGGCTTTGCATCGCGAAACAAAAAAGCTGCCGCCGGCCGCCCTCCACTTTGTTCCGGCCCCAAGGGGTGCAGGCCGATCGTCCCCGGTCCATCGACCGTCATCGAGACCGCGATGGGCGCGGCCCGATCAGCAGAAGGAAATCACGTCATGGCTACTATCGGCACTTTCTCCCGCACCGACAACGGCTTCGCTGGCTCGGTCAAGACCCTCAACCTCAACGTCAAGTCGGTGAAGTTCTTGCCCGCCGAGGATGAAACCGAAAACGGGCCGGACTTCCGCGTGTTCGCCGGAGCCACTGAGTTCGGAGCGGCATGGAAGAAGCAGTCTGTGCAGGGCAACCCCTACCTCTCGGTGAAACTGGACGATCCCTCGTTCCCCGCTCCGATCTATGCGAGCCTGGTCGCGACGGACAACGAGGATATGGCCCTGATCTGGTCGCGCCGCCGCGCCACCAACTAAACAGGCCACCGGCCCGGCCCCGCGAAAGCGGGGCTTCGCCATGCTCATGCTCGCCACCGCCATCAATTCATACGGAGCGCTGCGCGCGCTTTGTCATGATCGGCTGCGGCTTAAGCCTTGCCGATCCAGAGGGGAAGCCAAGGGGTCTTACCCCTTTCTCCCCTCAAGCGCCGCCTGCGCATGGCAGGGCCGCCCGCTTCTCAAGACGGTTCACTGTTCTTCATGGTCTTAATTTTCCAACCCGTCCCGCTTGCGCGCAACCCGGCCATGCTCGCCGGCACTTGTCCCCTTCCAACCCCGCGCGCTCTCGCGCCCCCGGAAGGCATGTCGAGGGACATGCCTTCGGCAATTAAGGGAAAAAGAGGAGCAAGGACCATGAATTATCATCTCGCCACACGGTTCGGCCGCAACAGCCACCAGATCAGAGGGCGCGAAGCGCTCGACAACGAAGCGCTGTTTCGGCACGTTCCGGCCATATTCGCCCGCGAACCGCATGATAGCCGGTCGGAGCGTTACGTTTACGTTCCCACCATTGAAATCGTGGAAGGTTTGCGCCGCGAAGGATGGTTTCCGTTCTTCGCCGTGCAGGTGGTGCCCCGCGATGGCGACCGCATGGGACACGCCAAGCATATGCTGCGTTTGCGCCGTGATGGCGGCATAGGCAAGCCGGAGGCGGCGGAAGTCATTATCGTCAACAGCCATGACGGAACGAGCAGTTACCAGATGTTCGCGGGGATGCTGCGTTTTGTCTGCACCAACAGTCTGGTTGCAGGAGAGCGTTTCGAGGAAGTCCGCGTTCCTCACAAGGGTAATATCCAGCACGACATTATCGAAGGCGTCTATACCGTTGCCGAGGACTTCCCCCGGCTGATCGACGCCAGCGAAACCATGAAGGAAATCCAGCTTGGTGAAGATGAGCGCCGCGTTATGGCCGAGGCCAGCCTTGTCGCCCGCTATGGTGAAGACGAAAGCCCGGTCCGCCCGGACCAGATCATTCAGCCGCGCCGCCGCGAGGATAACGGGCCAAACCTTTGGCTGACGTTCAATTCAATTCAGGAAAATATGATGAAAGGCGGCTTGAACGGACAACGGCGTAATGCGGAAGGTCGCATCCGGCGCAGCCAGACCCGCGCCATCAACGGCATTGACCAAAATGTGACCCTCAATCGCGCGCTCTGGACGCTGGCCGAAGGAATGCAGAAACTAAAGACCCACTGACCATGGAAACCGTAGAGCCGGGAAACCGGCTCTACGGTTTCCCGCTCTCGCTATTTCAGTAACCCCTTGGGCCATCCGCCACATCGGATCGGCGGCGTCCGCGCCTGGATGGCGCGGAAGCCGCTCGCCGGTCTGTGACCGGCTCGCGAAACCACGCACAGGTTTTTCAACGGGCCACTTTTCCTTTTCCGGATTCACTAGTATATTGGGTGGAAGCGCAATAGTCTGTCGGTGACAGCTTTCCCATGAGCTTACGGGAAAGAGTCGCCAAGAATCTGCGTCGGTTGAGACATGATCGATCCATGTCACAGGAAGAACTTGCCCATCGCGCCCAGCTCAACCGCAATTATGTCGGTATGCTTGAGCGCGAGGAGTACGCTGTTTCCGTCGATACGCTCGAAAAGCTTGGCGCAGCACTCGACGTCGATCCGATCGAATTCTTCCGCAACGATCCCTGAGAGACGCGCAAGGGCAGACCTATACTTTTTGCTAAGACGTTTCAGCGATAAGGTTATTCCGTAATTGCGGATATTACCGTCATGAAACTGCCACCCTGCGAACGGATAAAATACTGGTCCGTTTTTAGCGTGGCTTTCGGCGTAGAGGCCCCCATGAACAAGCCTTTGAAGGACGATGGACCACCCTTGACCGACAGGGTGAACGCCTATGATGAAGCCCATCTGGCAACTTATCTTCGTCTTCTGGATGCCGACGAGGAAGGCGCTGACTGGCGTGACGCCGTGCGCATCATCTTCGGTATCGATGTTGAAGCCGACCCGGAACGCGCCAGGCGCATCCACGAAACGCACCTTGCCCGCGCTCGCTGGATGACCGAGATCGGCTATCGTCATCTTCTCCAGCCACCCATGCAATAGCCGCTCCAGCCGGTTTCATTCGAGACCGTTTGTATTCCAATTATCTGTATTCCGGCTCCGGAAACTTCCCCAATACTCCGTCCATCCCAAGGTTGAGTTTCCCAAGGGGAGTGGCATGGAAGCATTGCAGGACTGGACTTCGCCCCGGTTCGATGACGAACTAGGCCATCTTGAGCGCGGTGGTGTGACCTTCGAATTTCTCCGCCGCAACAAGCGATACCGGAACGACTACAAGCAGGCGCTGTCCAGCGCCTCTCCCGACAAAACGAAACAGGCTGAAGCCGCACAGCACTTGTGCCAACGCTGGGGTGTCACCTTTCCCTGTTGATCCATCTCACCCGGCCTCGGTGGCACGACCGCTCTGGCATCCGCGGATGTTTCCGGCAACCGTCATCATTGAACCTGCACCGGCAGGCTTCAGCGGTTGCCCCTTGCTCGATCCGTTCGCGCCTGCCTTTGCAGGGCATATGGCGGCGGACGGATTTCATGCCGTCGTCAAGGACAAATACGGCGATCATCATGTTTGGCTTCCGCAGGGGCAGCGGGTCATCAATGCCGTCATGTGGATTCCGCCTGACGAGTATTACAACGAGCGGGAGCAATGCGTCAGGCGGTTTTACTGCTGGCTGGCCGGAAAGCCGTCCGGCCCGTTGCCGCGCTGGTTACGTTTTTCCCGCTACCAGATTCATAGGTTGAGCTTGCTGCTGCGCGTATGGGAAGGCGTGCAGGCAGGCGCATCGCGTCAGGAAATCGCCAGCGTCCTTCTCAACGCAGAACTTGGCAAGCTGCGTTCCATCGACTGGAAAAACACGCCTGAACGTAGGCGTATCGCTCGACTTTTTGGCGCTGCGCAGCAACTGATCGACGGCGGTTATCCGCGTCTGCTTTGCCCCATACAGAAATTTTCCGACCATCTGCACCGTCGCTGACCGCGACCATTCTTCGGCTTTGTCGCGTCCTGCATGGGGGGACATTTACGGCGGCGATAATTTTGTCACTCCGCCGGGCCGCATATTTTTCGCCATCCTCGCAACAGAACCGCCGTTCTGGTGGCGACTGCGATGGAGGCCCACATGCAACAGAAGATCGAAGAGAATTGGCCGCGTTTCGTGCGCACGGTGGAAGCTGCCCACCTTCTCGGCCTCTCTCCCCGGACGCTGGAAAAGCACCGCTGTGACGGAACAGGTCCGATCTATCGCAAGCTCGGCGGTCGTGTCGTCTACACCGTCGCCGATCTTCAGGCATGGATTGATGCGGCCGCCCGTCTATCGACGTCCGAAGCCGCACCACCCCGACTGTTGCAGGTGCTGGACACCGACCCAGACACTCACCTTGTCGCTGACGCCGCGTGCTGACCGGACGCCGCCATGTCCTCCCACCGGATATATCAGGGCCAGCAGCTTGAACTGTTCAGGCCATGCGGCGGCGACATCGCCACCCGCGATGCGCAGGACCTCATGGCATGGCCTTTCTTCTCGCTCGCCAAGTCCCGCCGCGTGACGCCGATCGACTTCCGGATGGGAGATATATCGATCCGCGTCGAGGCGACGGCCGAACACGGCATGGCGACGATATGGGACGCCGATATTCTCATATGGGCGGCGTCGCAGATCGTTCAGGCCCGCGACAATGGCTTGCAGACCTCGCGTTTCATGTTCGCGACGCCATACGAAATCCTATCCTTCATCGGCCGCACAGATTCCGGCCTGAACTACAACCGGCTGAAAGCGGCATTGGACCGCCTTCAATCGACAACCGTTGTCACGTCGATCCGCCAGCCGTCAGAGCGGCGGCGGCATCGCTTCTCGTGGATCGCCGAATGGAAAGAACAACTGGATGCAGCTGGCCGGCCGCTCGGCATAGAACTCATCCTGGCGGACTGGTTCTATGCCGGCGTCATTGACGACGCCCTGATCCTCACCATCGACCGGGCCTATTTCGATCTGACCGGCGGCCTTGAACGCTGGCTTTACCGTCTCGTGCGCAAGCACGGCGGCCGCCAGACATGGGGCTGGAGCTTCGATCTCGAACACCTGCATCTCAAGTCCGGCTCGCTCTCGCCGCTCAAGCATTTCGCCTATGACTTGCGAGCTATCGTCCAGCGGCAGCCGCTTCCCGGCTACCGGCTGGAACTTGTCACCGACCCGGACGGCCGCATCCGCCTGACGTTTCAATCCACGCCAACCGATCCAATGAAGGCCGCGCTGCGCCTGCCGCGCCGCCGTCCGATCAGATTGTGAGCAACCTGTGGACAGACCCGTACTATCAGGGACCGCAATGCCCGTACTATCGGGGACCGAAAATCCGTACTATCAGGGACCAAAACCGGGTTTAACCATCCGGATTCCTTCGGCAATCTGCTCCCCTAACATTGCTAACTCAGAATCCTTCGGATTCTTCCTAACTCGACCCGCCGAAAATCGCGGTTGTGGAAGGGTCAGCCGATGAAGGCAGGCGCTTCCCCTCCCCGAACGCTGGTCCGTCTGACATGGCGTGAGAACCGTATCGAGCAGCGCATTCACTTCGGTCGGATTGCCGAAGAACAGCGCATCGACCGTCATCGGCGCGTCCTCAGCTTCGATCCCGGAAACATCTTCGCCTTCGTCAGATGGGCCGCGAACGATTACGGCACCGTCGTTTCCCGCATCGACATTCTGCGCGCCGTCGCACCGGGCGAGAGCTACCAGACCGTGCCGTCGGTCGATCCCGGCGGCGAAATCCTTCTGCGTACCCACGGCTGGCCGAAGGTCGAAAAGGTGCTGCACGTCATCGACGCGATCGAGCGGAGCGGCATCGAGCCCGCCGACGTCGCGCCGGATCACTGGCGGCACATTCACAACCGTCTCACCGTCAATGAGCCGTTCGGCACCTACACCCGCCAGCAGCATCGCGCCTGGCTGATGCGCCGGGAGATTTCCACACAACAGGGAGACAGGCCATGATGCGCTTAGCATGGGTGATGGTGACGTATTGTTCCGCGCTTGCCACCACGGCTTCCATCTTCATCGATCCGGCTAAAAAACTGATCTGGAACGCATCGGCCAGCGTGCCGGTCGGCCTCTACTGGATCGTTTGCGCCGACCGTCTGGACGTCACCGACCTGGCGGTCGTGATGCCACCCGACGATCTGGCCTCCTTCCTTGACGAACGCCGCTATTTGCCGCGCGGCCTGCCGCTCCTCAAGCGCGTGCTGGCTCTTTCCGGAACGACCGTCTGCCGCAACGGCGCGGAGATTACTGCCTACGGCATGACCTATGGACAGGCCCGCGAGCGCGACGGCCAAGGTCGTCCGCTGCCCGTCTGGCAGGGCTGCCGGACGCTCCGCGCCGGCGAAGCCTTCTTCATGAATTGGGACGCGCCCGACAGCTTCGACAGCCGCTATTTCGGGCCGCTTCCACTCTCAACCGTCGTCGGCAGGGCAATCCCGCTCTGGACCACTGACGATCCCGATCCGGTCGTGGAAACCTTCCGCGAGCCGGTTTCCGACGAGCCGTGAACGGCTCGCTTCTCCAACCGAATGAGGTTTACCGCTATGGCCCAGATAGGCACCTTCACCCGCAACAATGACGGCTTCTTCGGCCGCATCCGCACGCTTACCCTCGACGCCGAAGTGACCATTCTTCCCATCGACGAGACGGACGCCGAGAATGCGCCGAACCATCGTATCTTCGCCGATGGTCTCGAAGTCGGCGCGGCATGGGACCGAACCGGCGAGCGCGCAGGTGCGTATCTCTCCGTCACCATAGACGATCCTTCCTTTGTCGAACCGATCCGCGCCCGCATGTTCGAGTCCGAGACAAAGAAGGACGTCTGGAATCTTCACTGGACGCGCAAGACGCGGCGCGACGAACAGGCGTGACCCTCATGAGCTGCCATCCTTCCCGCGAACTTTCAGGCTCACTCCCTTTGATCGATCGAGCGCCGATCACTCCCCTCGATCCGATCGCCCACCGGGCGACCGTCGCGCGCAGCGGCGGTCAAGGGCGACGGCCTGTTTTCCGGATAACGGACACTTCTTGCGACGATGCCCGTCCGGAAAATGTTGGCCGGCGGCGAAGCCTTGCCCTTGACCAGAGCGAGCACGATGGCAGGCTGATGGTCAATCGGGACGGCGGACTTTGCGCCGCCGTTCCTGCGATCATGGCGCTGCTGATCGCAGGCACTATGACCGTCACGCTGCCATGCGTGGCAATAGCCGATCCGCTGGCAAACGAAACGCAGACGACGCGCACGGCCACCGTCGTCGCATCGTTCGATCCGTTAGCCGATCATATCGCGGAAGCGGCCAAGCGCTTCGCCATTCCAGAACGCTGGATACGCGCCGTCATGCAGGCCGAGAGCGATCATGATCCGCACGCCATCTCGCCAAAAGGCGCGATGGGCCTGATGCAGATAATGCCCGCCACATGGGCGGAACTGCGCGACCGACATGGCCTTGGCGACGATCCCTATGATCCCCGCGACAACATTCTGGCGGGCGCTGCCTATATCGCGGAACTGCACGATCTCTATGGTTCGCCCGGTTTCCTCGCCGCCTACAATGCCGGTCCAGGCCGCTACGAAAAGCATCTTGTCACCGGCGATCCATTGCCTGCCGAGACGGTCGCCTACATGGCGAAGATCGTCCCGCAGATCGACGCAGACGCTGCCGTTGCTTGGCGCACCGCGGATCGTCCGACCCGGTCCGAATGGTCTGTCGCGCCGCTCTTCATCGCTCGCGCAGCGGTTCCCGCTGGCGGCGACAAGACGGCGGCTGATCTTCCTTCCGGTCGCCCATCCAGCGCCGGCACGATCACCGATCTTTCGGCGCTCGCAACGCCGTCCGATGGCCTGTTCGTGCGTCGGTCCGAAAAGCAGGGGGAACGGCCATGAATTTCGTGGTGCCGGGTGGTCTAACGAGCGTCATCGTAGCCCATGCGGAATGGCGGGGAGGGGCGGCGGCCACGTCCGATTTAAGGCAAGATAAAAGGCCGCACATCGCGGCTTGGACGGTCGGTTGTTTTGATTGGCTTTTTTCCGGCTTTCCGCACATCGCGGACTATGCGTGCGATGTGCGCACCCTGAATTTATCAAATATTTTCAACGAAACCTGCACCTCGCAGCGAGTAACCCCATGAGCCGGGACGACGATTTCCGCGTCCGGCCTGGACGCATCCGCTCCAGCAAGGCCCAGCGGGCAAGGCCGTTCGTCGCTCAGGCGCTCGCCGCCGCGCAGAAGGCCGGCGGGTATGTTTCCCGCTCCGGCAAGATCACGTCCGGCAAGGGCCGTGGACCGAGCTTCGCTCGTGGCCGTGTGGCGAGTGTCCGCGCCAATCGTCTTATCACCAACCGTATTCGTTTCTGCACGGTGAAGGCCCGCATCGTCCGCAACAAGGGCGATCGTGGCCCGCTTGCCCGCCACCTCAACTATCTGCGCCGTGATGGTGTTACCCGAGACGGCGAGAAGGCCCGCATGTTCGGTCCCGGAACCGACAATGCCGACGCAAAGGAATTTGCCGATCAGTGCAAAGACGACCGTCATCATTTCCGGTTCATCGTCTCGCCGGAAGACGCCGCCGACATGGAAGACCTGAAGCGGTTCACGCGCGAGCTGATGGCGCAGGCGGAAAAGGATCTCGGCACGAAACTCGAATGGGTCGGCGTCGATCACTGGAACACTGACAATCCTCATGTGCATGTCATCGTGCGCGGCCGCACCGACGACGGGCAGGACCTCGTGATCGACCGCGACTATATCAAGAGCGGATTGCGCGACCGGGCGCAGGATCTCGTGACGCTGGAATTGGGACCGCGCACCGAATTGGACATACGCCGTTCGCTGGAACGACAGATAGAGGCCGACCGCTGGACACAGCTTGATCGCCAGCTTCTCCGTGACGCCAATGAGCAGGGCATCATAGATGTTGCTCCGTCTCCGGATAAGCAGCCCGACGAATATTCCATCCAGAAGATCGGCCGGCTTCGTCACCTCGAACATCTCGGCCTGGCTGAAAACGTTGGTCCCGGCCAATGGATCGTATCCGGCGAGGCCGAAGCCACCTTGCGCGAGCTTGGGCTACGCGGCGACATCATCAAGCGGATGCACCGCGCCTTGACGGAGCAGGGCATCGAGCGCGGCGCTGCCGATTACGTGCTGTCCGGCGAGGCGCATGGCGAGCCGGTCATCGGCCGGCTGGTCGAGCGCGGCCTGGACGACGAGTTGCGCGGCACGGCCTTCGCAGTGGTCGACGGTGTGGACGGCCACACCCACTATATCCGTCTTCCCGACATTGAAGCGGCCGGGGACAGCGCGCCGGGTTCGATTGTCGAACTGCGCTCTTTCGAGGACGCCCGTGGTGAGCGCCGCGTTGCGCTGGCCGTTCGTTCCGATCTATCCCTTGAGGCGCAAGCCACGGCCGACGGCGCCACATGGCTCGACCGCCAGCTTGTCGCCCGCGATCCTGTCGATCTCGGCGGCGGCTTCGGGCTGGAGGTGAGCCAAGCGATGGAAGCGAGGGCGGAACATCTGATCGAAGAGAGGCTGGCACGGCGCGAGGGAGAGCGGGTTATCTTCGCCCGCAATCTTCTCGGCACGCTCCGCCAACGTGAGCTGGACGCACTTGGCGAAAAGCTCGCGCATGAAATGAACATGCCGTTTCGCGAAGCGGCAGCCGGGGAATATGTCGCCGGCACCTATAGCCGGCGCTTTACCCTGGCATCCGGCCGCTTTGCGATGGTCGATGACGGTCTCGGTTTCAGTCTTGTGCCGTGGACGCCTTCCGTCGACAAGCATATCGGTCAGCACATCTCCGGCGTGGCCCGCGCCGATGGCGGCGTTGACTGGAGTTTCGGCCGCAGGCGCGGGCTTGGCCTATAAGCAGGCTTGCCTTTCAATCCGGAACCCTTGTCCGTCGCCATTGCATTGTATGGTTGACGGGTGAATGTAGTTAAAATTCGCCAGCCGGAACTCCACAACGGACGGTCATCTGCGTTGCCGCTTTGGCCGGTTGAGTATTGCTTCCGAGGTCCGCGCTCACCATATCCTTGCTCGTAATCTATAGTGGTGAGGATATGTCGAATACAATCAATCTGTCCGGTGAGGGCTCCCACGGACGTGTGGCGGGTAAATTCCTGGTTAATCACGTTACAGTGGCACAAGCGCTCTACGAGCCCGACGCTGACGATCATCACAAAATCGTATCATGCAGCAACGTGTGGGCAATTGATGTTGTCAACGCTCAGTATGTCGCAGGCAATTCAGTTCGCACAGGACAGGTTGCAATCCCCACCACGAAGGATACGGGGCTGTATATTGTTCTCGATGATGGATACGATCCTGCTTGCGATCTCTATCCCGTCAACGAGAAGAATATGACGTCAGGGTTGATAATAGTCGTTCTCGATCCGGATAATGTCTGCCCGTCGAGTAAACTTACGAGGATGTTGATCGATGGCGTGGCCTATGTGGATGAGGCCGTCTACAAAGAGATGTTGGCCGCGATCGATAAGTGACCGCCTGCAGGGGCCGAAGTCCAGAATTCCAGATGATAGGAAATCTGTTATTGCTATTCACAATTATACATCATAGCAAACCGCTGACGGAAAGTGGGGGCGATACCCCCGGCAGTTACGATCCCAACTGACCGGTCGCCACTTTCCGTTATTTCCAGCCATCAAATCCTTCTTTGGAACTGCGAAAGGCCTTTTGTCGCCACGACCTCGCCGATGCTTTCTTCACCGAAGAAATAAAAGAGGATTCGATCAGTAACCCGCGACACCAGAACCTTAAGAGACTATGCAAGCTCTATATTTCGGCCGAGTCGGCATTCCCGTCAGCAGCCACTGCCTTTATCATCTCGATGATGTAATGGCGCACATTTGGGTCCGTAATCTTTACGAATTCACGATTAAGCCTGAACCCTTCGGAGGACGCCAGAAATGTTTGAAAGTCGTCGGGCTGTGACGCATGTGGCGAGATGGTAGCCATTGTGTCGCTTGGTGGTGCGTCTTCAAAGAAGAACGAGACGGGGACATTCAGAATGTTGGCGATGTTCTGAAGGCGGCTGGCTCCGACTCTGTTGGTACCGCGTTCGTATTTCTGTATCTGCTGGAAGGTGATGCCGACGCTGTCACCGAGCCGTTCCTGGCTCATACCGTTCATGGTCCGGCGCAACCTGATGCGGCTTCCGACATGGATATCAATCGGATTGGGTCGTTTTTTACTGGCTTCTGACATCTGTTCACCTGTCCACGAAAATGTAGTGTCGAGCATCGATCCGGATGCCATGTGCCGCAAGGCTGGCTTTCGAGTTTATCGAGACCCATGAAAGAAGCTACGCCATTGGTTGGAGGCGATACCTTCAAGCTCGGCTTTGAGCCACCGAAATACAAATTCACAAGCACTATCATTGACCATTCTGTGGCTGTAAGGGCGATATGTCGAGTAGCGCATGCTCGACATGGAGATTTCACAGTATCGGCGCTTGGGCATATCGACTTGTTTTATCTTTTTGCGATTATCATCGCCGATGATCAGGATTCGGGTTGCACCGTATCGTCAGATCAAGGCGAACGAAGGCACGAAAGTTACACAACTGGACTACCGTGGCTGACAATTTTACCCGGCCACATACTCCAGGTCGGCATCAAGGAAAGATATGCGGCCTAACACTCGATCAGTGCGCCCGCGATCCGGTTTTGAACATATTGCCATCGCCGCCACGGCCCCCGCTGCCGCGCACAGCCTCACCGCTCTGACTGCCCACGAGCGCGAATTCGAGCCTCTTGGCATGCCGCTCGCCAATTCTCTGAAGTTGCCGACCATTCGGTAGTGATGTCGGGTCTGGTCAATGCCGCCGCCCGCAAGTATTTTTTCGATGGCTTTCACCAGACTACGACGTTTGGTGTCAATGGCGTTGAAATCGTTTCGGAAATTCTTTTCCCTAAACATGAAGCCATGTTTGGAAGGAGTTCCCGTCTTGTCGGCCACGCGCGTGCTTTGGGGGCATATCACCGTTGTTCTGCTGATCGTGTTCTTTGCGGTCTGGAGCGCAACACAATGGACGGCATGGCGGCTTGGTTTCCAGTCGCAGCTTGGCTCGCCGTGGTTCGAGCTTGCAGGCCAGTCCATCTATCTGCCGCCTGCTCTTTTCTGGTGGTGGTATTCCTACGATGCCTATGCGCCGACCGTCTTTCTCGAAGGTGGGGCGATTGCAGCGTCCGGTGGCCTGATTTCAATCGCGGTCGCTATCTTCATGTCGATCTGGCGCGCGCGCGAGGCGCGGGACGTCCGCACCTTCGGTTCCGCCCGCTGGGCCGAACATGAGGAAATGGAAGAAGCCGGGCTTCTTGGTAATGATGGTGTGGTGCTTGGACGCTTTGAAACCGAATATCTGCGCCATGATGGGGCCGAGCATGTGCTGGCGTTTGCTCCCACCCGATCCGGCAAAGGGGTCGGACTGGTAGTGCCAACGTTGTTGACATGGCCGGGATCGGCCATCGTCCACGACATCAAGGGCGAGAACTGGGAACTGACAGCCGGCTTCCGGGCAAGGCATGGCCGTGTTCTGCTGTTCGACCCGACCAATTCGGCTTCATCCGCCTACAATCCTCTGCTGGAGGTGCGAAAGGGGGAGTGGGAAGTTCGGGACGTGCAGAACGTCGCCGATGTGCTTGTCGATCCGGAAGGCTCGCTGGAAAAACGGAATCATTGGGAGAAAACCAGCCATTCACTCCTTGTCGGCGCGATCCTGCATGTCCTCTATGCGGAGAAAGACAAGACCCTGGCCGGTGTCGCCGCCTTCCTCTCCGATCCGCGCCGCCCGATCGAGTCCACATTGTCCGCCATGATGACCACGCCGCATCTTGGTGAGAAAGGACCGCATCCAGTGGTCGCTAGTGCGGCCCGCGAACTGCTGAATAAATCCGACAATGAACGATCCGGCGTCTTGAGTACCGCCATGTCCTTTCTCGGCCTTTATCGAGATCCGGTCGTGGCGAGCGTCACCAGCTGTTGTGACTGGCGTATTGCCGATCTTGTCAGCGAAGAGCGGCCGACCTCCCTCTACATGGTTGTGCCGCCATCAGACATTTCCAGAACAAAGCCGCTTGTGCGCCTTATCCTCAACCAGATCGGCCGACGCTTAACGGAAGACCTGCACGCGAAGGATCGCCGCCACCGCATGTTGATGATGCTGGACGAGTTTCCGGCGCTCGGCCGGCTTGATGCTTTCGAGAGTTCGCTTGCGTTCATGGCAGGCTACGGGATCAAGGCGTTCCTGATTGCGCAGAGCCTCAACCAAATCGAGAAAGCTTACGGTCCGAACAATTCCATCCTCGATAATTGTCATGTCCGCGTCAGTTTTGCGACCAACGATGAGAGAACGGCCAAGCGTGTGTCGGATTCGCTTGGCACCGCGACCGAAATGCGCGCCATGCAGAACTATGCCGGGCACCGGCTTGCCCCATGGCTATCGCATATAATGGTGTCGCGGCAGGAAACGGCCCGCGCGCTGATGACGCCCGGCGAGATCATGCAACTTCCTCCTGACGATCAGATCGTCATGGTGGCGGGCGTCGCGCCCATCCGTGCGAAGAAGGCCCGGTATTATCAGGACGAACGGTTCAGGGAGCGGTTGCTTCCCGTTCCTCCTGATCTCAAAGCCGGTTTCCTGCCAAAAGCGGATGACTGGTCGGCACTGCCGCTAATTCCTGCCCCGTCCGCCAAAGGTAAAAACGCGACCAAAGGCCAGACCGCATGGGCAAACGCCGCCGCGCAGGATGATGATTCCGCCAATGCCGGCCTGCGCCGCGAACCCGGCCTTGAAGCACACAAGGATATAGCGCCGGAAGCAGAGACAGCCCCTGTCAACGAATTCGATCTCGATATGGATGAGCCGGAACCGGAGGTCGTGAAAAACCGGATACTTGCGCGCAACATGCGCCAAGTCGCTTGGCAGGTTTCGATGGACCCCGATGATGGAATGGAGTTGTAAGCCATGCCCTCACGTCCCGACAAGAAACAGCGCCTCTCCGTATATCTCGATCCCGATCTAAAACGCCGCCTTTCGGATTTCGCGGATCGGCGAGGGCAGTCGGAATCCCTCATTGCCGAAGCTGCCATCGCGTCGTTTCTATCACCCGATGCTGACGAGCGAAAGGAAGCAGCCACGGTCAAGCGGCTTGACCGGATCGATCGGACTATCCAACGGCTTGAGCGGGACGTCGGTATTGCTAACGAAGCATTCGCCCTGTTCATCCGATTCTGGCTGACCTCGACCGCTTCACTACCGGACGCGGCTCAAACCGCTGCCCGCGCCAAGGGTGGCGAACGTTATGACAAATTCCTTGAAGCTCTTGGGCGACGACTTGCGAACGGACCGCGGCTTCGACAAGAAGTGCCGGAAGATTCACCTTTATGAAACAGTATCTGATTCAATCTTTTATAAAATATGAGAAGATAAAATATCAATTTCATGTCTGTAGACCGGGTATCTTAAATATTAAAATGTATCGCAGTAACTAAAGTGACTGTTAAACTCCGGCTCCCATCGACTCATGTGACCCAAAATCTCGTGCGGCGATTTTTGTTTGAGGCATAAAATTAACCTCGCATTAGCAGTGTCGTCAGGCCGGCGAGACATGGCATCGTTATCGACCGAAACGATTACTACATCTGCCGTTGCCTCTGATGAGGAAATCCTATTCTGCCTGCTAAAAAAGCACAGGGAAGGAGCTCACATCGACGCGAATTATGTCATGCAGGCAACAGGCAAAAGGGGACAAGATTGGAATTGCGTCACCTTCAATACATAGTAGCGAGCGCCAGAAACGGCAGTTTCAGCGCGGCTGCGAATGAACTCAATGTCAGGCAACCGATCGTCAGCAAACGGATCAGGGAAGTCGAGGATGAACTTGGTATTCCACTGTTCGAGCGTGCGTCGACGGGAGCGCGTTTGACCCCTACTGGCGAGGAATTTATCGTCGGTGCGAAGCGTATCGTGGAGGATGTTCAGCGTCTCAAGGACCGGGCGAGAGCGAGCAAAGCCGGTAAGCTGGGCCATATTGTCGTGGGGTTCTACAAATCGCTTTCCACCGGCCGGCTGCGCACGGCTCTACACCAATTCCGGCAAAGTCATCCTTCAATAGAAGTTGAACCGGTAGAAACCTCCTATAGCGAGCTCAGGGCAGGTGTAATCGGGCGCGCAATTGATGTTGCCGTTATTCTTGGTGATGCAGGAAGGTCCAATCTGCTGAACTCCATCGGACTTTGGCCGGAGCAGCTTGTAGTAGCTTTACCGGAGAACCATCCGCTTGCCGAACAAACCGTCATCTACTGGGCGGAACTGAGAGGAGAACGTTTTCTGATCAGCCATCATGACCCGGGGCCTGATATTCGCAATATTCTTCTTCGCCATCTTGCCGCACCTTCGGATCATCCAGAGATTATTATCCGGCGTTTGAGCCGTGAGAGTATTCTGAGCGAGGTGGGCAGCGGGCAGGGCATAAGCCTGCAGTGTGAGGGCGTTTCCGGCATGACGGGACTAGGTGTTGTCTACAGGCCCGTGCATGACGGCAACGGTGCCACGCGTCTTGGATATATTGCCTGTTGGCGACCAGACAATACAAACCCCGTTCTCAAGACGTTTCTGGATGCTCTGAAACCGAAATGCTGATTCGGTGAATAGCGTCAGGCTATGAACCGTTGCCGCGCCGAGAGCCGCAAGTATTTTTTCGACCGTCTACGATCGCCTACGAAATCTGAAATAATCTTGTTGCGAAGCTCCGAATTGTGCCTTTCTTGATTGTCCCCGTCGCCATCCGACTGTTTGCGGATGGCCGGAAACGGGGCGCAACGTGGCACATCATCACCATCATGACCGGGACGTTATCTCACGCGGAGCGCGGATGCTTCGCACGGCGCTTGGGCTGAACATCGCTCGCTATCTCGAAGATCCGAACATTGTCGAAGTGATGCTGAACCCGGACGGCCGCTTGTGGGTGGACCGGCTGAAAGAAGGGCTTGCCGATACCGGCGAGATTCTGTCGCCGGAAGATGGCGAACGCATCGTGCGGCTGGTGGCGCATCATGTCGGCGCGGAAGTCCATGCCGGCAATCCTCGCGTCTCGGCCGAACTGCCGGAAACCGGCGAACGGTTCGAGGGGCTGTTGCCGCCCGTCGTCATGGCCGCGACCTTCGCGATCCGCAAGCCCGCCGTCGCCGTGTTCACCCTGTCGGATTATGTGGCGGGCGGGATCATGACTCAGGCGCAGGCCGATGTTCTCAGGCTCGCCGTCGAGAAGCGGAAGAACATTCTGGTCGCGGGCGGCACCAGCACCGGAAAGACCACGCTCACAAATGCCCTTTTGTCAGAAGTCGCGAAGACCGGCGATCGCGTGGTGCTGATCGAGGACACGCGGGAATTGCAATGCGCCGCGCCCAATCTGGTCGCCATGCGCACCAAGGACGGCGTGGCTTCGCTCTCCGATCTGGTGAAGTCCTCGTTGCGCCTGCGGCCCGACCGTATCCCGGTCGGCGAGGTGCGCGGCGCGGAGGCGCTTGATCTCTTAAAAGCTTGGGGCACCGGCCATCCCGGCGGGATCGGCACAATCCACGCCAATACCGCGATTGGCGCGCTTCGCCGGCTCGAACAGCTCGTGCAAGAAGTCGTGATGACGGTCCCGCGTGCGCTGATCGCCGACACCATCGACCTCATTGCCGTTCTTTCCGGCCGCGGCTCCGCCCGCCGCCTTTCCGAAATCGCCCTCGTGGATGGGATTGATCCCGTCAACGGCGATTACCGCACCCTCAACGCCCAGCTTCTTCCCGACCGCCAACCGCTCCCGAAAGGAGAACAGCCATGACAATGCCTGTCCTGTCCGCACCCTCCGGCCTTCGTCGTTCTCGCAACCGCCTGGCTCACGCGACGGCACTAGTGTCCGTTGCGACCGTAGCGCTGCTGATGTCCGCACCCGCCCGCGCTTCCGGCTCCTCGATGCCGTGGGAAGAACCGCTGGAGCAGATTCTGGAGTCGATTGAAGGCCCGGTCGCCAAGATCGTTGCCGTCATCATCATCATCGCCACCGGCCTCGCACTCGCCTTCGGCGACACAGGCGGCGGATTCCGTAAGCTGATCCAGATCGTCTTCGGCCTGTCGATTGCCTTCGCCGCGTCGAGCTTCTTTCTGTCCTTCTTTTCGTTCGGCGGCGGAGCGCTGGTCTGATGACGGGATCCCTGCTTGAATTCGAGGATGTTCGCGGCTTCTTCGCGCCGGTCCACCGGGCGCTGACCGAGCAGATATTGCTCGGCGGTGCACCACGTGCCGTCGCCATCGTCAACGGCACACTGGCCGGGGCGGTCGGCCTCGGCCTTCGCCTCTGGATCGCCGGCCTGGTCATCTGGGCCATCGGCCATTTTGCCGCCGTCTGGGCCGCACGGCGCGACGCGCAATTCGTCGACGTCGGCCGCCGCCATCTGCGCTATCCCGCGCATATGGGCGTGTGAGGAGAGCACCATGTTGAACCTCTCCGAATACAGAAAGAAGAATGCCGGTCTTGCCGACTTCCTGCCCTGGGCGGCGTTGATCGCTCCGGGCATCGTGCTCAACAAGGACGGCTCATTCCAGCGCACCGCCCGGTTTCGCGGTCCCGATCTCGACAGCGCCACGCCGTCCGAACTGGTCGGCACCACCGCGCGGCTCAACGGCGCGCTGCGCCGCCTCGGTTCCGGATGGGCGATCTTCGTGGAAGCGCAGCGCAACCCGGCAACCGAATATCCGGAAAGCTTTTTTGCCGAAAGCGCATCGGCGCTGCTGGACGTGGAGCGTCGGGAACAGTTTGAAGAATCCGGATTGCTCTACGAGAGCAGCTATTATCTCACCTTCGTCTGGCTGCCGCCCGCCGAAGAGGCCTCGCGCATGGAAGGCTGGCTTTACGAGGGGCGCGAACGCTCAGGCGTCGATCCGTGGGAATTGCTGAAAGGCTTCATCGACCGCACCGACAGGGTGTTGCACCTGGTCGAAGGTTTCGTGCCGGAAGCGGATTGGCTCGATGATACCGATACACTGACCTACCTGCATTCCACCATATCGACCAGGCGCCACCGTGTCCGGGCTCCGGAAACGCCGATGCACCTCGACGCGTTGCTGGCCGATCAGCCCTTGGCGGGTGGCCTCGAACCGCGCCTTGGCGAGTTCCACCTTCGCACCCTGACCGTGATCGGTTTCCCGACTGTCACGTTTCCCGGCATTCTCGACGATCTCAACCGGATAGCCTTTCCCTATCGCTGGTCCACGCGGGCGATCATGCTCGACAAAACCGACGCGACCCGGCTGGTCACGAAGATCAGGCGGCAATGGTTCGCCAAGCGGAAGAGCATCGCCGCCATCCTCAAGGAAGTGCTGACCAACGAGCAATCCGTTCTTCTGGATTCGGATGCCGCCAACAAGGCGGCGGACGCCGATGCGGCCTTGCAGGATCTCGGTTCCGATCAGGTCGGCGAAGCCTATGTGACGGCGACCGTCACCGTCTGGGATACAGATCCCCGCATTGCCGACGAAAAGCTCCGCCTCGCCGAAAAGGTGATCCAGTCGCATGACTTCACGGCCATCGTGGAAACGGTCAACGCGATCGAGGCATGGATGGGCAGCATTCCCGGTCATGTTTATGCCAATGTCCGGCAACCGCCGATCAGCACGCTCAATCTGGCGCACATGATGCCGCTCTCGGCAGTCTGGGCGGGGCCGGAGAAAGACGAACATCTCGACGCGCCGCCGCTGTTCTATGCCAAGACCGAAGGCGCGACGCCGTTCCGGTTTTCCTTACACGTCGGGGACGTCGGGCACACGATGGTCGTCGGCCCCACAGGTGCCGGCAAGTCGGTCCTGCTGGCGCTGATGGCCATGCAGTTCCGGCGTTATCCGCGCTCGCAAGTATTCGCCTTCGATTTCGGCGGCAGCATCAGGGCGGCGACACTTGCCATGCGCGGTGACTGGCAGGATTTGGGCGGATCGCTCTCCGACGATACGGCGCTTATGAATACCGTGTTGCTCCAGCCGCTCGCCGGTATCCACGACACGCCCGAACGGGCATGGGCAGCCGACTGGCTGGTGGATATTCTCATCCGTGAAGGCGTGGAAATCACACCGGACGTCAAGGAACACCTCTGGACGGCGTTGACCTCTCTGGCGTCGGCGCCGGTCGTGGAGCGCACCATCACCGGCCTGACCGTGCTGCTGCAATCGTCGGCATTGAAACAGGCTTTGCGCCCGTACTGCATCGGCGGTCCCTATGGCCGTCTCCTCGACGCGGAAATGGAATGGCTTGGCGAAGCGCCTGTTCAGGCGTTCGAGACCGAAGGACTGATCGGAACGGGTGCCGCCCCGGCCGTGCTTTCCTATCTCTTCCACCGCATCGAATCCCGTTTCGACGGAAGGCCGTCATTGCTCATCATTGATGAAGGCTGGCGGGCGCTGGACGACGGCGGGTTTGCTTCCAAGATCAAGGAATGGCTGAAGACGCTGCGCAAGAAGAATGTCGCCGTTGTCTTTTCCTCGCAATCGCTTGCCGACATCGAAGCCTCTCCCATCGCGCCGGTCATTGTGGAAAGCTGCCCGACGCGCATCTTCCTCGCCAATGAGCGGGCCATCGAACCGCAGATCGCATCCGTCTATCGGCAATTCGGCCTCAATGGCCGGCAGATCGAAATCGTCGCCCGCGCCACGCCGAAGCGGGACTATTACTGCCAGTCCCGGCGCGGCAACCGGCTGTTCGAGCTTGGCCTTGGCCATATCGCTCTGGCGCTTTGCGCATCGTCGGACAAGGCTGCTCATGCGCTGATCGAAGAACTCATGAAGGACGGTGCGAAACCATATTTTCTCGAAGCATGGCTTGAAGCCAACGGACTTCGCTGGGCCGCAGATCTCATTCCCGACCTCACCAACGTCCTCGCCGGAACGTCCGATTCGACCGGTGCGACCAGTGCGCCCGGCGCGGCTGACGTGGCCAGTCCGGCCGAACTGTCTTCCGATTTCCTGTCCCCTGAAGAGGAGTTTCCGCTATGAGGCATATCGCCCGTTCCCCGCGCAGCCGGGTTCTCGCTTGCGCCGTCAGCACTTCGGCCGTCTTGCTTCGCGTCACCTTGCCGCTTGGCTTGATCCCGTTCATGCCGTCTCCGGCGCTGGCATGGCGCATCGTCTATGACCCGACGAACTACAGTCAGAATCTGCTTTCCGCCGCCCGCGCGCTGGAACAGATCAACAATCAGGTGACGTCTCTCGCCAACGAGGCGCAGATGCTCATCAATCAGGCCAGGAATCTCACCAGCCTGCCTACGTCCTTGCTGTCGCAGATCGAGGGCAATTTTTCCGAGATGAAGTCGCTCCTGAATGAAGCAGACCAGCTCGCCTACAATGTCCAGAACATCGAAACGCAGTTCAACGCCACCTATCGCGATTTTGCGTCTGGTGATCGCACGGCCGCGCAGCTTGTCTCTTCGGCGCAACAGCGCTGGCAGCAATCGGTATCGGCCTTCGAGCACTCGCTGAAGGCCGGAGCCGTCGCGGTCGAAAATATCGAAGGGACGCAGGAGCAGACCAGCGAGCTTGTCACCGCCAGCCAGTCTTCCGTCGGCGTGCTTCAGGCGACGCAGGCCGGCAACCAGCTTCTTGCCGTACAGGCGAAACAGATTTCCGACCTGACCGCCATGCTGGCCGCACAGGGCCGTGCCAACGCGCTCGAGCAATCCCGGCAGGCCGCAGCACAGGAGCAGGCTCGCGAGCAGTTTTCCCGTTTCATGACCGGGACTGCCTACAGTTCGTCCAGCGTCCGCATGTTCCACGATTGAGGAGCTTGCAACGATGGACCTGAAGATCGCCGCCCGGATGATCGCCGTCTTCGCAATCGGTGCAGGGCTGACCGCCGCAATCACGGCCCTGCATGATGATGAAGACAGGCCCGATGCCAGCGCCCCCCGCATCGAGCGTCCGGGCGGCGACCCTTCCTCTCTATCGGCCGCAAAAAGCGAGCTTGGTCGTTGCCGTGACCTCGGCACGGCGGCGCTCGAAGACGCCGCCTGCCGCAAAGCATGGGCGGAGAACCGACGCCGTTTTTTCCGCATGGACAGGCCGGATCTGCCGACGCCGCCCAAGGCTAGCGGGGAGACCGCGCATGAATAATGTCGGCGTTATCGACCGTTTCCTTGAGACCTTCACCAGCTATATCGACAGCGGTTTCGGCCTGTTGTCCGGCGAGGTCGCTTTCCTCACCTCGATGCTGATCGTCATCGATATTGTGCTTGCCGGTCTGTTCTGGGCGTGGGGCGCCGATGAGGACATTATTCAGCGGCTCGTGAAGAAGACCCTCTATATCGGCTTCTTCTCCTTCATCATCGGCAATTTCAACAATCTCGCCAGGATCGTTTTCGAGAGCTTTTCCGCGCTTGGATTGAAAGCCGGCGGCTCCAGCCTGTCCGGCTCCGAGCTTCTTCAGCCCGGTCGCGTCGCTCAGGTCGGCCTCGACGCCGGCGAACCGATCCTGAACGCTGTGGGCGAACTGACCGGCTACATCGCCTTCTTCGAAAACTTCATCCAGATATTCGTGCTGATGGTGGCATGGTTGATCGTCCTGATCGCCTTCTTCATCCTTGCCATCCAGATTTTTGTTACCCTGGTTGAGTTCAAATTGACGGCGCTTGCCGGGTTCATACTGATCCCGTTTGCCCTGTTCAACAAGACGTCGTTCCTCGCCGAAAAGGTGCTCGGAAACATCGTCGCCTCCGGCGTCAAGATTCTGGTCCTCGCCGTGATCGTCGGCATCGGCTCCGGCCTGTTCAGCGAGTTTACCGCAGGCTTCTCCGAACAGCCCACCATTAGCGAGGCGCTGTCACTGGTTCTCGGCGCGCTCGCACTCATGGGCCTGTCGATCTTCGGCACTGGCATTGCCACCGGCCTTGTTTCAGGTGCGCCGCAGCTTGGCGCGGGTGCGGCGGTCGGGACCGGCCTTGCCGCCGCCGGTATCGGTGCTGCCGGTTTCATGGCCGGAAAGGCCGGTTTGGGTGCCGTTGTAAGCGGGGCCGGCGGAGCCGTGCGTGGTGGCGCTGCCTTGGCCGGTGGTGCCAAAACGGCCTACGGGCTTGGCGATGCTTCCGTGGGATCGACGGGAACGGGCGGCGGAGCGGCCGGATTTTCCGTCGTCGCCCATGCGGGTGCCGGCCTTGTCATGAACAAGGGCAAGGAGATCGCGGGACGCGCCGGTGAATCCATGCGCTCCAGCTATCGTTCCGGACAGGCCGCCGCGTGGAAGGCGACCGGCGGCAAGAACGAGGTCAATCCGGGCGGCGCTGGTGGCACAGGCAGCGGCAAGGCTGCGAACGATCCGGACTATGCGGCCTCGCAGCCCGCCAAGGCCGTATCCGGTTCCGACATTTCTCCGCAGTCAGCTTCCGAATCTGCTCCCGATTGGGCGCAGCGGATGAAGCGCAAAAGCACCATTCACCACGGCGTCAGCACCGCAGCTCACACGATCCGCTCCGGCGATCATGGCGGCGGCTCCATGTCCGTCTCTCTCAATCAGGATGATCGCAAATGAATATCTTCAAGCGTCCTTCCGTGCGCTATGCCCGCACGCCCGAACCCGAAACGCCCTATCAGCGCGCCGGACAGGCATGGGACGAACGGATCGGCTCCGCTCGCGTGCAGGCGCGCAACTGGCGGCTCATGGCCTTTGGTTCTCTCTTCCTTGCCGGTGGTTTCGCATCGGCCCTTGTCTGGCAATCGACACGCGGTACGGTCGTTCCGTGGGTGGTGCAGATCGATAAATTCGGCGAGGCGCAAGCTACTGCGCCCGCCGTGGCCGACTACCGGCCGACCGACCCGCAGATCGCATGGCATCTTGCCCGCTTCATCGAGCAGGTCCGCTCCATCCCCGTCGATGCGGTGATTGTCCGGCAGAACTGGCTTCGCGCCTACGAGTTCACCACGGATCGCGGCGCGATCTCGCTCAACGATTACGCCCGTTCGAACGACCCGTTCACCAAGGTCGGCAAGACGCAGATCGCGGTGGAGATTTCCAGCGTCATCCGCGCCTCGCCGGACAGTTTTCGTATCGCATGGGTGGAGCGTTCCTATGAGAACGGCCAGCTTTCCGGAACCGAGCGCTGGACGGCCATCCTGACCGTTGTGATCCAGCAGGCGCGCACCGCCGAAAAACTCCGGGCGAATCCGCTCGGTGTCTATGTCAACGCAATCAACTGGTCGAAGGAAATGGGGCAATGAAGACGAATGACTTACGCATGAAGTCGCGCCGCGCGTCGGGAATGGTACTAGTGATGGTATCGGCAACTGTGCTGGCAGGATGCGCGAAAAAGTACATTCCGCCGGAAATCGACTATGACGACGCGGCTCCCACCATGCCCAGGGCCGATCCGGTTCTTCCGGTGAAGGTGGTGGAAGTTCCCAGAACCCTGCCGCTGCCCGGCCAGTTGAAGCCGGTTGAGGGATCGAAAGCCAAGGCGGAATCGACCGATCCGAAGCAGCGGATCAGCGTCGCCAACGAGGCGGCACGTATGCAGCCGGTCCGTGACGGCTTCATCAACGCCGTGCAGGTCTATCCCTTCGCGCTCGGCGCGCTCTATCAGGTCTATGCCGCGCCGGGACAGGTGACGGATGTTGCGCTTCAGCCGGGAGAAACCCTTGTCGGTTCCGGGCCGGTCGCAGCCGGTGACACCGTGCGCTGGATCATCGGCGACACGGAGAGCGGTTCTGGCGCATTGAGGCAGGTCCATATCTTCGTGAAGCCGACGCGGCCGGATCTTCAGACCAACCTTGTCATCAACACCAACCTGCGCACCTATCACCTGGAACTGCGCTCGACGGAAAAGACCTACATGGCGTCCGTCTCATGGCAATATCCCGCCGACCAGCTCATTGCCCTTCGACGCCAAAATGCGAAGGCGGCGGAAACGCAGGCCGTCGCATCCGGCGTGGACATCTCGAAGATCAACTTCCGCTATCGCATCGAGGGCGACACAGCACCCTGGCGGCCGCTGCGCGCCTTCGACGATGGCGCGAAAGTCTATATCGAGTTTCCGTCCGGCATCGGACAGGGAGAAATGCCGCCGCTCTTCGTCATCGGCGGATCGGGCAATTCCGAACTGGTCAACTACCGCGCCCGCCAGAACTATTATGTCGTGGATCGTCTCTTTGCCGCCGCGGAACTCCGGCTTGGCGACAAGGACACACAGAAGCGCGTTCGCATCGTCCGCACCGATGGAAGGCCGGCGACGGCGAAGAGGACCGCGCTGTTTTCATCGGAAAACGACCGATGACAGGCAATCCCGATCTTACGGCGCAATTGCGCCTTCGTCCCGAACCGCCTCGCGTCACGCGGCTTTCGCGGAAAGTCCTGATCGGAGCCGGCGGTGTTGCGGGCATCGCCATTGCCGGCGCTCTGCTTTGGGCGCTCGACACCGGCCGTCGCGGCAATCAGTCCGCAACAGAACTCTACAACGTGGACAATAAGACGCCGGCCGATGGGCTGGCCGGTCTGCCGAAGGATTATACCAATATCCCGAAGCTCGGTCCGGCGCTTCCGGGCGATCTTGGCAGGCCAATCCTGCGCGCGCAGGAGCAGGGCAAGCCGGTTGCCGTACCGAATATCCAGACGCCGCGCGTCGATCCAGAAGAACAGCGCCGGTTTGCGGAAATCGAGGCGGCGCGGTTGGCAAAACTCTTCACCGACAGCCGGGGAGAGCGGACGGCCGGCAATCAGCAGGTCGCATCCACTACGGCGGCGACGGCAACAGGTTCGGGCATAGATCCCGCGACCGGGCTACTGCTTCCGGCCGAGACGCCGCCGCTCGATTCCGGTTCCGCGCAGAACATGCAGGACCGCAAACTTGCCTTCGTCAACGCCGATACCGACCGCCGCACCGTCAGCGCTGACCGCGTGCAGGAAAAGGCGTCGCCCTATATCGTGCAGGCCGGAACGGTGATCGCCGCCGCGCTGATGACCGGCATCAAGTCCGATCTTCCCGGCCAGATCACCGCGCAGGTCACTGAACACGTCTATGACAGCCCGACTGGGAGCCATTTGCTGATCCCGCAAGGCTCCCGCTTGATCGGCCATTATGACAGCCAGGTTGCGTTCGGACAGTCCCGCGTATTGCTGGTATGGAACCGGCTTATCATGCCGGACGGCACATCCATCGTGCTCGAACGCCTTCAGGGTGCTGATCCCCAAGGCTATTCCGGTCTGGAGGACGGCGTCGATTACCATTGGGGCCAGCTCTTTCGTGCGGCAGCGCTCTCGACGCTGCTTGGCATCGGTACGGAAATCGGCTCTAGCAACGACGAGAACGAAATCGCCAAGGCGATCCGCGAAAGTGCGCAAGATACCACATCCGACGTCGGACAGCAGATCGTGCGCCGCCAGCTCAACATTCAGCCGACGCTCACCATCCGGCCAGGTTTCCCAGTGCGCGTGATTGTCCAGCGAGATCTATTGATGCAGCGTTTTGGCGGGAGGGAAATTAATAGATGACGAAACCATGGTTGAATTACTTTCCACAAAAAAAGCCACTAAAGATCATCGCAAAAATCTCGACATCTTGCCTGGCTTTTTAGTGAGAGATATTATACTGCTTGACAGAACTTATTTCCTGACCCTGCGACGACTTATAAATGCCGATAAAAAAGGATAGTGCGCCTCGAATTAACCCAGAAAAGGCAACTGGGCGGCGGTGAACCTTTTCGTTATTCGCTGCGCTTAACTTCCGGTCTGATCGAGTAAGGTCATCATGTCGTTAGTTAGTACGAGTCTCATAGCTCGTTCAAAACTTTGAAGCTGCACAAGGCTTGTCGCACTGGCTATTGGTGCCGTTACAGCGTCCTTTTTTAGCAACCAAGCTAAGGCAATCTCGGCCAGCTGGGCGCCAGTTTCCTTTGATATCTCGTCCATGGCATGCAAGATTCGAAGACCTCGCTCGTTGACATAGCTGCTGACGCGGTTCGAACGTTCGCTTCCTTTCAGACTAGCTGTGGTTCGGTATTTTCCTGTAAGGAATCCTGCCGCCAGACTGTAGTAGGTGACAACGGCTATATCGTTCAGTGTACAGAACTCTGAGAGCTGTCCCTCAAATTCTGTTCGATCGTAAAGATTATACGCTGGTTGGAGGACGTCAAAGCGGCCCAAGTTGCACCGTGTCGCGGCGTCCATCGATTCTCGTAGTTGCGTGACATTGTAATTCGAGCATCCAATCGCGCGAACCTTTCCTTGCTCCTTCAAACGTCCGAAGGCCTCAAGCGTTTCTTCAATCGCAACGTCAGAATCAGGCTTGTGGGCAAGATAAAGATCAATGTAGTCCGTCTGTAGTCGCTTTAGGGACGCATCGACCGCCTGAACGATCCATCCAGCGCTAAGGCCGGTTTTTTTGCCCCTATTTTCGATGCCGACTTTGGTTATGATTACCGATTGGCTGCGTTTTAGCTTGTTTTGCCTCAACCATTTGCCAATTATCGCTTCAGATTCGCCGCCAACGTTTCCATTTACCCATGCCGAATATACGTCTGCAGTATCGATCGTGTTGAAACCTGCGTCGAAGAATGCGTCGAGCAAACGAAATGATGTGCGTTCGTCGCTCGTCCATCCAAAAACATTTCCACCAAAGATAATCGGTGCGACATGGATTGCAGTTCTGCCGAGCCTGCGTTTCTCCATAGTGTCTATACTCCTCCCTCTATAGATTTTTGGTAAACATCAGCCGTGCATTTGCTCATCAAGAGCTAGAATATGCGCAGAGTGACGAGTTGTAATTAACGTAAAAACAAACTGGGCAGATAGGTTGTGAGTGGTGGCCAGAGAGAGATAGCTGCGAGAACAGTTAACAGAGGCAGAATCCAAGGTAGAATTGCGCGAGACATTGAATCAAGACTAACGTCTGCCAATTTTGATGTTATAAATAGCACAACGCCTACTGGCGGTGTGATCGTGCCAATCATCAAATTAAGTATAAATATCAATCCAAATTGAATCGGATCAATCCCCATATGGTGAGCTATAGGAACTAGGATTGGAACGAATATCAACATTGCCGCAATCGACTCTATAAAACAACCGACTACCAATAGGGTGACATTGACAATCAATATGTATAGCAACGGGCTACTGATGGACGCCGAAAATAAATCGATGAGTAGTTGTGGTATCCTGGATATGGACAAGCACCAAGCCATTGCTGAAGCTGCCATGACCAACGGCAAAACTACCCCGATAGTTTCCATTGTTTTAATTACTATTTCAGGAATATCCTTTAAAGTTAGCTCTCGGTATACAAAGAGCCCAAGAAACAGCGCATAAGCGCTTGCGACTGCACTCGCCTCGGTCGGGGTCATTATTCCGGCCATCATGCCACCAAAAAGCATTACCGGGGTCATAAGGGCCCAATGCGCTCGCTTGTAGGAGAGCCATATCACACTGATGCCCGCGAATTTTGATTGGGGTAAGCCGCGGCGTTTTGCTATCACCACTACCATTCCACTGAGGGCCAAGGCCATCAACAAGCCAGGAATAACGCCCGCTAGAAAAAGACCTCCGATTGAGACGTCAGCGCTGACGCCATAGATTACCATTGGAAGGGATGGCGGAATGATTGGGCCAATCGTCGCAGAAGCAGCAGTGATTGCAGCTGCCGTCTCGGCATCATAGCCCTCAGCTTTCATTGCGCGAATTTCAAGAGAACCAACACCACCAGCGTCGGCAACTGCAGAGCCGGTCATCCCAGCAAAAATAACACTTGCGACGATATTGGCATGCGCAAGACCACCGCGAACCCAGCCAACGCAAGCCGCAGAAAACCCGAATATTCGGTCAGTTACGCCTGCGGCGTTCATAATATTGCCCATGAGGATAAAGAGCGGTGCCGCAATCAATGGAAAAGAGTTACCACTCTGCGCAATCTTTTGAGGAATAATATTCATGGGCAAGTCAGCGGCAGCAACAAATAGGATCGCTGAGAGAATCATCGATGCGTAAATAGGCATACCAAGAACAAGCAAGAAAGCCCAAGCGGCTAGCGCAACCATCATTGTTTGAACCATAACGCCCTCCGCGAAGTTGCTTTTGGCCCTCGCGCTAACACAACGACGTCAAGCGCTGCCCGTAGCATTACAATAATTCCCACAAAAATAATCGGGATATATAGCAAAGACGAAGAAATAGGTAGTGATACCCAACGAATATCCATGGTTCTCTTTATGAGAGATATACTTTGATAGGATAGAAACCCTCCAATTAAAAATAAAGAAAATCGAATTAAGATTTCTATGAATTTAGTTATTCTTGTATATCCGATATTCTGGAGGAATATGAGGCGGATATGTGAATCCGTACTCGTCGCGATTGTCCAGCCAAGAAAAGCGCACCATACCAAAAGATATTGCGAAAGCTCATCGGTCCACGAAAGAGGGAAACGAAACAGCCGTGATAATACCCCCAACAGCACGCAGGAGAGCAAACCCAGCAACAACAAAACTGCGACGATTTTTGTAACTTTATCCAGTAAAGTCAACATAATAACAATCCCCTCGATCTAAAGATCGACGATCGAATCCCAGGTTTTCTCTCCCCAAATCTTCTGGAAGGTGATTGGCAAAGATTGGACTACAGGCTCTCTAAAGCTTTCAACGTCAGGTTCGACTACGATCATTCCTTGGTGTTTCAAATCATCCAAGAGAGTTTGTTCTTGCCTCGCAAATTCAATGTTCTGCCATTCAATACCATTGGAGACCGACTCTTCGAATATTTCCCAGTCGGACTTAGATAATTTAGAAAAAAAATCGTCATTTGCTATAATCAATCTTGGAGCAATAATGTGGCCAGTCAAGATTAGGTATTTTTGGACTTCAGCGAGTTTGGCTCCAGCAATTGTAGGGAGCGGGTTTTCTTGTCCATCTATTGCTCCTTGGCTGAGAGCTATATAGAGTTCATTGAAATTAATAGGGGAAGCCCTCGCTCCCCAAGCGGAGGCCATTGCTTTATACACTTCGGCCGGGGGGACCCTCAGCCTAAATCCTCTCATATCGGCAACCGTTCTCAATTCTGTGTTTCCGGTTGTGATGTGGCGTTTCCCATAATATGAAACATTAATAATACGGACCCCATGTGAGGTCACAAATTGCTTCTTCAGGCTGGCAAATAGGTGTGAGGATGACAGGCGTGCAAGATGTTCAGTATCGCGCCAAATATAGGGAGCCTCCAGAATTGATAGCTGAGGGACTAATGAACCTAATGCTGCAGGACCATTGGAAGTAACAGTTATTGCACCTGATAAAACGGACTCTAGGACATCCCTGCCAGAGCCCAACTGCCCATTCGGAAAGCTCTCAACAATCAATCGTCCGCCTGAACGTTCGGCGACGTGTCGACCTATTCTTTCTATCATTTGAGATTGGGTACTGGAACTGGGGAGTTCATCAGCCCACCGTATGACTGTTGGTTGCGCTCGTAAAACAGCAGGCGCTGCTAAATACGAGGCCATTAACGCACCGTATGTCACGAATTTGCGTTTTGTAATCGCCATGATTAACCCTTTTACAAGCCATCTGAATTCAGAAACTGCTGAAATTGCTGCGCGGGCTATAGCTGCCACATCGGATATCATGCCCGGAGAATACAAGTTTACGAGACGCTTGAACGGTGTCCCTAGTCCGGGCCAAATGTCATCTTTTAATCAGCGTTCATTTCTGCTGCATAATTTGTTTAGGTTCTCGCGAATCTGGTCAATGGTCGCTTTGCTTAGCGGAGCTTGCTGAAGGTCGGTTATAACTAAATTCAGCGCTGAATGAACATCACCCTTACGAACAAGAGTTTGGAATAAGTAGGAATGCCGTCTCCAGATGCGGTATTCATTTACGTTAATGCCGCGCGCTTTGGCAAAAAATGCGTATTTATCTGTAACGAAATCTAACGCCTCTTCTAAAACTTTGCTGTTCGTCTTGGGAACAGAGAGATAATAATAGCTGAGTGCCTCGTGATATCGATGGCCTACTATGCGATAGCCACTGGTTGTCAGCTTCAGAGCTATGTCGAGGTCTTCGTGCCAAGCCAATTCTTCATCAAATCCTCCGCAGTGCGCATAATATTCCGCCGGGCCCAGTGTTGTGGTAAGAAAAAACGGACAATTAGTGAAATCTTTTGAATAGATATAATCTAGGTCATAGACAGTTGGAGGGTAGAGGCTCGTATATAGATAGGAGAATTCGGTTGCATCGTTTTCGCTTTTACCGCGCGGAGGAATCTTCTTAATTGGGGACGTAATTATTATTTTATCGTCGCAAAAGACATCAGACGCCTTTGCATAATAGGCAACTTGGCGCTCTAATTTTTCTTTATGCCACAAATCATCTGCGTCTTGCCATGCGATCAAACGATTACCTGCAATGGCGACAGCCGCATTCCGAGCCGCGGACCTTCCGCGATTCTTTTCTCCCAAGTACAGCCGCACCCTAGATTCATCTTTTGATATATTATGCACTATTTCCGCAGTGTTATCGGTTGATCCGTCGTCATAAACGATAAGCTCGAAATCTCTGAAAGACTGCTTCAGAACGTCATCAATTGTTTCTTTTATTGTCTTAGCAGAGTTGAAACATGGAATAGCAACTGCAACGTCCATCCGCATTGTCCTCAGTGGAAACAAGCACCCCGTCGAATCGATAAAATCAATCCGTATAGATTTTTTGGATAGGCGGCCTAGAAGGCACTTTAGCCGAACATTGTGGCCCACTCGTGCAATTGTCAACTAAATGTTGTATAATAATTATAATGGTTAACTTCTGCTACTATACGTAGTTTAAAAACCAACTGTATGTTGGTGTCGCAGTGAATTATAGGCGCCGAAAAGGTGTTAGTTTGCGGCCTCTCTTTGGCCGCCCATGATACTGTATTCGCATTGATAACGAGCGTTTATGTGCATCTTCCAAGGAGAAGAGGTGCGCGTCAGCATAAGTTTCCTATCAATTATTGGAGCTTATATGCGTAAGTTTCTTGACACGTCGTTTAATGCTGAAATCGATCTGGATCAACGCGCTAAACGTGTGCGTATGATTGTTCTGGCAATGATCCGCTATGCAAAAGAGGGACATATTGGTGCGGCCTTGTCCATCGCGGACATTTTGGCAGTTCTTTATTTTTGCGTGCTCCGCGTAGATCCAGAGCGCCCCAACTGGGATGATCGCGACCGTTTCATTCTCAGTAAAGGGCACGGTTGCGGCGCGCTGTATGCGGTATTGGCGGAAAAGGGCTATTTCCCTCACACCGATCTCGCAACATTTCTCGCGTTTCAAACGAAATTCGCTGGACATCCCGATATGCACGCAGTGGAGGGGGTCGATTTCAGTACCGGTTCGCTAGGTAACGGGTTTCCTGTAGCTGTTGGCATGGCGTTGGGTTTGAGAGACCGTGGCAGCCCAGCGCGCGTGTTCGCACTCTTGGGTGACGGAGAACTCAACGAAGGAGTGGTATGGGAAGCACTGGCGTTTGCAGCTCACCGTCGTCTCAACAATCTTTGTATAGTTGTTGATCGTAACAATCTACAAATAGCAGGTGTCGCCGAAAAAATCCTAAAGCTTGAGCCGCTCGCAGATAAAATACGGTCGTTTGGTTGGAGTGTCGTTGAGGCCGACGGTCATAATGTATCGGATCTAAGTGAATCGCTGAGCCAGGTTGGACAAGATCGTAGCCGACCCTACGCTGTTATCGCTCGAACGATAAAAGGAAAAGGGGTTAGCTTCATGGAGAACGATACTGCTTGGCACTACAAGGCGCCCTCCGACAACGAATTTCAGGCTGCTTTTGAGGAACTCGAAGCCCATAGACAAGGATGAAACGATGGACAGAACCGACATTCGAAATGCTTACGGTGATGCCTTGCTTCAGCTTGCGGCAGAGGAAGAACGACTCGTCGCAATTGTCGCAGATTCGCGATCCTCTTCCAAATTAGACACGTTCGCTGAACGTTTTCCGTCCCGACTCTATGAGGTTGGTGTTGCTGAGCAGAATATGCTGGGCGTTGCTGCGGGTCTCGCGGCAGTGGGATTTATACCTTTTGCGTCCGCCATTGCTAATTTTGCACTTATGAGACCATTCGAACAATTCCGAACCGTTATTGGATATTCAAATGTACCAGTGAAGGTTGCCGGAATGAGCTCTGGACTTGCTTTTCCCTTCTTGGGCGGGTCACATTGTGCATTAGAAGATTTAGCGATCAGTCGAAGTGTCCCAAATGTAGTAGTACTCTATCCTGCAGATTATTGGGAAGCCGTAGCTGCTGTTAAAGCTTCGTTTTATTCTAACGGTCCCGTCTACATACGGTTCGGTAGGCAATCACCTTCTGATATTTACACTGCGGAGCCCCAGTTTCAGATCGGCCGCTCCTCGCTGTTGGCGGAAGGTAGTGATGTTTTCTTTCTTGCCGCCGGGCCCATGGTCTCAGAGGTATTAAGCGCACGACAATTACTGGAGAGCGAAGGAATATCAAGTGTTGTTGCAAATATATCGTGCATAAAACCACTGGATAAAGAATTAATCAGTAGAGTATCTCAGCGCGTTCGCTGCATCATAACAGTAGAAGAGCACTCCGTGATTGGCGGGTTGGGCTCCGCTGTTGCAGAATTATTGGCGGAGATACAAGGTCCTCCCCTGATGCGGCTTGGAGTTCCTGATATGTTTACTGTACCCGGGCCTCGCCAATCCGTATTGAACCATTTTGGTCTTACGGCGGAAAATATAGCCCAACGCGCCCAGACGTTCCTCTTACAATAGGACGGGAAGCAGTCATGTCGCATGTGGTAAAGCGAATAGCCGTCGCAGGCCTCAACCATGGACACAAACTAGCAAAGCGAGTGATCGCAAACAATCGTGCAAAGCTGGTGGGGATTAATGCTCCTTCACGTCCGGACAACATAGCTTTATCTCGAGAACTAGGCGCTCCACTTTATGATGATATTGAAACTATGCTTGATATTGAGTCCCCTGAGGGGGTGATAGTCGCAACCCCTACACATCTGCTTCATCGCACGGCAATGGCATGTATAAGGCGGGGCATCCATTGTTTAATCGAAAAGCCAATGTCGAATTCTGTGGGTGAGGCGGAAGAAATCTTGCTTTCATCGAGTGCCAACGGAGCGAGGATCTTAGTTGGTTATCACCGGAGGTACTCTAAGCGAGTCGACGCTATTCGCAAACTGATCAATAGTAACGAATTGGGAAGGTTGATTGCAGTTAATTGCCTCTGGTTGGTATTAAAACCCGAAAATTATTATTCGGACCGGGAGTGGCGGACAAACAAAAATCAAGGAGGTGGGCCTCTTTTTATAAATGCGAGCCATGAAATCGATCTTTTGAGACATCTATGCGGCAACGTAATTAAAGTTGTCGCGATCGCCGGCAGGGGGCGTGAGGACTATCCCAATGTGGTTCCAACATTCGGGGTCCTTCTTAGTTTGGAGAATGAGGCAGTCTGTACATTGCTTTTCTGCGATAAAGCTCCTTCCCCATTCTCATATGAGACGACAGCGCGAGAGAACCCTGCATATCCAAGTTATGATGAGGATTGTTACAAATTCTTCTTTGAAAAGGGTAGTGTGAGCTTCCCAAGTCTACGAGTTTATCAAAAGCAACCTGATAGTGTCCAGGGGTGGTTTGATGTGTTGGATGAACGCGTTTCTCCCCAAGAACAGAGCATTGCCTTTGATCCACTCGACGCCGAAATTGAACATTTCATCGATGTGTTGGACGGGAGCTCATCGTCGGTTTGCGGTGTGCGAGATGCTCTTCAAACGCTCCAAACACTCTGGGCAATTCAGCGCGCGGTAGAAACCGGCGCTTCAGTGAGCGTCGGGTCGAAAGCAACACGAGTAGGTGTAGTCGACAACAAATGGGAAGCTCAAGATGAAAATATTGAAAGCTGATGTGGACTCTACTTCTGTGGCGGTCCTAGCGGATGATTTCGGTGCTCCAATCGATCAGGGCCAGGTGAAGATCAAAATCACAAGAAGTGCTATCTGTGGAACAGATGCAAAAATTGTAAATAATGTATACCCATGGCGCGTGAAGCCAATGTTTCCAATAATATTGGGACATGAAGGTGTTGGTGTTGTAGTCGATCATGTATTACATTCCGGAGATCCGGATCTGGTTGGTAAGCGCGTTGTACCTTTTTCCCTTATACACTGCGGTAAATGTCAGATGTGTACCAGTGGACGTGAAAGCTATTGCTTGAACGCTCACCATTTGGGCATCAGTTTGCCGGGAACATTTGCTCCTGAGACAACGGTGCCCGCTGATAGATGTGTCGTGGTTCCGGATGAAATCTCTGACGAAGACGCCTGTATGATAGAGCCCCTTGCTGTGGCTGCCCATACTTTCGAGCATACGCCTAGCCTACAGGGGAAAAACGTCGCCATTATAGGAGCCGGGCCTCTAGGTTTATTGCATTTGCTTGCCGCGAACGCTTTGCAAGCGCGATCAGTAACAGTTTTTGGTTCGGATCGCGGAACGAAGAGGCTAGCGCAAGCAAAGAATCTCGGCGCGAACGCCTGTGTGGCAGTGCCAATGGAAAGTAATACTAATATTATTAAGGAAAGATATTCTGATAATTTTGACGTCGTTGTCGAATGTGGCCGGTTGGGTAGTGCTGCGGAACTCGCGCTCTCGCTTGCCAAGACAGGTGCGACGGTATGCTTTAAAGGCATCGCACGCGGTAGTCTCCTCGATCCTCTCCCAATCATCAGAAAGGGTTTAACTGTTAGCGGTCAGGCTGGGGCGTCTCCGGATCATTATCTTGAAGCAATAAAATGGTGCCGCGAATTAGGCGTTAGGCCGGGTACAGCTATCACGCGTTGGTATGCGCTAGAGGATGGTGAAGTTGCATTTCGCGCAATGTGTAATGGGTACGAGAACGTAGGTTTCATCCACTAACAAGAAATGCAATGGGATAGGAATTATGTCTATTCAAAGAAGAATTGCATTGGTCACTGGGGCCGGTCGTGGTATCGGGCGGGCGTCTGCTATTGCTCTAAGTAAGGCGTGTTACGAGGTCGTCATTTGCGCAAGAAACGCAGAGGAACTTCGCATCGTACAAAAAGAAATTGAAAGCAACGGGGGGAAAGCCTATTGCGGTCAAATAGACGTATCCTCTGAGATGGCAGTTAAAGAATTCTGCCAAGATTTGGCCTCTCGCTATGGCACCGTTGATGTTCTTGTAAATAACGCAGGAATTTCTCCTATGAAAAACGGTCGTAAAATACCTATAGTTGATATGAGTATTGATGAATGGGATGCGGTTTTGAAAATTAATCTGACCGCACCATTTCTTTTTGCACGAGAACTAGTCCCAAACATGATTAATAAAAAGAGTGGGACGATAATCAATATCGCTTCTGCAGCTGCGCGCATGGGCGGTATCGCAGCTGGCTCTCACTATGTTGCATCGAAAGCGGGACTTATCGGACTCACAAAAGTAATGGCGCGGGAGTTTGGTGAATACGGAATTCGGGTCAATGCTATTTGTCCGGGCCGCATAGCGACGCCAATGTTAAATGAAGTCGATATAGACCCAACGTGGGCTGATCGGGAAGTGCCGTTAAAGAGGCTGGGCACCCCATTTGATATCGCGGCCGCTGTGTCGTTCTTAGCTTCAGACGCATCGAGTTATATGACCGGTGCAACGATCGATATCAACGGCGGATGGGTAATGTATTGATTTCGCTCGAAGGGATTTCCGCGATGGCTAAATTTGCATTGAATGCCGGTACGATTCAGACCGTGGATGTGGAAACCCAGTTGGAAGCAACTAAAGCGGCTGGCTTCTCGGGCTTTGGTTTGTGGTATAACCATATTGCAAACGAGAGCGGAGAGGTTCGGAAGGCAATATATAAAAAAATGCTTAGGTCTGGGCTGGAGGTGGTTGAAGTCGATTTTCTGCGCGACTGGGCCTCTACAAATTCGGCGGGCAAAGCGGATTTAGTCTCCCGAACCCGAACACTGGCGGAGGCCGCTAGGAGCGTTGATAGCGATCTTATTTGTGCTGCTACCCTAGGGGAAGCGGCATCTGTCAAATCTACCGTTAATAATTTCAGCCTGATATGTCGAACGGCCGCAGAGTATGATGTCCGAGTAGGCCTCGAATTCCTTCCTTGGTCTCACGTGCCGACGCTTGAAAGCGCACAAGAAATTATTCAACTCGCGGCTGAGAAGAATGCAGGGATTATAATTGACACATTTCATTTTTTCTTCGGCGGATCAAAATTATCTACTCTTAGTAAAATGTCTCCCAGTGAAATCTTTCTGGTTCATATTAGTGATATGATTAAAACACCTCTCCCGGAGCTACAGTCAAACGAAATCATAGCCTTGACTCGCACTTCGCGCGTATTTCCGGGTGATGGTTGGTTTCCGCTTGGAGACTTTATAGAGGCCCTAAAGAAAATTGGGTACGAAGGATTTTATTCACTTGAAGTGCTCAATAGCAAGCATGCCTTGGCCGATCCTTTCAGCCTTGCAAAGCAAGGGTTTTCAGCAATGGAGCGGCTTTTTATGGCCGCAAAAAGCTAAGCTCGGATCGGGGAGCAAGTAGTATGAAAACACCACTAGACTCTGCTGCGATAGTAACTGGAGGTGCTGGCGCTATCGGAACAGCGATCGCTATGAGACTCGCCAAAAGTAGATGCTTTATACACCTAGTCGATAAAGATTCTCTAAAACTCGATAAGGCCGTTAAGTTGTTGCAGGCGGAAGATTTAGGTGTTGAAGGGCATTTATGCGATATTACCAAGGAAAAGGATGTAATTTCTCTAGCGACCAAAATAAATAGTAATCAGTATCCTCTTCGCATTTTAGTAAATAATGCGGGCGTATCCCCGAAACTGCAGGGGGGAAAGATTCCTTTTAAAGAATTAGATTTGGAAGAATGGAACGCCGTTATCGAAACCAACCTCACTGGTGCGTTTCTTTGTTGCAAACACTTTTTGACCCAATTGATTAGTGTGGGCGATGGACGCATTATAAATATTACTTCGGTCATGGCGAAACTCGGATCGGCAGGGCGTCCAGAGTCTCCCTTTGGCCCTTTCAGTCCTAGTGGCGCTCACTACAGTGCATCGAAAGCGGCGCTATCCAATCTAACTTTTTCCATTGCAAGAGAATTTGCGCCTGATGGTATCACCTGCAATGCTGTTGCTCCTGGTGCTGTTTTTGCTGGATTGGGTCAATCTCTTGATCAGGGCAGCACTACACAACAAATCCCCATTGGCAGATTAGCAACTACTCATGACATCGCCGCCGCTGTTGCATTTCTAGCATCAGAAGATGCTTCTTATATCACAGGAGAGATCCTAGATGTGAATGGCGGGTGGGTAATGGACTAGGGAACTGATGAAGATGTTCAATAGATTTTCACGCTTCATATCTGCCAACTCTAAAACACTAATATTGCCCTCCATCACTTTTATATCGGGACTGCAGACGGCGGTTCTGTCATTCTGTATGCCAATTATTGCTAGAAGTACAATGGAGCTTAACACTACGCAATTTTCTACTTTCTTTTTTTTGATGCATAGCAGTGGTTTTTTGGTTACGCTTGTTCTTCCATATCTAACTGATCTCTGGCCTTCCAGACGCCGACTCGCAATTATCATCACACTTCTTTTTCAGTGCATTGGCTTCGGACTTTTGTCGTTTGGGGCTGGCTTTTTAACTTCTGTCGTAGCAGCTGTTTTTTTCTTAGGGCCTGGGTTGTGCGTTCCGGGCCTAGTGTTTGCTCTTGCTCGAGATCTTGATACCAGCGGTAGCACTATTGTCCGATTACGGGGCCTGTTTGCGGCGGCTTGGGTTATTGGCCCGATTATTGGATCCTTTTCCTTGGGCCCTGGTAACGCTGGGACACTACTATTGGCCGCTGTCGCGTTGAACCTTTTAGGCGTGGCGCTTGTCGCATCTTTTCGCGCTCCCCCACCAATCTCGGGTCCCACATTGTCTACTTCAGGTAATAATTTAGTTATTCCAATAGTTGTTCTTACTATTGCATTTTGCATGCTGCAAGGCGCGAACATTGCTATGGTAATTATCACACCAGTAATCCTGACTGAAAATGTTGGTGTTACGGTGACGTTGGTTGGATATGTTTTTTCATTATGCGCACTACTAGAATTTTTGATGATGTATATGTTATCAAAATATATGAAAGATATAGATCAGTGGAAAATAGTTTATTTTGGGTGCTTTTGTGGTATTATATATAGCTTTATCGTTATTTTTGGCGATGTTTATTGGATTTTTTTGGTGTCTCAAATTTTTAACGCTACTTTTATTGCCTGTTTTCTTGGGGTTGGGATGTCTTTGTTCCAAGGAATGCTTCCAGGTCATGCGGGGCTTTTGACCGGTGTATTCGTCAACACAAGTAGGATAGGCGCCATAATTGCTACGCCACTCATTGCTCTTGCAGTGAACATGACGGGAGAATTCCAAACCGCGGCTATCGTATCCTTAGCTTTAACTGCCACCGGCTTTCTATTGCTGCATTTCAGTCGCATTAGAATGGCAGAAGAGCCTCTGCGGCCAAGCTCGTGATGTAATCGGTAGATGAGACGAGCGTAGCGACTAAAACGAAAATAGGAGCTAGAAAATGAGGCGCTCCCAAAGGGAAGATGCGACGTTTGACAAACTAACCGTTTACGTTGACGAGCAATGGAAAGTTAAGCATTGCGATGATGTGCCTGTGCCAGGCTATCTTATACTGCAGCCAGTGGGATATTACCGCTCAATCTCATCATTTACTCCAGAGTTGAAGGAGAGTTTGGGCGACATGCTTTCGAATTGCGTTGACGCGGTGGAGCAAGCCGTTAGACCAGAGCGGGTTTACACAGCATGTTTCAACGAATCCAATGGTGGAATACATTTCCACGTATTCCCACGAATGCGAGAAATGAATGTCTTTGGTGTGCGTGAGGGACAAGTGGTCGTAGATGGTCCTTTGTTGTTTTCTCAGGTCCGTAACACGTTCCGGAGGTCCGATCCATTTCCGGATGCTGGTGAACAAATAGCGGATGCTGTGCATGCCATTAGAACGCTGTTGGTAAAGTCGCAACATATGCGATGACCCCAGTGAAGACGTCATAGTCGTGGATAAGGTAGGTCTCTTCTAGGGCTGTCATCTGCGTGACATGGACGGCTACAAGTTCAACAGCGTTGAGTGCTGTTAATATACCATAGGGCATCTGCCCAACAATCTGCATGTACATGCAAATCCGTCTAGGCAGTGAGTGAAACCGAAGGCTCGCTCCAGCGGCCGTGGTGGTCCCTGCTACGAAACCAGCCGATGAGGCGTTCTGGGCTATGTCGATATCGTCGTCAGGATGGCGGCGCAGACACTTTTGCGGGGTTGACGGCGATTACCGTCGCGCTGGTCATCAGCACGATCAGCCCCAGCTCGGCGCCTGTCATTTCGAGATACGCGTGAACCTGGCCCCGGTAGTGGTCCAGTGTTTCTTGATCCGGGTTCACATCGCTCTTCCAGTCGACCACCACGATTGGGCGACCTTCGCGGTTGACCGTGAGAGCATCGGCGATGCCTGCCGTTGCGACTATTTCATCGTCTTCAGTGAATAGCCCCGAGTTTCGTAGACACCCTCGGGTTAGATTTTCTGCTGCTTCTCGAACTCGACGGGCGACAGCATCCCGTTCCTGACGTGTTTG
>NZ_JBIVYG010000025.1:0-69729 GCF_044769685.1 Agrobacterium sp. NPDC090283 | reverse complement strand
CGGCGCAACTCAGGTCGCAGAAATAAACCTCGAAAACCCATGAAACTGTCAGGGATGTCTCCGAACATCTGTCAGGGATGTCTCCGGTCTTTACACCTGTCCCGAGGATCCACTCACGTATCGTAAATTGATACGTCCTAGATGCTCGGGACAGGCCCGAGCATGACGGTGGAGAGTTTTTCGACCTGCGCGCTTTTCAGGACGTCAGAAATTTGCCGATGGCGCCGAGCGCGCCATGTTCCCGGACGTCATGATAGGCGGATTTTAGACTGGAAACGAAGGTGTCGTTCCTGGGCAGGTCGTTTCCAAATGTGCGCTCGAAAGTCAGAAAACGGTCGACAACCGCATCCGGCGCCATTGCCAGTTGATCCGGCGCATCCCACTCCCTGAAAGCGGGATCGAGAATGGTGATCGGCTGCCCCTTTTCATTCTTGTCCGCG
This sequence comes from Agrobacterium sp. NPDC090283, assembly GCF_044769685.1. Lineage (NCBI taxonomy): Bacteria > Pseudomonadati > Pseudomonadota > Alphaproteobacteria > Hyphomicrobiales > Rhizobiaceae > Agrobacterium > Agrobacterium sp. NPDC090283. Next base: position 69,289 of record NZ_JBIVYG010000025.1, on the reverse strand, counting down.
CAGGACCTGATCCATAATGCGACGGCGAAAATGACCGTCCGGCTTTCAGCCTTCTCCACCAGCAATTCGCGCAACGGGGCGAGAATGCGCAACGGTACTTTCTGCGACGCATCGGAGGCGATCTGCATGGTCTTGTGCTGCAGCGAGGGATTGGCGAAACGCTCCCGCAGGCCGGCCGCAAATTCCGCACCATCGACGCTGGGGTCCAGCGTCCGGCCGACTTCGCGCCAATAGGCGTCGATGAAATCGCGCACGGCCTTTTCACCCCAGGCATCGGCAACGGTCGCAAGGCCGGCAATCTGGCCGATGGCGGCGATGGCGCTGTGGGAACCGTTCAGCATTCTGAGCTTCATATGTTCATACGGCTCGACATTACCGACAAATTCTACCCCGGATTTCTCCAGCGCCGGTCTTCCATGCGGGAAACGGTCCTCGATGACGAAGCGGAAATAGGGCTCCGCTACCACGGGCCAGGCATCGCCAAGGCCGAGCGCGGCCGAGATCGCATCCCGGTCCGCGTCAGTGGTGGCGGGAACGATCCGGTCCACCATTGAGCAGGGGAAGATAATATTGGTTTCGATGAATGAAGCCAGTTCCGGGTCGGCCAATTCCGCAAATTCCAGCAGCAGCTTGCGCAGCACATGGCCGTTGGCGGGCAGGTTGTCGCAGGACAGGAGCGTCAGCGGGTGAGAACCCTCTTTGCGCCTGCGCCGCGTGGCCGCAAGAATGAAGCCAAAGATGGAACGCGGCCGGTCCGGGTGTTCGAGGTCATGGATGATATCAGGGTGTTCGCGCAGCAGGCTGCGGGAGGCGAGGTTGGTCAGATAGCCCTTCTCCGTCACGGTGAGGGTGACGATCAGAACGCGCGGATCGGCCAGTCGCTCCATCAGCCGTTCAGGGGCTTCCGGTGCGACGATGGTTTCCAGAATCGAACCGATGATGCGCAGGCGCTCGCTCTCACCGTCCCGCAGGCAAAAGGTGTAGAGATTGTCCTGCGGTTCGATGGCGTCGCGCGTATCCGGGCTGCGCAGCGATGCGGCCACGATGCCCCATCGGGTTTCGCCGCGATTGAGGCAATCATCGATGAAAACCGCCTGATGTGCCCGGTGAAAGGCGCCGACGCCGAGGTGAACGATGCCCGGCGTGATTTTCTCACGGTCATAGGCGGGTATTGTGACTGTTTGCGGCAGGCGGGGCAGGGTTGCAGCGGAAAGCCGGTCTGTCATCGATGCGAAATCCCCATACGGAACGGGATGGCCGTGGCTCGCACCGCTGGAATTGCGACGCTCGGGTTTTCGCGCATGTCAGTTCCTCCCCTTATCTTCTGAATGGATCAGGCCCCGGCCTCTTTGAGCAGCCGGATCTGGCGCAGCGTGTTCTGACGGCTGCGCTCCAGATGCCGCCACAGGGCGTCGATGATCTGGGCCTTGCTGCCGGCGGCGATGGCATCGGCGATATTCTGGTGCTCCTCGACCGAGCGGGCGTAGTCTCCGAGGATCGAGACGAAAACCGTGTGGGTCTGGTCGAGAATGCGCCCGTGCGAGCCGGAAATGACGGGAATGCGCGCGGCCGAAACAAGGGTTGCATGGAAGCTGCGGTCGTAAAAAAGCGCCTTCGATAATTCATCCAGCGTCGAGCCTTTGGCGAATTCGCGATGTTTCGCAAGGCTTTCCAGAAGCTCCGCGTGCAGCGCCCCATCCAGCTGCCCGGCATCGAAGGCCACTTCCACAGCACCTTTTTCGAGCAGCATTCTGGCGGCGTAAAGTTCTTCCACATCCTCCACGGTGAAATCGCGCACCACCATGCCGCGCCTGGAGGAATTGACCACCAGCCCATCGGCCTCGAGTTTCAGGCAGGCTTCCTTGACCGGCGTGGGGCTGATGCCGAGATCGGCGGCAAGCTCATTGGGCAGCAGGCGTTCGCCGCCGCGCAATCTGCCGCTGACGATGCGCGCGCGCAGTTCCTGATGCGCCTGTTCGGCGAGTGTGACTTTGACCAGCGAGTTCATGGCCGCATCATTGCCCAGCTTTGAGAAGTGGGCAATGACCAAATATTAAAAATAAAAAATTTTTTATTTTACAAAGCCCGTTTTTCCGTTAGCTCTATCTGCCATCGGAAGCCGGTTGCCGGAGGAGGGCAGTTCGGCAATCCCTGACGGTTCAAATCCCGCAGTCGTTGGGCGCGGGACTATGACGCGGATCCATCCGCCAATCGGCGAAGTGCCGGCCAGAAAAGGGACTTCCGCCTTTCCTCCCCGCAAGCCGTTCAAGCATTGAGGAATGACCGATCATGAAAATTACCGCTGTCGAACCTTTCATCCTGCATCTGCCGCTGACCTCGGAGTCGATTTCCGACTCCACCCACAACATCACCCATTGGGGTGTCGTGGGGGCAAAGATCACCACGAGCGATGGCCTTGAGGGCTATGGCTTTACCGGCACCCATGCGCATCTGCCGTCCGACAGGCTGATCACCTCCTGCATCAGCGATTGTTATGCGCCCTTGCTGCTGGGAGAGGATGCATCGGAGCATTCAAAGCTTTGGACGAAACTCGCCCGTTACCCCTCGCTACAATGGGTCGGCCGGGCAGGTATCACCCATCTGGCGCTGGCCGCGATCGATGTGGCGCTCTGGGATTTGAAGGCGAAAAAGGCGGGCGTTCCGCTCTGGCACTATCTTGGCGGTGCGCGCACGGCGGCGGTGGAAGCCTATAATACCGACATCGGCTGGCTTTCCTTCAAGCTGGAGGATTTGCTCGCGGGCAGCGCAAGGGCGGTGGAGGAAGATGGCTTCACCCGCGTGAAGATCAAGGTCGGGCATGACGACCCGAATATCGATATTGCCCGGCTTGCCGCTGTTCGCAAGCGCGTCGGTTCGTCCATCCGCATCGCCATTGACGGCAATGGCAAGTGGGATTTGCCCACATGCCAGCGCTTCTGCGCGGCTGCGAAGGATCTGGATATCTACTGGTTCGAGGAGCCGCTGTGGTACGATGACGTCACCAGCCATGCGCGGCTGGCGCGTAACACGTCGATTCCGATCGCGCTCGGGGAGCAACTCTACACGGTGGATGCGTTCCGCTCATTCATCGATGCCGGTGCGGTCGCCTATGTCCAGCCCGACGTGACCCGGCTTGGCGGCATCACCGAATATATCCAGGTCGCCGATCTGGCGCTCGCCCATCGCCTGCCCGTGGTGCCGCATGCCGGCGAAATGAGCCAGGTGCATGTGCATCTGAGCTACTGGCACCCGGCTTCGACCATTCTCGAATATATTCCGTGGATCAAGGATCATTTCGAAGAGCCGATCCATGTGCAGGACGGCGTTTACAAACGCCCGGAACACCCCGGTGCCAGCACGACGCCTTTGACTGAAAGCTTCGCCCGTTATGGCAAGGCGGTGAAGTAAAAAAGGGCGGCGCATGGAATGCGCCGCCCCGATTTAAAGGCGCTGCCGTTAGCGCCAGCCGAGTGCTGGCGCCACCTGCTTGAGGATCGTCTCGATCACATGGGCGTTGTAATCGACGCCCAACTGGTTCGGCACGGTCAGGAGCAGCGTGTCGGCTTCGGCGATGGCTTCATCGGCTTTCAGCTGTTCGATCAGTTTTTCCGGCTCGGCGGCATAGCTGCGCCCGAAGATCGCGCGTGTCTTGTCGTCGATATAGCCGATCTTGTCATCGCCTTCGTTGCCGTAACCGAAATAGGAGCGGTCGCGGTCGTTGACGAGGGCGAAGATGCTGCGGCTGACCGATACACGCGGCTCGCGGGCATGTCCGGCTTCCTTCCAGGCTTCCCGGAAGGTGCGAATCTGCTGCGCCTGCTGGACATGGAAAGGCTCACCCGTCTCATCCGTCTTCAGGGTGGAGCTTTGCAGGTTCATGCCAAGCTTTGCCGCCCAGACCGCCGTTGCATTGGAGCTCGAACCCCACCAGATGCGCTCGCGCAGCCCTTCGGAATGCGGCTCCAGCCGCAAAAGGCCGGGCGGGTTCGGGAACATCGGTCTCGGGTTCGGCTCAGCGAAACCTTCGCCCTTCAAAAGCTCGAGGAAGACCTCGGTATGCTGGCGTGCCATGTCTTCTTCGCTCTGACCCTCGGCCGGGCGATAACCGAAATAACGCCAGCCATCGATTACCTGTTCCGGCGAGCCGCGGCTGATGCCGAGCTGCAGGCGTCCACCGGCGATGAGGTCGGCCGAACCGGCGTCTTCAGCCATGTAGAAAGGGTTTTCATAACGCATGTCGATGACGCCGGTGCCGATCTCGATGTTTTTCGTGCGCGCGCCGACGGCGGCCAGAAGTGGAAAGGGCGAGGCAAGCTGGCGGGCGAAATGGTGCACGCGGAAATAGGCGCCATCGGCACCGAGCTCTTCCGCGGCGACGGCGAGGTCTATCGATTGCAGCAGCGTGTCCGCAGCCGAGCGGGTTTGCGACTGGGGCGAGGGCGTCCAGTGGCCGAAGGACAGAAATCCGATCTTTTTCATGATGACCTTCCAGATGTCGGAGGATGCCGGTCTTTACAGGCCGGCTTCGTTGTTGTCAGTCATATAGGCTGGGACGCGCATCCTCCAACCAGCCACGCGTAGACACCGTGTCGCCGAAATGTGAACGATGGCCGTTTCACACAATTGTTCGGCGGTCCAGGATGAAGAGATTTTCATGTGCCCGCGCGGTGGTAAGGATGAAATCCATCAGTGAGCGCACCCGCGGCACATTGGCGAGGTCGTGGTGGCTGGTGAGCCAGTAGCCGCGCCGCAGTTCCACCTCTCCCGCGAGCACCATCTGCAGGTCCGGGAAACGCGCGGCGATGAAATTCGGCAGGATGCACAGGCCCCGGCCGCTCAGCGTGGCCGTCAGCTGCGCAAAAATGCTCGATGACTGAAAACCCGGACGCAGGCCGGGCAGCACGTCGCGCATATAGTCGAGACCCGGCGAGAAGATCAGGTCCTGCACGTAACCGATGAAGAAATGGTCGAGCAGGTCCTCGCGTTTGGTGATTTTCGGCCGCCCGGCGAGGTAGGACCGCGACGCATAAATATGCAGCGTGTAATCGATGATCTGTTCGTTGATGTAAGGACCGGCTTTCGGCGGGTCGAGCGTTACCGCCACATCCGCCTCCTTTCGGGACAGCGCCATGATCTGCTGGATCGTCACCATTTCCAGCATGATGTGGGGATGGGTTATGGCGAAGTCCTTCAGCCTTTCCACGAAGAAAAAATTGGAAAAACCTTCAGGTGCGCTCAAGCGCACGACGCCGCGCAGAAGGCTGCCGCTTTCGGAAATATCCGATTGCAGCCGTTCAGCCTCCGCCTCGATGCGCTCGACGGTATCGACCAGCCGCCGGCCGACGGTCGTCAGCTCATAACCACGCGGGTTTCGCTCGAACAGCTTGGTTTTCAGGGAAAATTCCAGCCGGTCGATATGGCGGGAGACTGTGGCGTGGCTGGTGCGCAGGCTGCGGGCTGCCGATGAGAGCTGCCCGGTGCGGGCCACGGCCAGGAAATATTGCAGGTCGTCCCAGGTGAAAGGGGTGGCCATATTTGTCTCCCATCAAGAGTTCTGTTCAAAAATGAACAGTTCCTGTTCGCAATTTGATGATGACAAGCTCTTGTGTCAACGGCCGAATTCGAGAAGTCTAGGCTGAGGATGCATCGCTTTGAGGAGGGCGGTGCGGCCATTCGGGTGCAACGGTTTCGTTCACCGCTGCACAGACAATCTGAGGCTCGCAATCATCTCTGGGAGGAGAAGTCATGCGCAAGAGTATCGTTTTATCCACGGCCATGGCACTGGCCGCCGGCACCGCCGCTTATGCGGCCGAGATTTCGGACGGCAAGGTCAAGATCGGTATCCTGAACGACCAGTCGGGCGTCTACGCCAATTTCGGCGGCAAATACTCTTATGAAGCCGCGAAGATGGCGGTCGAGGATTTCGGCGGCAAGGTGCTCAATGCGCCGGTGGAAGTGGTGACCGCCGACCACCAGAACAAGGCGGATGTCGCCTCCAATATCGCCCGCCAATGGTACGATACCGAACAGGTCGATTCGATCATGGAACTGACCTCGTCGTCGGTCGGCCTTGCCGTGCAGGCGCTCTCCAAGGATAAAAAGAAGATCACCGTCAACACGGGTGCGGCAACCACCGAACTGACCGGCAAGCAGTGCAGCCCCTATGGGTTCCACTGGGCCTATGACACCTATTCGCTGGCGGTCGGCACCGGCGGCGCGCTCGTCAAGCAGGGCGGCGACAGCTGGTTCTTCCTGACCGCCGACTATGCCTTCGGTTATTCGCTGGAAGAAAACACCTCCAATTTCGTCAAGGCCAATGGCGGCAAGGTGCTGGGTTCCGTGCGTCATCCGCTCGCCACGACGGATTATTCCTCCTTCCTGCTGCAGGCGCAGTCCTCGGGCGCGAAGGTCATCGGTCTCGCCAATGCCGGTCTCGATACCTCCAACGCCATCAAGCAGGCGGCGGAATTCGGCATCGTCGCCGGCGGCCAGCGGCTGGCAGCCCTTCTCTTCACGCTTGCCGAAGTCCACGGCCTCGGTCTCGAAGCGGCTCAAGGGTTGACGCTGACGGAAGGTTTTTACTGGGATCGCGACGATGAATCGCGCAAATTCGGCGAGCGTTTCAAGGAACGCACCGGCGCCATGCCGAACATGGTGCATGCCGGCACCTATTCCGCCGTGCTGCATTATCTGAAGGCCATCGAAAAGGCCGGCACCGACGATGCCGATGCCGTTGCAAAGGCCATGAAGCAAATGCCGGTCAACGACGTCTTCGCCAAGAATGGCCATGTCGCTGCCAACGGCCGCATGATCCACGACATGTATCTGATGGAAGTGAAGAAGCCGGATGAGAGCAAGCAGCCGTGGGATTATTACAAGGTGCTCGCCACCATTCCCGGCAAGGAAGCCTTCATGGACCCCGCAAAAAGCGGTTGCCCGCTGGTAACGCAATAAAAGACTGACGCAATAAAGGGGAAAGTTTCATGACGATCGCTCCCGCCCCCGCCGGGCAGGCCGAATCACGCGTCGTTCTTTCGGCGCGCGGTCTCTCCAAGACCTTCGGCGCATTCGCGGCCGTGAAAAACGTCGATCTCGACGTGCATCATGCCCGCGTGCATGCGCTGATCGGTCCGAACGGCGCCGGCAAGACCACGGTCTTTAATCTATTGACCAAGTTTCTCCAGCCGACGGGCGGGACGATCACCTTCATGGGAACGGATATAACAAGGACGCCACCGGACAAGGTGGCGCGTCTCGGCCTCGTCAGGTCTTTCCAGATATCGGCGGTGTTTCCGCATCTGACGGTTCTGGAAAACGTGCGGGTGGCGTTGCAGCGGCCGAACGGCCTTGCAACGCAGTTCTGGCTGCCGCTCTCCTCGCTCGACAGGCTGAATGCCCGCGCCGAGGAGCTGATCGCAACGGTTGGCCTGACACGGGAAAAACATGCGCTTGCGGCCGATCTGTCTTACGGCCGCAAGCGGGTTCTCGAAATCGCCACTACGCTGGCGCTCGACCCCAAGGTTCTGCTGCTGGACGAGCCGATGGCCGGCATGGGTGGGGAAGATGTCTCCCATGTCGCCGAGCTTATCCGCGAGGTGGCAAAGACACGCGCGGTGCTGATGGTCGAACATAATCTGAAAGTCGTTGCCGATATCTGCCACCATGTCACGGTGCTGCAGCGCGGTGAAATTCTAGCGGAGGGCGATTATGCCGCCGTTTCCGCCGATCCGCGGGTGCGAACGGCCTATATGGGCACGGAGGAGGCGTGATATGGCGGCAATGCTCGAAGTCTCCAACCTGAAATCCTGGTATGGCGAAAGCCAGGCGCTGCATGGCGTCGATCTGACGGTCGGCGAAGGCGAAACCATCACCATTCTCGGCCGCAACGGCGTGGGCAAGACCACGACGCTGCGCACCATCATGGGCATCATCCGCAACCGCAAGGGCGTCATCAAGCTCGGCGGCAAGGATATGATGCCGGTGCCGCTGCATCGCACGGCGAAATACGGCCTCGGCTTCGTGCCGGAAGAGCGCGGTATCTTCGCGACGCTGAGCGTCGAGGAAAACCTGAAGCTGCCGCCCGTCGTCGCATCCGGCGGCATGACGCTCGATGAGATATATGAGCTGTTTCCCAATCTTTACGAACGCCGCACCAGCCCCGGCACCAAGCTTTCCGGCGGCGAGCAGCAGATGCTCGCCATGGCGCGCATCCTGCGCACCGGCGTGAAGGTGCTCTTGCTTGACGAACCGACGGAGGGACTTGCCCCGGTCATCGTGCAACGCATCGGCGAGGTGCTGCAGAAGCTGAAGAGCCGTGGCATGACCGTGGTTCTGGTCGAGCAGAATTTCCGTTTCGCCAGCCGTATCGCCGACCGTTTCTACCTGATGGATCACGGCCAGATGGTCAGCGATTTTCCGGTCAGCGAGCTTTCCGGCCGCATGGGCGAGCTCAACAAGGTGCTGGGGGTTTAACCATGACGATGATCTTCGGCGTTCCCATTCAGGCGCTTCTCGGGCAATTGCTGGTCGGCCTCATCAACGGGTCGTTCTACGCGCTGCTGTCGCTCGGTCTCGCCGTCATTTTCGGCCTGCTGCGCGTCATCAATTTTGCCCATGGCGCGCAATATATGCTCGGCGCTTTTGTCGCCTTCCTCGGCCTGCAATATTTCGGCATCAATTTCTGGGTGGCGCTCATCGTCACGCCGCTCGTCGTCGCTTTGTTCGGCGCGATCGTCGAGCGCTTCCTGCTGTCGCGGCTTTATGATCTCGATCCGCTTTACGGGCTGCTTTTCACCTTCGGCCTGGCGCTGGTGGTGGAAGGCACGTTCCGCTGGCTTTATGGTGCGGCGGGCCAGCCCTATTCGGTGCCGCGCGCGCTTGCCGGCGGCACCAATCTCGGCTTCATGTTCCTGCCGAATTACCGCGCTTTCGTTGTCGTCATTTCGCTCATCGTCTGCATCGCCACCTGGGCGCTGATCGAAAAGACGCGTCTCGGCTCCTATCTGCGCGCCGCGACGGAAAATCCGACGCTGGTGCAGGCTTTCGGCATCAACGTGCCGGTGCTGCTGACGCTGACCTACGCATTGGGCGCCGGCCTTGCCGGGTTCACCGGCGTGCTGGCCGCACCGATCTACCAGGTCTCGCCGCTGATGGGCACGAACCTCATCATCGTCGTCTTTGCCGTGGTGGTCGTCGGCGGCATGGGCTCGATCATGGGCGCCATCGTCACCGGTTACATGCTGGGCGTCGCCGAAGGCCTGACCAAGGTGTTCTACCCGGAAGCCTCCAACATCGTCATCTTCGTCATCATGGCCTTTGTGCTGCTCATCCGCCCCGCCGGACTTTTCGGAAAGGACGCCTGATATGTCCAAAGCCACCCATAGCTCCACCGCCGGTACGCTGCCGCAGGCTGAAGTGTCTGCGACTGCCGGAACCATCAAGACGGTGCTTATTCTGGCAGGGCTTGCCGTCCTCATCGCCGCACCGATGTTCGTTTACCCGATCTTTCTGATGAAGCTCCTGTGCTTCGCGCTGTTTGCCTGCGCCTTCAACCTGCTGATCGGTTATACGGGTCTGCTGTCCTTCGGCCATGCGGCGTTTTTCGGCGGTGCGGCCTATTTCACCGCCTATTCGGTGAAGGAATGGGGCGTGACGCCGGAGATCGGCCTTGTCATCGGCATGGCAGGGGCGGCCCTTCTGGGGCTTGTCATCGGCTTTTTCGCCATCCGCCGCCAGGGAATCTATTTCGCCATGATTACGCTGGCGCTGTCGCAGATGTTTTATTTCTTCTGCCTTCAGGCGCCGTTTACCCATGGCGAGGACGGTTTGCAGGGCGTGCCGCGCGGCCATCTCTTCGGCCTCCTCGATCTCAATGCGCCGCTCAATATCTATTACACGGTGCTGGCCGCCTTCGTCATCGCGCTGCTGGTCATCTGGCGTTTCGTCAATTCGCCCTTCGGCATGATCCTGAAATCCATCCGCGAAAACGAGCAGCGCGCCATTTCGCTGGGTTATAGCGTGCAGCGCTACAAGCTCGGCGCTTTCGTGATGTCGGCGACGCTGGCCGGTCTTGCGGGCGGTCTGAAGGCGCTCGTCTTCCAGTTCGCGACGCTCACCGACGTGACATGGCAGATGTCCGGCGAAGTGATCCTGATGACGCTGCTCGGCGGCATCGGCACCATGATCGGGCCGATTTTTGGCGCGGGTCTCGTCGTCACTTTGCAGAACTATCTCGCGACATCGGATTTCCCGGTCACCATCATCACCGGCCTCGTGTTCATGGCCTGCGTTCTGGTGTTCCGGCGCGGTCTTATCGGCGAGTTTTATGCTTCCCGGCTGGGGCGGAAACTCGGCTTTCAGCACCGCAGCTAGACATTTTTGAAAACACAGACAAGGCCTCCTCCGCGTCCGGGACGGTGCGGCAAGGGTGGCGCATGGAGAACAGCATGGGCGAATATGACTATATCGTCATCGGAGCGGGGAGTGCCGGATGCGTTCTCGCCAACCGCCTTTCGAAAGATCCGAACAACCGCGTGCTGCTTCTGGAAGCGGGCGGCAACGACAATTACCACTGGATCCATATTCCGGTCGGTTATCTCTATTGCATCAATAATCCGCGCACCGACTGGTGTTTCAAGACGGCGGAAGAGCCGGGGCTTAACGGCCGCGCGCTGATCTATCCGCGCGGCAAGGTTCTGGGCGGCTGCTCCTCCATCAATGGCATGATCTACATGCGCGGTCAGGCGCGCGATTACGATATGTGGCGGCAGCTCGGCTGCGAGGGCTGGGGCTGGAACGATATCCTGCCCTATTTCCTGAAGTCGGAGGATTTTTATCGCGGTAAAAGCGACCTGCATTCCGCCGGCGGCGAATGGCGGGTGGAAAAGGCGCGGGTGCGCTGGGATGTGCTGGATGCCTTCCAGAAAGCAGCGGGTGAAGCCGGCATTCCCGCGACCGATGATTTCAACCGGGGCGACAATGAGGGTGCGGGTTATTTCGACGTCAACCAGCGCTCGGGCTGGCGCTGGAACACGGCAAAGGCGTTTCTGAAACCGGCACTCGGGCGCAAGAACCTGACGGTTCTCACCAAGGCGCACGTCAAGCGTCTCATCATCGAAGAGGGCCGCGTTACGGGTGTCGAGTTCCACCATGACGGCGTCCTGAAAAAGATGCGGGCGCGGCGCGAGACGGTGCTGTCCGCAGGCGCGATCGGCTCGCCGCATGTTCTGGAGCTTTCCGGCGTTGGCCGTGGCGATGTGCTTCAGGCCGCCGGCATCGACACCGTGGCTGAGGTTCAGGGCGTGGGCGAGAACCTGCAGGACCATCTGCAATTGCGCATGGTCTACAAGGTCTCCGGCGTCCTGACGCTGAATGAACGGGCCTCGACCCTGTTCGGCAAGGCGAGGATCGGCCTTGAATATGCGCTGACGCGCTCCGGGCCGATGTCGATGGCGCCAAGCCAGCTCGGTGTTTTCACCCGCTCCTCGCCGGAAAAGGAAACCGCCGATCTGGAATATCATGTCCAGCCGGTTTCGCTCGACAAGTTCGGTGATCCGGTTCACACTTTTCCGGCCATTACCGCAAGTGTCTGCAATCTGCGGCCGGAAAGCCGGGGCTCAGTGCATGTGAAAGGACCGGATTTCGCCATGCAGCCGGAAATCCGCCCGAACTATCTTTCCACCGAAGGCGACCGGCAGGTGGCCATCGATGCGATGCGGCTGACGCGCCGCATTGTCGCCCAGCCGGCGTTTTCCCGCTTCAACCCGCAGGAATACCGGCCCGGCCCATCCTTCGAAAACGACAATGATCTCGCCAAGGCGGCGGGCGATATCGGCACCACCATCTTCCATCCCGTCGGCACGTTGCGCATGGGGTCGGATGTGGAGAGCGTTGTCGATAACAGGTTGAAATTCCGCAGGCTCGCCGGGCTGCGCGTCGCCGACGCCTCGGTGATGCCGCGCATCACTTCCGGAAACACCAATTCCCCGACGATCATGATCGCCGAAAAGGCCGCGGACATGATCCTTGCGGATAATCGCTGAAAGGAGCGCACCGATGAAGACCGTCGCTTTTCTCGGGCTGGGACATATGGGCCTGCCGATGGCCGCCAATCTCGTCAAGGCGGGTTATACCGTCAGGGGATATGATCTCGCCGACGCCTGCCGTACGGCGGCGAAAGAGGCCGGCATTCCCGTGGCATTGGATTCTGCCGAAGCAACGGACGCGGCGGATGTGATCATCACCATGCTGCCCAAGGGCGAACATGTCGTTGCGGTCTATGGCGATCTGGTTCGAAAGGTATCTGCCGGAACGCTTCTCATCGATTGCTCGACAGTGGATATGGAAAGCGCGCTGAAAGCGCATGAGCTGGCCGCTTCCGCCGGTTGCCCCTCGGTCGATGCGCCCGTTTCCGGCGGAACCGGCGGGGCTGCCGCCGGCACCCTGACCTTCATGTGCGGCGGCGAGCCTGAGGCCTTTTCGGCGGCAAAACCGGTACTGGAGGCGATGGGCAAGAAGATCGTGCATTGCGGCAGGGGCGGTAACGGTCAGGCGGCGAAGATCTGCAACAACATGATTCTCGGCATTTCCATGATCGCCGTTTCCGAAGCTTTCGTGCTGGGCGAAAAACTCGGGCTCTCGCATCAGGCGCTGTTCGATGTCGCCTCCACCTCTTCGGGGCAATGCTGGTCGCTCACCACCTATTGCCCGGTGCCGGGACCGGTGCCGACATCGCCCGCCAACAAGGATTATCAACCCGGCTTTGCGGCGGCCTTGATGCTCAAGGATCTGAAGCTTTCGCAGGAGGCGGCGAATGGAGCCGGAGCCTCCACTCCCCTCGGTGCCGCGGCAGCGTCGCTTTATGAGAATTTCGTCGACGAGGGGAGCGGCGGGCGCGATTTCTCCGCCATCGTGGAAATGCTGCGCGGGGGCAAAGCATGACGGACGCCGCGCCATCCGACATCTTATGGGTACCGCCTGAGAAGAGGCGGGAGCGCTCGGCGCTTTTCTCCTTCGCGACGAAAACGGCAAAGCTGCACGGGCAGGCCGCCGATGATTATGCCGGGCTGCTGCGCTGGTCCATCAACGCGCCGGATGAGTTTTACGATGCGCTGTGGGATGAACTCGGGATCATTGGCACTCGCGGCGACACGGCGTTCAAACCGGGCGCGACGATCCGGGATGCCGAATTCTATCCGGGCGCAAGGCTCAATTATGCCGAAAACCTGCTGCGCGATGCCGACGAGCGGCTGGCCATCATCGCCCATCGCGACGACGGCACAAGGCGCGAGATTACCCGCAGGCAGCTTTACGACGAAGTGTCCCGCATGGTGCAGGCGCTCGTTCATGCTGGCGTGAAGGAGGGCGACCGCGTCGGGGCCATCGTCACCCATGATATCGAGGCGATCGTCAGCTATCTGGCTGTCAGCGCCATCGGGGCGATCTGGTCGTCCTGCTCGCCGGATTTCGGCCCTGCCGGCGCCTCCGATCGCCTGTCGCAGATCGACCCGAAAATCCTCATCGCTGTGCCGGAATATGGTTATGCCGGCAAGCGCATCGATGTCGCTCCGACCATCCGCTTCGTCGCGGAAAGTGCGGCTCCCGAAAAGATCGTGCTGATCGGTGATACCGTTCCCGAAAGCCTCGCCGATCTCGGCTGCGTGACGCTTGCGGATTTCGTCGCGCCCTATGCGGCGGGCGAGATTGCCTTCAACCGTCTTCCCGTCAAGGCGCCGCTGGCGATCCTTTATTCCTCGGGCACGACAGGCAAGCCGAAATGCATCACCCATTCCGGCGGCGGCCTGCTTCTTCAGCATATGAAGGAGCAAAAGCTGCAATGCGATATTGAGGAGGGGGAGCGCTTTTTCTATTTCACCACCTGCGGCTGGATGATGTGGAACTGGCAGGTCTCCGGCCTGGCGCTCGGCGCGACGCTCGTCACCTATGACGGCAATCCCGGTTATCCGACGCCCGCGCGGCTGATCGATCTCATCGATGCCGAACGGATCGCGACCTTTGGAACCTCGGCGAAGTTCATCGACGCCTGCCTCAAAGCCGGGCTGAAGCCGCGTGAAAGCCACGATCTTTCATCGCTGAGGACAATTCTCTCCACCGGCTCGCCGCTCATCCCGCAATCCTTCGATTATATCTATCGCGACTGGAAGGCCGATGTACATCTTGCCTCGATTTCCGGCGGCACGGATATCTGCGCCTGTTTCCTCGGCGGCAACCCGCTGCAGCCGGTGCATCGCGGCGAATTGCAGGGCGCGATGCTCGGCATGGATATCGACACGCTGGATGATGAGGGCCGTTCGGTTCGCGGCGTTGCCGGCGAACTCGTCTGCCGCAATGCGCATCTCTCCATGCCGGTAAAGTTCTGGGGCGATGAGGATGGTTCCCGGTATCAGGCCGCCTATTTCGACCGGTTTCCGGGCATATGGGCCCATGGCGATTTTGCCGAACTGCGCCCCTCCGGCGGATATGTCATCCATGGCCGTTCGGACACGACGCTCAATCCCGGCGGGGTTCGCATCGGCACGGCGGAAATCTACCGGCAGGTGGAAACCGTGCCCGAAGTCGAGGAGGCCATTGCCGTGGGGCAGGATATAGACGGCGACCAGCGGGTCATCCTCTTCCTGCGCATGAAGGGCGGCGCGGTCTTGACGGAAGAGCTGGAAAAAACCATCCGCAGCCGCATCCGTTCCGGCGCCACGCCGCGGCATGTGCCGGCAAGGATCATTGCCGTCAGCGCCATTCCCCGCACCCGTTCGGGCAAGATTTCCGAAATCGCGGTGCGCGATACCATCCATGGCCGGCCGGTGAAGAATGCCGATGCGCTCGCCAATCCAGAAGCGCTCGAACTTTTCCGCAACCTGCCCCAGCTGAAGGACTAGGCCGATGGAGGATCAACCGAAAATCGTGCTGGTCACGGGCTCCACCAGCGGCATCGGGCTTGCCATCGCCAAGCGGTTCGCCGAGGCGGGATTTCTGGTCGCGGTGCATGGCATAGAGACGGCGGAGGAGGCGACGCAGGCGCTGGAGGCGGTCGCGAAGGTGGCGCGGCACAGGCCGGTCTATTTTTCCGCCAACCTCGCCAATTATGATGAAAGCGCCCATCTGCCGGAAACAGTTATCGCTGAACTCGGTCATATCGACGTGCTGGTCAACAATGCCGGCATTCAGAAGGTCGCGCCGATCGACGAGTTCGATTTCACCGATTTCTCCCGCATTGTCGCCATCTCGCTCGACAGCGCCTTTCACACCATCCACGCGGCCCTGCCGGGCATGAAGGAACGGGGCTGGGGCCGCATCGTCAATATCGCCTCCGCCCACGGCCTGCGCGCTTCGCCCTTCAAGGGGCCTTATGTCGCGACCAAACATGCGGTGGTGGGCCTGACGAAAAGCGTGGCGCTGGAAGTGGCCGAACTCGGCATTACCTGCAACGCCATCTGCCCCGGTTACGTCTGGACGCCGCTTGTCGCCGCCCAGGTTGCCGATCAGGCGCGCGTGCATGGCATGAGCGAGGAGGATGTGGTGAAAAAGGTGATGCTGGCGCCGCAGCCTACCAGACGGTTTGTGCAACCGGAAGAAGTGGCGGAAATGGCGCTTTATCTCTCCGGCGATATGGCGCGCTCCATCACCGGCACGACCATCTCCATCGATGGCGGCTGGACCGCGAAATAATCTTGGCGCACCCGCCTCCAGCGAACCATCTCGCTGGCATCCGGCATTGTTAGGCGATTTCAATCCTGTATAGTTTTCGTGGACGGCGGGGGTCAGCGCCGTGTTCACGGAAAAACGGTGTGATGAACACAGGGTCTTTTGAAGCGCCGCTGGCGCGCTCGCGCTTCGATACGCGCCAGATGCCGAAACGCGATGCCATGGCGCTGTGGCGGGATTCGATCAACGTGCTTTTCGATGCCCGCCTGCGGCGCTCGCAGGATGACGGTTTCTTCGCCAGCGTGGACGCCGCTTTCATCGGCAATGTCGCGCTCGGCCGCACCCAGTCCTCGGCGCAGGATTTCGACCGTTCGCGCCACAAGCTTGCCCGCGACGGCATGGACGGTTTTCTCCTGCAATTTTATGCCAGCGGACAAAGCATGTCGCGGCGCGGATCGGGCGAGACCGCGGGCCCCGGCGACCTCTATCTCATCGACATGGCGCAACCGTTGGCCACCGCCACGACCGACCACGATCATCTCAGCCTCGTCGTGCCGCGCCGGCTGCTGGAAGGCAGGCTTCTCGGTTCCGGCAACCATCACGAACGGGTGCTGCCGGCCGGTCTGCCACTGGTATCGCTGCTGCGCGAAACGATGACGAGCATCTATCGCCATTTCGACATCATGAATGCCGGCGAGGGTGCTGCCACGGTCTCGCCGCTTCTGGAACTTGCCGCAGCCGCCATCAACAATCATGTCGGGCACGACAATGCGCAGGGTGTGCAGCGGGCGCTCAGGGCATCCATCCGGCGTTACATCGACAATCATCTTCTCGATCCGGCCCTCTCGGTGGAGAAGGTCATGGGTGAGTTTGGCGTATCCCGGCGCACCGTCTACCGGCTCTTTGAGTCGCTGGGCGGGTTTTCGGCCTGCATTACCCATCGGCGTCTTGAACGCGCGATGGATTTTCTGCGGGCGCCACAATCGGCGCATATGACGATTGCCGAGGTGGCGGCGTCCTATGGTTTCACCAATCCGGAAAATTTCAGCCGCGTTTTCAAGAGGACCTTCGGCCTTTCGCCGCGCCAGATGCGGCATTTCGCGTTGGAAAGCCGTGACGTCACGTCGGATATTCTGAAGCCGGATAGCGCCGAATGGACACGCTGGATCGTGCAGCTCGGCCGCTGATCACGCCTGGTCGGGCGTCGATCTGACACTTTATGACGGTTTCTTGGCACAATTCGACCATTCGCTGCGGTTGCGCCGCAACGGGGATGCGCCTGTCCTCCAGACGTGCCAAACAGGAGACGTTATTTTTATCGATATATTGCCTGACAATCATGATGCTGAAAATTCCTGCTTTTCTCGACCTGTGGCGTGGATGGCGCCATGCGGTGAAAAAATACCTTTCCTTTTCCGGTGCCGGATTTCATGCGGCGGCATCGCCCCTGTCTTCGGCGAATTCCGACAACCTCCCGGACGACCCATGGGAAACGGATGAAGCACGCCCGCCGGTCTCCTGGCTTGGTCTCGGGCAAAGCTTCAGCGCGGTGGATGTGGCAGGCTGCGACGGCTCAGAGAGGTCTCGGTTACCGGCCGAGTGCGGCTAAAGTCGTTCTCCGGCAATCTGGAACAAAACCCTGACCCCGGGGATTAGATCAATAGGGTCACAGGGAGTGAAAGACATGGCCAGAGAAAATGCCAGCTATCTCGACGGTCGGGATGCTCACAAAAGCGAAACGGCAACGCGTGCGCGGCAGGGATCGCGCGGACGCCCGGTCCTTGTCATTCTGATCGTCAGCGTGCTTCTTGCATTGGTGGTTTGGGCCGTTGTCGAATATTCGGTTTTCGAACCCGACGAAAACCTGCCGCAGAACCCGCAGACCGAGACTGCGCCCGTGCCGCAGCAGCCGTCCGGATCCGGAAGCTTCGACAACAATCCGGCGAATGGCCGCGCCCAACCGCCGGCATCGACGGAAACCAATCCCGCGCCGCAGGATTCCACCGGAGCGCCACAAAACCCGTGACCACCATGACGTGAATTTTTTTCGCGATCATGATGATTTCCATGGAACCAGATCGCGCCCGATTTCATTTCACGCAAAGTGACAGGAATCGGGGGTTTCATTCATGGCAGTCACCGTCACTGCAGTTGTTCTCACACTGATCGGTCTTGCGCTGTTCGGTTTCGGCTCTCAGCTCGTCATGCTGGGCGGGAGCTTTTATTACGTGCTTTCCGGACTGGCCTTTCTTTTGACGGCCATTCTGCTGTTCAAGCGCAATCGCGCAGCTCTTCACGTCTATGCCGTCTTCATTGTCGCGACGCTCGCCTGGGCCGTCTGGGAAGTCGGCTTCGACTGGTGGCAGCTTGGCCCGCGCGGCGGCATCATCATTCTCATCGGCCTCTGGCTTCTGGTTCCATGGGTCAGAAAGCCGCTCGGTTTTGCGAGCCCGACCGGGCTTAGCTACGGCCCGAATGCCTGGCCGCTTGCGCTCTCCGTCGTCGCCTCGATCGTCGTGGCCGGATATTCCATGGCGCAGGATCCGCACGAAATGGCAGGTTCGCTGCCCCAGGAAACGGCCTCCGCCACGCCCGCCTATGGCGGCAATGTGCCTGACGGTGACTGGCATCAATATGGCCGTACGCCCTATGGTCAACGTTATTCGCCGTTGACCCAGGTCAATGTCGACAACGTCTCCCAGCTCAAGGAAGCCTGGCGTTACCAGACGGGGGATGTGAAGCTGCCTGATGATATCGGTGAAACCACCTATCAGGTGACGCCGCTCAAGGTCGGCAACACGCTTTATATCTGCACGCCGCATAATTGGGCGATTGCCATCGATGCCGCCACCGGCAAGGAAAAGTGGAAATACGACCCGAATGTCGGTCTCAATGCGGACCGCCAGCACCAGACATGCCGCGGTGTTTCCTATTATGCCGAACCGAATGCCGCGCCGGGCACGGCCTGCGCCGAACGTGTCTATTTGCCGACCTCGGATGCGCGGCTGATCGCGCTTGACGCCGCCACCGGCCAGGTCTGCACGTCCTTTGCCGATCAGGGTGTGCTGCATCTTGAGCAGGGCATGAAATACAATCCCGCCGGCTATTATTATTCGACCTCGCCCCCCGTCATCGTGGCGGGCAAGATCATCATCGGCGGCGCGGTGAACGACAATTATTCCACGCAGGAACAGTCCGGCGTCATTCGCGCTTTCGACGTGAACAGCGGCGCGCTCGTCTGGAACTGGGATTCCGGCAATCCGGCGAAAACCGAACCGATTGCGGCGGGTGAAACCTATACCACCAATTCGCCCAACAGCTGGTCGGTCTTCAGTTATGACGAAGGCCTCGGCCTCGTTTATATCCCGCTCGGCAATCAGGTGCCGGATCAGCTCGGCATGGGCCGCAGCGAGAATGTGGAGAAATATTCCTCCTCCATCGTCGCGCTCGATATCAATACCGGCAAGGATCGCTGGGTGCGCCAGACGGTTCATCACGATCTCTGGGACATGGATGTGCCGGCCCAGCCGGTGCTGCTCGATATCACCAAGGACGGCCAGACCGTGCCGGCGCTGGTCGGCCCCACCAAGCAGGGCGATATCTACGTTCTCGACCGGCGCACCGGCGAGCCCCTTCTGCCGATCACCGAAGAGCCCGCGCCGGGCGGTGCGATCCCGGAGGACTTCACCTCCCCGACGCAGCCGACGACGGCCCTGTCCTTCAAGCCGGAGCCATTGCAGGAAAAGGACATGTGGGGCGTCTCCATGTTCGACCAGCTCGCCTGCCGCATCCGCTTCCATCAGCTGAACTACAAGGGCCGTTACACGCCGCCTTCGCTCAACGGCTCGATCATCTATCCCGGCAATTTCGGCACCTTCAACTGGGGCAGCGTGGCGGTCGATCCCGAACGACAGGTCATGTTCGGCATGCCGACCTATCTCGCCTTCACCTCGCAGCTCGTGCCGCGTCCCGACATTCCGCCGAAGGGTCAGGACGAAAAAGGTAGCGAACAGGGCCTGAACCGCAATGACGGCGCGCCCTATGGGGTGTTCATGGGTCCCTTCCTCGGTCCGCTGCAGATTCCCTGCCAGGCGCCGCCATGGGGTTATGTCGCGGGTGCGGATCTGCGCACGGGTGATATCGCCTACAAGCACAAGAACGGCACGGTCTATGACATGACGCCGCTGCCCTTGCCCTTCAAGGTGGGTGTGCCGGGCATTGGCGGGCCGATGATCACCAAGGGCGGCGTGGCCTTCCTCGGTGCTGCCGTCGACAACTACCTGCGCGCCTATGACCTGACCACCGGCAAGCAGCTTTGGGAAGCGCGCCTGCCGGCCGGCGGCCAGGCAACGCCAATGACCTATGCGCTGGATGGCGGCAAGCAATATGTGGTGATGGTTGCGGGTGGTCACGGCTCCGTTGGAACCAAGCCGGGCGATTATGTGATCGCCTATACCCTGCCGTAACTTCGGCAGGTTTCAAGACACAGAAAAACCGGAATGGGCGACCATTCCGGTTTTTGTCGAGGAGGGTGTTACGCCGCCTTTTTTTCGGCGGCAGCGTTAACCGAAGTCTTGGCGAGCACGGTCAGCGCATCGTCGGTCTTGGCCTCTTCCTTGAGCGTGGCGTCCAGCAGCGAAACCGCCTTGGTGTGGCCCAGCTTTTCCGCCCAGGCCTTCAGCGTGCCGTAGCGGGCGATCTCATAGTGTTCGACCGCCTGTGCCGACGAAACGAGACCGGCATCGAGGGCGGGCGTGCCTTTGAAGTCCTCCATGATTTCCTCGCCTTCGGCGATGATGCCCTGAATGGCTTCGCAGGTCTTGCCCTGCGCCCGCTTGCCAATGATCTCGAACACTTCCTGCAGGCGTTCGACGTGGCCCTGCGTTTCTTCCTTGTGCTTTTCAAAGGCCTGTTTCAGCTTCGGGTCGGTCGCTGCCCGCGCCATTTTCGGCAGGGCTTTCAGGATCTGCCTCTCGGCGTAATAGATATCCTTCAGCGTATCGTAAAACAGGTCGTCGAGTTTCTTCTCGGCCATTGGTCCTTCTCCCATGTGTGAAATTGCATGATGTGCGCCCATGCGCACGGGAGACAAACCCTTTGCTCCGCCCATGGTTCCGGCTCGGTTGCGCGCAACGTTTATATTGCCGCGCGGAACCAACACGCCTCTCCAAACTTAGTGTGAAGAAATTTCGGGAGGAGACGCGACAGTGCCCCAGAGCCTTGCAGAAGAATTTTCCATGAATATTTCCATCCCCTTCGAGGTGCTCCTGGTGCGGGTGTTCGGCGCGGTCATCCTGTGCGGGCTGATCGGTCTGGAGCGGGAGTTTCACAAGAACACGGCCGGCCTGCGCACCAACATGCTGATCGGCCTTGCCGCCGTCACCTTCTGCGTCATCACCATTCACATGATGGAGACGATGGCGGAAGGCCATGAGGCCGCACGGCTCGATCCCATCCGGCTGGTGGAGGCCGTGACGGCGGGCATCGCCTTTCTTGCGGCGGGTGTGGTCGTTTATACCAGAGGCGATGTCAAAGGCCTGACGACGGGCGCCAGCATGTGGCTTTCGGCGGCAATCGGCCTCTCGGCCGGTCTTGGCATGTGGCCGCTTGCCCTTCTTGCTGCGGGAATGGGCATTGTCGTCTTGTGGACGCTCCGCCGCATACAGGTGGCGGCGGGCATCAAGGAGGAATGAACGACATCAGCTGAAACGGAAAAGATCGGCATCGGGGTCCTTGCCGCCATTGACGGCGGCGGCCACGATTTCAGCGGCGATCTGGCTGAAGGTGATGCCGTTGCCGCCGAAACCCATCACGGCATAGACGTTGTTCATTCCGGGCACCGCGCCAATCAGCGGCAGGCCGGTGGTGGTCGTGCCGAAGGCCGCCGCCCAGCGATATTCCGGTTTTCCCATATCGATGCCGAGAAGCTTCTCGATCTTGCGGCGGATCGTCTCGGCCTTGGCGGCGAGCTTGCGCTCCGACTGGTAGGCGGTGGGGTTTTCCTCGTCCTCGCCTCCGGCAATCATCCGCCCCTCGCGGTCGGTGCGCAGGTAGAGATAGGGATCGGACGCCTCCCAGACGATATGGTTCTCCAGCCAGTCGGGCAGGTCGAGCCCCTTTCTGCTCGCCAGCGCCCAGGTGGAAATGATCTGGTGCTTCGGGCTCTCCAGCATTTTCAGGAATTCATAGCCGGTGCAGAAAACGACATTGCGTGCGGAAAGGATTTTGCCGCCGGCGGTCGCAAGGACAACCTCGTCGCCGAGGTTCCTGAGATCGGTGATCTCAAGCTGCGAGACGATTTCGGCGCCGGCGCCCGCCGTGTGGCGCAGCAGGCCAGCGGTCAGCTGTGCGGGATTGGCAGAGGCCGAAATATCGCTGAGGATGGCCGCGGTCCGGTGCAAGCCGTATTGATCTCTCAGTTCCGCAGCGGTGAGAAAGCGGGCCTCGATGCCCGCTTCCTCACGGGCTGCCGCTTCGGCCTTCAGCGCGCGCGATCCCATTTCGTCTCCCGCCAGATAAAGGGCCTGTTTGCGCCTCATGCTGCAGGAGATGCCGAGCGAAGAAACGATTTCCTCCAACCGCAGGACGGCGCGGGCGGAACGCTGCCATGCCCTGTCGGCCGCATCCGTGCCGATCATCTTTCTGAGCTGTGTCAGCGGCGTGTCGATTTCATGCTGGATCATCGCGGTGCTGGCGACGCTGCTGCCCATCACCGGCTCGCGCCGGTCGACGATCAGCATGGATTGACCCGGCCGTTGCAGGGCATGGGACACCAGCGCGCCGCTGATACCGGCGCCGACCACGATCGTGTCGTAATGGTCGGCCTCCGGCGTCTGCCTGCTGCGGACGCCGATGCGGGGCGTGTCCGCCCACACGGGCTTTGAATCCCTGAGGTCGCGTTCTTTCGTCAGTTCCGATGTCGGCATGAAATCATCCTGAAAGGTCTCACGGCTCGGTATAGCCGGCGACATTGATGGTGAGCGTTGAGCTGCGGGGATCGTTGCGAAAGAAAAGCGTGCCGGTGTCGCGAGACTCCGAGGCGACGTAATCGAATGTCACATCGGCGCTCTCCAGCGTCGCGCCGTTTTGCTGCAGGTCGCCGCGCACCTGCACCTGCGCCGCCGTCGTCATGGAAAGGTTGCGGATATCGAACCGCACGCGATATTGCCCGGCCTGCGCCTCCACGCCGGTAACGGCGATTTCGAAGCGGGCATCCTCCGGCCTGTAGCGATAAATATCATAACCGATCCAGCCGAGCATGGCGGCGACAAGAAGTGTGCAGATGGCGCCCGTCAGCCATTCCACCCAGTGGGGCTCGGGGCTTTCCGTATGTTTGCGGCCCTTGGATATCGTCATCTTGACCTCACAGGATCAGCCGGGCAGAGGCCGCGCCGATCGAGGCGGGAACGCCGAGAATGACGGCGGCATTCATGATCTGCGACAGCGAGGTGTGGTCGAGGCGCTCGAAGGTCCAGAGCGTATAGATGCTGATGGCGATGGCGATGACATAGCCGGGCAGGGTGAAGCGGATAAAGGATTGCCACCACTTCTGCCCTTCGTGCAACTGATGCGAGCCCTTGAAGTGAAGCGCATAAACGAAGCCATGCATGATGGCGATCGACAGCAGGCAAAGCGCCAGAATGTGGTAGGGCGTCACCTTGTAGGCGATCAGGATCATTTCTTCCGTCGGCGCAACATTGAGGCTGAGGAAGAGCGCGCCGACCACCATCATGAACAATTCGTGCAGATAACCCGTCTCGCCGGAATATTCGCCTTCCTCTTCATCCTCCGCATCGGAATGCTGACCGAGCTGGCTGCGTCCGAGCAATGCGCCGATGCTGGCTGGAACGGATTGCAGGGCAATCTTGGCGACGATGTTGGAGGCGGTGATCTGGTGGTTCAGAATACCGAACAGCAGGAGCACGGCCGCGCTGACGGCGATGCCCAGCCCATAGGCCGTCATCGCGTCGCGCAGCGCCTGGCTCCAGGAGTGAACATTCTCGAAACCGATGCGGCGGGCGAGAAGCAACAGTAGCGGCAGGTTGAGGATGCAGAGCAGCAGAAGCCGCCAGGAATTGACGTAAAGGCCGAGAAACCACATTTCCATGGTCATCAGCATGGGCAGGGCAAACAGCAATGCGCCCGCCGTGCCGCGCGCGAGGCCGATCAGAAATTGCCCGACCTCGTCATCATCCGCATCTCTTCGATCGATCGCCGTCACCATGCCGCCCCCTGTCCAAAGCGATAACGCAATGGCGTTTTTCCGGTTCCGTGGGCTTATTTCGCGGGATCGATGAGAGCGATGCCGAATTCCGGGCGATAGCTGCGCCGCAATTCCGCAGGTGTTTCGCGGATGACGACTTCCAGCGTCGGTCGCACCACTCCTTTTAGAAAATGGCCACCCTTGGTGGAGCCATCGGCAAAGCCCAGAACCACATGCAGGTGCGGATTGGGCGTATCATTCTCGTCAAGGGTGATATCGCCGAGCAGACTCAGAACCTCGCTCTGGTCGGTGATCGGTATTTCCTTGTAGTCCCGCGTCGAAAGATCGAAAAAGGCGAGTGTTGCCGCGGCAAAGGCCCCGATCGCGGTAACCGAGGCGGCGTTGATGTTTTCGGCCTTGGCAAAGCGCCCGATGGCCTCGAAGGCTTCTTCCTCGGGATCAATGACGAGGATGAAGATGCGCTCCGCGCCGCTGGCCAGCAATCTGCTTTTCATGTCTTTCTCCCAAATAGAAGTGCCGCCGGGGAAACCGGCGGCACGGAAACATGGTGCGTGTCTTAAGCGGCGCGACGTTCGTGGCGGCCTTCCTCGACCTCTTCCACGATCTTGGCGACGAAGGCGTCGAGATCGTCAGGGCTGCGGGAGGTGATGATCCCCTTATCGGTGACCACTTTTTCATCCTTCCAGTTGGCGCCGGCATTCTTGAGGTCGGTCTTGATCGACCAATAGGAGGTGGCGTCGCGGCCACGCAGGGCATCCGCTTCGACAAGCAGCCATGGCGCGTGGCAGATGGCGGCCACCACCTTGCCGGATTTGACGAAATCACGCACCACCCGCATCGCATCCTCATCATGACGCAGGATATCCGGGTTGATCTGGCCGCCGGGAAGAACCAGCGCGTCAAAATCTTCCGTTTTTACGGCCTTGGCGGGAAGGTCGACGGCGATGCTGTCGCCCCAGTTCTTCTTGTCCCAGCTCTTGATCTCGCCCTCCTTGATGGAGGCGACCTTCACGTCCGCACCCCTGGCCTTCAACTGGTCATAGGGCACGCGCAATTCGGAACGCTCATAGCCGTCCGTTGCGAGAATGAGGATTTTCGCGGCGTTGATGGCAGTCATGTCTGTCTCCTTCTGGGTTCATTTGCCCTTGTCGGAATTCATGTCGGAATTCATGGAGGGCAGGAAAAATTCCACGTCCTTGAGCCGTTCCGCGTCGAGATTTTCGATGTGCGTTTGCCAGAACCGTTCGGCTTCCGCCGGTTCGTGCTGCCATTGGCGCACGAAGGTCTTGTTGTCGTCGATCATCACCTGACGCGTGCCGCCGAGACGCAGATATTCTTCCGCAAGTTTGCGTGTTTCGGTCTTTTCCATGTCGCGGCTCCTTGTGCGTGGAAAGCAGGAACGGAGGGGTGCCGGATGGGTAAGAAGCTCGGCTGCCATTTCGTTGGCCACCGGGAGAAAACGGAAAAATCCCGATGTTCTTCAGCGCCATCGCGTCCGTTTGACACGGCGGCCCCTCCTGCTGGAACAACGTGGGCTTTCCGGGATGGTTCCGCATTTTTTCCAGCGGCGTCATTGATGAGACCGAATGCATCGCGCGCAATTTTTTACCGGAACAAACGGGCATGTCCCGCTGTTTTATCCCCGATGCAGGGGAGGCAGCATGGCAGCCAGACAGAGCGACGGCGAATACCGCGGTAACAACGAAAACAAGGGTTTCTGGTCGATTGATTTCGGCAATTCACCTGTTATCGGCACGGCCATTCACGACGGTCATCGCATCAGACCGGACGTATCCGGGCTCATCGCCCTTTCCCCGGAACAGCGGCTGAGGGAGGAAGACCCTTTCACCGGTGAGATGATCGCGGGACTGACGAACCGTCTCGTTGTTCACCATTCGCGTTTCGAAATCGATCTCAACCGTGCGGCCGAT
This sequence comes from Agrobacterium sp. NPDC090283, assembly GCF_044769685.1. Lineage (NCBI taxonomy): Bacteria > Pseudomonadati > Pseudomonadota > Alphaproteobacteria > Hyphomicrobiales > Rhizobiaceae > Agrobacterium > Agrobacterium sp. NPDC090283. Next base: position 43,477 of record NZ_JBIVYG010000025.1, on the reverse strand, counting down.
CAGGCGATCTATCTGAAGCCGGAACAATCCTGGGGGCTTGAGGTCTGGAAAGAGGAGCCGGCCCCGGAAGCCATCCGGCAATCGCTCGATTTTCACGCCGATTATTATGCGATGCTGAAGACCGTGCTCTCTGCAATCGAAAGGCGGCACGGCGCCTTCGTGGTGCTGGATGTGCACAGCTATAATCATCGCCGGCAGGGCGCCGCCGCGCCGCCGACGGCACAGGCGGAGGCGCCCGATATCAATATCGGCACCTTTTCCATGGATCGCAGCCGCTGGGGCGATATCGTCAGCGCGGTCGGGCATCATTTCGCGTCAGCGACCATCGGCGGACGCCGCCTCGATGTTCGCGAGAACGTGGCGTTTCAGGGCAAGGGCGAGCAGACCCGTTTCATCCACGAAAGGTTCGCCGAAAATGGCTGCGCCATCGCAGTCGAGTTCAAGAAATTCTTCATGGATGAGTGGACGGGAAAGCCGGATGCGCGTGTGGTGGCGGATATTCGCCAAGCGATAACAGCACTCCAGCCGGTGCTCGAAGAGTGCCTGAGGTCGCGGCGATGAACCTCTCTTCCGCCCGCAGCGCACCGTCTCCCATCGCCGATCTGGCCGATGACGTCGTGTCCTGCCTCGAGGCGGGCAAGGCCATCCGGCGCGATCTCGGCAAAGACGGCCGTCTGCATATAGATAGGCCACTGCCATTTCTCTGCCTGCATCTGACAGGCGGCACGAAAAATCTCGCCGCCCGCGATATCGCCGCCGCTCATGCCTCCTATCTGATCGCGTCCACCATTCAGGAGGCGGCGCCGCTGATCGAGGCCGTTGGCACGGTCATGCGGCAGCGTTTCGGCGCCTTCATCGTCCTCGATATCGGCGAGCTGGAGCATGACATTCTTCTGGCCGACGATTCGCCTTTCCTGCCGCATTATGAGGTCTCCGTCTCGGCGACGGCTGAGCCCGAAACGCAGAATGCCCGCCGGGTCTTCATCAAGGCGGTCTGTGATGCTGAAGTGCGCTTTCGCACGCCGCGCATCACCCGGCCGGAGCCGGATGCCGATCCGGTTCTGCGCTTCAAGAAAGCCGGACTCGATTTTCCCTGCATCAGCGTGCGTTTTGCGCCGATCTACCGCCAGCCGGAATCCGGTGCGGATTATCCGGGCCTGCGGGTGACGATGATCGCCGATCTTTTCGATGCCGGCCTGCAGGCTTTTTCATCCTTCGCTTCGGGCAAGGACGCGCTCAAGGTCACCAGCCATCGGGCGCTGGGGCGCAAGGCCTTCGTCGATGCGGTCAGGCGCGCCGACCGGTCCGTCGACGATATTGTTTCATCCTTCGATTTTCTGCTTTCCGTCACGCCCATCAATGCCCGCCGGGCCTTCGAGGAGTTTCGTGATGGCGGCTTTCAGTTCGCGCCGCGCCTGCTTTACCGGCCGCTCGGCGTCGATGTCGAGGAGCAGAAACGCAAGCTTTATTCCGTCGTTTTCGATCATCTGGAAGACCCGGTGCTTTATAATCTCTACCGGGAGAAACAGCAGGAGATCGATCTGCAGCTGACGATGCTCGCCAATCTGCACCATCGCACCTTCACCGATTTTTCACGCGCCCTTTACGGCGCTGTCGAACCGGCCCTCCTTCAGCTGGCGCTGCGCGTGCTTGCGGATTGCCCGCGCGGGCAAGAGAGCGGCGAAATCGCCATGGTCGATTGCTACGCGGTCGCCAAGAAGTCGCGGGAGATGGTCGAGACCTATCTTGCGGAAGCCCCGGAATTCAAGGCTCGCGTCGAAATCCGCGACGACCTGCCGCCGGGCCTGATGGTGACGGGCGAGAAGCTTTTGATCTCCCGCCACACCGTCATGGAACAGCGCCGTGTCGAGGCGCTGCTGTCGCATGAGATCGGCGTGCATCTTCTCACCTATTTCAACGGCTCGTTTCAGGGGTTGCGTCTCTTCCGCACCGGCCTTTCCGGTTATGAGGGCGTGCAGGAGGGGCTCGCGGTGCTGGCGGAACATCTGGCCGGCGGCATGACGCGCGAGCGTCTGCGGCTGATCGCCGGCCGCGTCGTCGGCTGCGCCGCCATGCTGGATGGGGCAAGCTTCGTGGAGACCTTCCGCACCATGACCCGCGATCACGGTTTCGATGAGGCCGCCGCCTTCAACATGGTGCTGCGCATCTATCGCGGCGGCGGTCTTTCCAAGGATGCGATCTATCTGCGCGGGCTGGCCGAGGTGCTGGACCATCTGCGCAGGGGCGGGGCGCTCGATCCGTTCTGGATGGGCAAGATCGCCGCCGCGCATTTTCCTGTCATGCAGGAGCTTGCCCTGCGCGGCCTGCTTCGCCCGCCGGGTGTGAGACCCGCATTTCTGCTGCCCGCCAAGGCCAATGAGCGGCTGGAAAAAATACGGGCGGGATTATCCATTGCCGAACTGGCGACATTATAGGAGGGGCTTCATGCGTATCGCATTTTTCGTCAATTCCATCGAAACCGAGGGACCGAACTACGCCACCGGCCTGCTGGCCATGGCCGCGCTCAATCGCGGCCATGAGGTGGTCTATCTGACGCCAGGCGATTTCACCTTGCGCTCGGATGACAGCCTGACAATCCATGCCACCGTGCTGCCGAAGACGAAATACAAGAAATCGGAAGGTTTCCACGCCGCACTTCAGGACAAGGCGCTGGAGCGACGCACCATGGATGTCGAGGAAATAGATGCGTTGATGCTGCGCAACGACCCCTCGCTCGACCAGACGACGCGGCCATGGGCGGTGCATGCCGGCATCCTGTTTGGCCGGCTCGCCGAACAGCGCGGTGTCGTGGTGCTGAACGATCCGGAAGGTCTGGCGCTGGCGCAGAACAAGCTCTATTTCCAGAGCTTTCCCGAAATCGTCCGCCCAACCACGATCATTTCGCGCAATGTCGAGGAAATCCGCGCCTTTGCCGATGCACATCCCAAGGGCGTCATCGTCAAGCCGTTGCAGGGCTCCGGCGGCAAGAACGTCTTCAAGATCGGCTCCAGCAAGGAGACCAATCTCAACCAGATTTTCGAGGCGGTGAGCCTGGAGGGCTATCTGATCGCGCAGGCCTATCTGCCGGCCGCCAAGGATGGCGATATCCGCTTCTTCATGATGAATGGCCGGCCGCTGATGCGGGATGGCAAATACGCCGCCCTTCGCCGCGTGCCGGCCAAGGGCGATCTGCGCTCCAATATCCATGCCCATGGCACGGCGGAGGCGGTGACGGTGACCGATGAAATCGTGGCGCTTGCCGAAATGGTGCGGCCAAAGCTGGTGGAGGACGGCATGTTCCTCGTCGGGCTCGATATTGTCGGCGACAAGATACTGGAAGTGAACGTGTTTTCGCCGGGCGGTCTTTCCAATATCCGCGATCTCACCGAAATGGATTTCAGCGACACGATCATCGAGGCCGTGGAAACCAAGATCGCCATGCAGAGCGCTTCCGGCGGCACCATCTCCAACCGCCTGCTGGCGACGTTGTGAGGTTATTCCCGTAACTCGGCCGGGTGCATTTCGCGATACCAGGCGACGAGGGCCTTGATGCCCTCCTCGACCGGGGTTTGCGGCACGTAGCCGGTCAGGGCTTTCAGAAGATCGGGCGAGGCGAAGGTGCGGGGAACATCGCCCTGCTGCATCGGCAGCATGTTGCGGATCGCGGGTTTCCCGACCGCCTTTTCGACCGTCTCGACGAAATGCATCAGTTCCACCGGCTGGCCGCCACCGATATTGACGACACGGAAGGGCGCGTGGCGTGAAAGCGTGTCGGTGACGCCTTCCTGCGTGACGCGGTTTTCCTCCGAAGGGATGATCTGGCTCAGCCGGACGATGCCTTCCACGAGGTCGTCGATATAGGTGAAATCGCGGCTCATATTGCCTTGCCCGTAAATATCGATCGGCCGGCCGTTGGAGACGGCGTCGACGAATTTGATCGGTGCCATATCCGGCCGCCCCCATGGGCCGTAGACCGTGAAGAAGCGAAAGGCGGTGGTGGGCAGCTTGTGCAGATGGGCATAGCTGTGCGCCATCAACTCCATCGACTTTTTGGTGGCGGCGTAGAGCGTCATCGGCTCGTCGGCCTTGTCGCTCTCCGCGAAGGGAATTTTTTCATTGGCGCCGTAGATGGAGGAGGTCGAGGCCAGCATCAGGTGCTTGACATCAAGGCTTCTGGCAAGCTCCAGCATGTTGAACGAGCCGATGAGATTGGAATCGATATAGGCGCGCGGATTTTCAAGGCTGTAACGAACGCCCGCCTGTGCGGCGAGGTGGATGATGATCTCAGGTTCGGCGGCCTCAGCGGCCCGCTTCAGCGCATCCGTATCTTCCAGCATGCCGATTTCGGCCCGGAAGCCGTTGGAGCGGGAAAGAATGGCGTGGCGTTTTTCCTTGAGGCTGACATCGTAATATTTCGTCATGCCGTCAAAACCGGTCACGAAATGGCCGGCATCCAGCAGCCGCTTCGCAACGTAAAAGCCGATGAAGCCTGCTGTGCCGGTAACCAGATAACGCATGATTATATCCCGAATCCGTTGGTGCGTTTGCGGTTTAACCGAAGCGCAGAAAACCTCTTGATGAAATTGCGAAGCGAAACCCCTAAGCGCCGTTACCGGTGCTGCCTTCGTGCGGGCGACCGACCGCGGCATAGATGAAGCCATGTGCGGCGACTTCATCCGTGCGATAGATATTACGCAGGTCCACCAGAACCGGATGTTTCATGATCGCCTTCAGGCGCGGCAGGTCGAGCGCGCGGAACTGGTTCCATTCCGTCACGATCACGACGGCGTCGGCGCCTTCCGCTGCCTCGTAGGGGCCCGAAGCATAGTCGATGTCTTCCATCAGATGGCGGGCATTCGCCATGCCTTCCGGATCGTAACCGACCACTTTCGCACCGCCGTCCTGCAGGGTCTGGATGATGGCGATGGCCGGGCTGTCGCGCATGTCGTCGGTGTTTGGCTTGAAGGTGAGGCCAAGCACGGCGATCTTCTTGCCGCGCACATCGCCACCCACGGCGTTGATGACCTTGCGACCCATGGCGCGCTTGCGGTTGTCGTTTATGGCGATTGTGGTCTCGATCAGCCGCACCGGCGCATCATAATCCTGCGCGGTCTTGGCAAGCGCCAGCGTGTCCTTCGGGAAACAGGAGCCGCCATAACCAGGGCCGGCATGCAGGAATTTCGAGCCGATACGGCCATCGAGTCCAATGCCGCGCGACACGTCCTGCACATTGGCGCCGACCTTCTCGCAGAGGTCGGCCATCTCGTTGATGAAGGTGATCTTCATCGCCAGAAAGGCATTGGCGGCATATTTGATCAGTTCTGAAGCACGCCTCGTAGTGAAGAGCAGCGGCGACTGGTTGAGGTAAAGCGGGCGGTAAACCTCCGTCATCACGGGGCGGGCGCGCTCATCCGAAAGGCCGACGACGATGCGGTCCGGCCGCTTGAAATCCTCGATGGCGGCCCCTTCGCGCAGGAACTCCGGATTGGAGACGACAGCGAAATCGGCCGAGGGGTTTTCCTCGCGGATGATGCGTTCCACCTCGTCGCCGGTGCCGACGGGAACGGTGGATTTGGTGACGATGACCGTGAAGCCATCGAGCGCATGGGCGATCTCTTTCGCCGCCGCATAGACATAACCGAGATCGGCATGGCCATCGCCGCGTCGCGAGGGCGTGCCGACCGCGATGAAGACGACATCGGCATTGGCGACAGCTGCGGAAAGATCTGTCGTGAAGCTCAGCCGGCCGGCCTTGGCATTGTTGGCAACGATGGTTTCCAGCCCCGGCTCGAAGATCGGAATATGGCCACTTTTCAAAGCCTCGATCTTCTCCGGCATCTTGTCGACGCAAACCACGTCATGGCCGAAATCCGCAAAACACGCGCCGGACACAAGGCCGACATAACCCGAACCGATCATCACAATCCGCATTCTTTTTCCTTTCGGTTAGCGAGGCCATGTTAACGCGGCAGCACCGGCCGGGGAAATCGGCGGGTGAAAAATCGCATGATATATTTAGCCGCCTTCATGCCCGTCGCCAAGCGCCACGATCAACACCGGCTAACCTCTTTCCATGACGGTGATGTGATGGCCATGGCGGGACAAATTTGCCGCACCTTGCGGCCATTTGCACCGGCGGCGTCCAATCGGGCAATTTTGCCGTTTTTGCGGCTTGCACTCATAGGTAGCCGGGTCTAGCCATAGGGGTGAGGATCAAATCTGCCAGACTGACTGCCCTTTTAATGGGTGCTCGGGTCGCGTCACGCGGCCGGGGGATGCTTTGCATTGCGGTCGATGTTCGGGGAAGTCAAATGCAAAAGGGTTTTCTGCTCGGTCTGTTCGCTTATGCGACCTTTTCCATGGGCGATGCCACGATCAAATCGCTTGGGTCACAGATCAGCGTTTTCGAGATCGGCTTTTTCAGCATTCTTTTCTCCGGCATCTTCATCTTCTTCAGCAAACCGCGCGAGGAAAGGTGGCGCGAATTTTGGCGCATGAGCCGGCCCTTTGCGGTGCATGGGCGCGCCATTTCCGGTCTCTTCGCCGGTATTTTCGGCATCTATGCCTTCACCACCATTCCGCTGGCGGAAGCCTATGCGCTGATCTTCCTGTCGCCGCTTTTCGTAACAGTTCTGTCCGCCGTGGTCCTGAAGGAGAGTATCGGCCCATGGCGCTGGGCGGCGGTTCTGGCCGGTATCGTCGGCGTCATCCTTGTCGTGCGGCCGGGCTTCAAGACACTGGAACTCGGGCATATCGCCGCCATCGGCGTAGCCTTCCTGGCGGCCATGACCATCGTGCTTTTGCGCTCGCTTGCGGGCAAGGAAAAGCGCACCTCCATCATGGGTGTGCTGCTGATTTATGGCCTGACTTTCAACGGCATCGCTTCCATTCCCGATTTCGTCATGCCCAACCTGCACCAGCTTCTCGCCTTCGCCTTCATAGGCCTCTGCACGGCGACGGGACAGATCACTCTTCTGGTCGCAACCCGCATCGCGCCCGCAAGCCAGATCGCGCCCTCGCATTATTCTCAGATCCTCTGGGCGGTGGCGATCGGCATGACCTTCTTTCACGAATATCCCGATGCCATCGCGGTGCTGGGTCTCGCCGTCATCGCCGCTTCGGGACTTCTGACGATGATCCGCGAAAAAGTCAGGCTCGGCACCGTGCGCTGGAACCCGTTTTTCCGCAATCGCCTTTGAATGCATCCGCCGATCGGAAACAGTGCGTCAACCGAAGCGCGGCTTGTCGGCCGCCGGTCAACCGGCTCATAAGGCGTTCATCGACAGATGAACGGAGAGCACAATGCTCGTTGATGGAAAATGGACCGCCGAATGGCATCCGGTGCAGGCGACCGACAAGAAGGGCGGCTTCGTTCGCCAGACCTCCGGCTTCCGCAACTGGGTGACGCCTGACGGTTCGGCAGGGCCGACGGGTGAGGGCGGTTTTGCGGCCGAGGCCGGCCGCTATCATCTCTATGTCGCGCTGATCTGCCCCTGGGCATCGCGCACGCTGATCGGCCGGAAGCTGAAGAAGCTTGAAGACGTGATTTCCGTTTCCGTGGTAGAGCCGGCGCTTTCCGACGAGGGCTGGAAATTCGGCGACTATCCGGGAGCGGATCGCGACGGGCTGAATGGCTTTACCTATATGCATGAGGCCTATACCAGCGCCGATCCGTATTATACCGGCCGCGCCACCGTGCCGGTTCTGTGGGACAGAAAGACAAAAACCATCGTTAATAACGAATCCGCCGATATTCTGCGCATGCTGAATTCCGGTTTCGGCGCTCTCGCCGATAACGCGATTGACCTTTATCCCGAGGAGTTGCGAGTCGAGATCGACGCGCTCAACGATCACATCTATCCCCGTCTCAATAACGGCGTCTACAGAACCGGTTTTGCCACCACTCAAGGAGCCTATGAGGAAGCTTTCGCCGAGGTCTTCGCGACGCTCGATGAGCTTGAGACGCGGCTGGCGACCGGCGGGCCTTTCCTGTTCGGCGATCGTCTGACCGAAACGGATGTCCGGCTTTTCGTAACGCTGGTGCGTTTCGATGCAGCCTATTATGGCCTGTTCAAATGCAATCTCCGCCGCATCGCCGATTATCCCGCGCTGCAGGCCTATATGATGCGGGTGCTGAATGTTCCCGGCGTGCGCGATACGGTCAATATCGATCACATCAAACGCGGTTATTATTCGATAAAGGCGCTCAATCCGACCCGGATCGTACCCGTTGGTCCCGACCTTCCGGGTCTGGATGACGTCTCCTTCCGCTCTGCGAACTGAGCCAGTGACGGCCTAGACCGGCTTGCCGACCTGATCGAGCAGCCAGGCCTGAAAGGCGCGCGCAAGCGCGTTGTCCTGACGTCCTTCCGGCAGGGCGACATAATAGCTCTTGTCGGTTTGCAGGGGGATGTCGAAGACAATTTCGAGGCGGCCGGATGAGAGTTCCGCCTCGATTAGATATCTCGGCAGAAGAGCAAAACCGATGCCGCTCGCGGCGGCTTCGATGATCATCGAAAACTGGTCGAAACGGCTGCCCTGATAGGCATTGTCTGCCGTCACCCCGTTCATTTCCAACCATTCCGTCCAGAGTTTCGGCCGCGTCGTGACGTGCAGCAACGGTTGTCCGGCCAGATCCTGCGCCTGGTTCACGCCGGCGCGGCGGATAAGGGCGGGGCTGGCAACCGGCACGATCACCTCGTTGCATAAGAACGTGCAGGTGCCGTGTGCCCAGATTGGCTGGCCATAATGAATGGCGAGATCGAAACCTTCCTCATCAAAATCGAAGGGATGCGAACGCGAGCCGATCGTGATCGTCATATCAGGGTTGGCATCGATGAAGCGGTGCAGGCGCGGCATCAGCCAGCGGCTTCCGAATGTCGGCAGTGTCGCGACGGAAAGGGATGCATGCGATGTTCCGGCAGAAACCGCACGCACCATCAGCTGTTCGGATTGCTGCAACAGGCGCCGCACATCGGGCAGGAACTTGCGCCCGGCTTCCGAAAGCACGACCCGCCGGCGGATGCGCTCGAACAGCTGCATTCCGGTCTGCGCCTCCAGCTCGCCGATCTGCCGGCTCACCGCGCTCTGCGTGAGGTTGAGTTCTTCGGCCGCGCGCGTAAAATTGCCATGCCGTGCCGCGCATTCGAACGCCTGCAGGGTGACGATATCGGGGACCAGTCTTCTGCGCGGATCCATTCCATTCTCGCATCAACTTACCCGCTTTCCTCATTGGAAAAGGGTCGTTATGGCCATATATGATTACGGGAAAGAATGGAACGGTGTTTTCCGGCCTTGTCGGGCCCAGTTTCAGATAACGAATGAAAAATTCGGGGAAAGATAGAGTGACGGGAGTTGAAAGCGCCGTATCCACACGGCCTTTCCTCCCTTTCAACCAAAAGGACGATGGACATGGATGCGATGACGAAGCTTGACGTGAAACAGGAAGCCGCGGCTCTGCTCGACAGGATGGGTGTTGCCCGCGATCTTTATACCGGCGGCGACATGGCGTCCTTCAGCCCTGTCACGGGTGAGCAGATCGCGAGCCTCAAGACCGTTTCGGTCGACGGTGTCGCGGCCGTGGTCGACAAGGCTGACGCGGCCTTCAAGGTCTGGCGTAATGTGCCGGCGCCCCGCCGTGGCGAGTTGATCCGCCTGCTCGGCGAAGAACTGCGCGCCTTCAAGACCGATCTCGGCCGTCTCGTTTCGCTGGAAGCGGGCAAGATCCCGTCCGAAGGTCTCGGTGAAGTGCAGGAGATGATCGATATCTGCGATTTCGCCGTCGGTCTTTCCCGCCAGCTTTACGGTCTCACCATCGCCACCGAACGCCCCGGCCACCGCATGATGGAAACCTGGCATCCGCTTGGCGTCGTCGGCGTCATCTCGGCCTTCAATTTCCCCGTTGCCGTCTGGTCGTGGAATGCCGCACTTGCCCTCGTCTGCGGTAATTCGGTGGTCTGGAAGCCTTCGGAGAAGACCCCGCTGACGGCCCTTGCCGTGCAGGGCATCTTCGAGCGCGCCGTCGCCCGCTTTGGCGATGCGCCGGAAGGTCTGTCGCAACTGCTGATCGGTGACCGCGCCGTGGGTGAAGCCATGGTGGACAATGCCAAGGTGCCGCTCGTCTCCGCCACCGGTTCCACCCGCATGGGCCGTGATGTCGGCCCGCGTCTGGCCAAGCGTTTTGCCCGCGCCATTCTGGAACTCGGCGGCAACAATGCCGGCATCGTCTGCCCGTCTGCCGATCTCGACATGGCGCTGCGCGCCATCGCCTTCGGTGCCATGGGTACCGCCGGCCAGCGCTGCACCACGCTTCGCCGCCTTTTCGTGCATGACAGCGTTTATGACGAACTCGTGCCGCGCCTGAAGAAGGCTTATGCCTCCGTCTCCGTCGGCAATCCGCTGGAAAGCTCCGCACTCGTCGGCCCGCTGGTCGACAAGGCGGCCTTTGACGGCATGCAAAAGGCGCTCGAGGCTGCCAAGGCGGCCGGTGGCGTGGTGAATGGCGGCGGCCGCGTGGATACCGGCGCGGCAGACGCCTATTACGTGAAGCCGGCACTGGTCGAAATGCCGAAGCAGGTTGGCCCCGTTCTGGAAGAGACCTTCGCGCCGATCCTCTATGTCATGAAATACAGCGATCTCGATCAGGCGATCGACGCCCATAACGCCGTTGCTGCCGGTCTTTCCTCGTCGATCTTTACCCGCGACATGCAGGAATCGGAGCGTTTCCTGTCGTCGGAAGGCTCGGATTGCGGCATCGCCAACGTCAATATCGGCACATCCGGTGCTGAAATCGGTGGCGCCTTCGGCGGTGAAAAGGAAACCGGTGGTGGCCGTGAATCCGGTTCGGATTCCTGGAAGGCCTATATGCGCCGGGCGACCAACACCATCAACTATTCCAAGTCGCTGCCGTTGGCGCAGGGCGTTTCCTTCGATATCGAATAGGCCAATCACACGATGATTGATGCATATGCCGGCGCCTTGTGCGCCGGCGTTTTCATTTGGGGCCAAAAATAAGCCGCTGCCAATATTTGCGGAAAAGCCTTACGGTAGCGGAATTTTATTCCCGCGATATCAGTCATATTGAATTATTGTCTCTCTATCGTTTTTATTGAAAACCCTAGCATTGCTCCATATCGCAGACCGGCCAGTGGGGCTGGTGATAGGAGATGAAATGCCAGCCATGACCCGACGCGCCCTTTCCGCCGGTCTTATCGCCGCCGCCGCCTTTTCAACGCTGGCCTTCGCCGCGCAGGCTGCGGAAGAGCTGAAGATCGGTTATCAGAAAACCGGCCTGCCTGTTATCGCAAGGCAGCAGGGCGTCATCGAAAAGGCGCTCGAGGCCAAGGGTGTGAAGGTATCCTGGGTGGAGTTCACGGCGGGCCCGCCGCTGGTGGAGGCTCTGAATGTCGGTTCCATCAATGTCGGCTGGACGGGCGACGCACCGCCGATTTTCGGACAGGCGGCGGGTTCGGCCATTGTTTATGTCGCGGCGCTTCCTTCGAACGGCAAGGGCGAGGCGATCTTTGCCAAGCCTGAAAGCGGTATCAAGTCGGTTGCCGATCTCAAGGGAAAGAAGGTCGGTGTCGGCAAGGGCACCAGTGCCCATAATTTACTGGTCGCGGCGCTGGAGAAAAACGGCCTGAAATTCAGCGATATCGAGGTGACCTATCTTAGCCCGGCCGATGCCGCGGCCGCTTTCGCCAGCGACAAGATCGATGCCTGGGCCGTCTGGGATCCGTTCTACGCGATTGCCGAAACCCGCTACAAGCCGGTGACCCTTGCCCGCACCAGCGACGTTCTGGATGTCAGCACCTATTTCCTCGCCAATCGCGACTATGCCAAATCCCATGCCGATACCATCAACACCACCATCGACGCGCTTGGCGAGGCGGCAAAATGGTCTGCCGCCAACCGCGACAAGGTGGCCGCAGCGCTGCATGAGGTGACGGGCGTTCCGCTGGAGGCGCAGACGCTCGCCGCCAACCGCTCGGAATTCGGCATCGTAAAGATCGACGACAAGATCGTCGCCAGCCAGCAGGAAACCGCCGACCGCTTTTATCGCCTTGGCCTCATCCCGAAACAGATCAGCATCAAGGATGCCGTCTGGTCGGGCGCGACCAACTGAGCCGGACCGGAGGGGATGCCATGAGCACTCGAAAGCGTATCGAGATAGGTGGCGCCACCGGCTGGCTGCTTCCCGCCCTCATTCTTGCTGGCTGGGAGGTGGCGGCGCGTGTCGGCCTGATTTCCGCCAATGTGCTGCCGGCCCCCTCCGCTGTCGCGGAAGCCTTCTGGCGGCTTCTGCTCTCAGGTGAGCTTGTCGCCAATATCGGTGTCAGTTCCGCCCGCGCACTGGCCGGCTTCGCCATTGGCGGCTCCATCGGTTTCATCTTCGGGCTCGCCAATGGCCTGTCGAGATTTTCCCGCAGTTTCACCGATACGACACTGCAGATGATCCGCAATATCCCACATCTGGCGCTCATTCCGCTCGTCATCCTGTGGTTCGGCATAGACGAGGAAGCGAAGCTCTTTCTCGTCGCGCTCGGGGTCTTCTTCCCGATCTACATCAATACGCTGCTCGGCATTCAGGGGGTCGATCCGCAACTGGTCGAGATGGGCCGCACCTACGGCATGTCGCCCTTCACGCTGTTTCGGCGGGTGATCCTGCCCGGCGCACTGCCGGCCATCTTCACCGGCCTGCGTTATGCGCTCGGCATCATGTGGCTGACCTTGATCGTGGCAGAAACCATCTCCTCGTCTTCCGGCCTCGGCTATATGGCCATGCAGGCGCGCGAATTCCTGCTGATCGATGTCGTTGTGCTGTCGATCCTCATCTATGCGCTTCTCGGCAAGCTCGCCGACAGTTTCGCCCGCTTCCTCGAAAGCATCTTCCTGCAATGGCATCCAGCCTTCAAGAAAGTCTGAGGTAACCCATGTCGACCGGTAATGTGACGACGCTGAGACGCCCGGATGCTCCCCCATCTCTTCCGTCCGGAACGGAGGCGAAGATCGAACACCGTGCCAAACCGGCTGAAGGCAAGGTCGCCTTCAGCTTCCGCAACGTCACGAAGAGCTTCGGCGACAAGCCGGTCCTGCGCGGCATCGATCTCGATGTGCGGGAAGGCGAGTTTCTGGCCGTCATCGGCAAGAGCGGCTGCGGCAAGAGCACGCTTTTGCGCATTCTGGCGGGCCTTGATACGCCGACGACCGGAACAGTCTCGAAAGACCCTTCGGACCGTACACGCATGATGTTTCAGGAGCCGCGCCTTCTGCCGTGGGAGCGGATCGCGAATAATGTCTCCGTCGGCCTCACCGGCATAGCCAAGGGCGAAGCTGCAAGGGAGCAGGCACTCGGCATTCTCGATGAGGTCGGTCTCAAGGACCGGGCGGGTGAGTGGCCCTATGTGCTCTCCGGCGGCCAGAAGCAGCGTGTGGCGCTGGCCCGCGCCCTTGTCGCCCATCCGCAGATTCTGGCACTGGACGAGCCGCTCGGCGCGCTCGATGCGCTCACCCGCATCGAAATGCAGCTTCTGCTGGAGCGTATCTGGCGCAAGCAGAAATTCACCGCCGTGCTTGTCACCCATGATGTCTCGGAAGCCGTGGCGCTTGCGGATCGCATCGTCGTCATCGATGAGGGGCGCATCGCGCTTGATCTCGATGTGAAGCTGCCGCGCCCGCGCCGCCATGGCACGCCGGAATTCGCAAGGCTGGAAGAACAGGTTCTGAACCAGCTCTTCGGCCGTGGCGAGATTACCGGACAATAGGTGGTGCGGCAGGGCCGAGACCCTGCCGGGACCATTTTTTAGCCAATGCTCATCAGGCTGGCATTGCCGCCGGCGGCCGTGGTGTTGACGCTAACGGAAACCTCTTCCACCAGCCAGTCCAGAGTATAGGGCTGGCTTTCGCCGGAAAGCGCGTCCGTCGTGGCGGCCTGAACGAGAACCAGCGGGCCGGGCAGGGCGGCGATCTTCCTGTTGATCGCAATCACGCGCTCCGGGTCGCCCTCGACCAGCGCGCCGGCGAAGGGCGCTGATTTTTCCCAGTCATCGGCCCAGACGATACGCGAGGTGACGGTTGCCGGCAGGCCGTAGATTGCCTTTTCCAGCCCTGAAGCATTGTCGATGACAACCGAGTTTCCGGTGGAGAGTGCGGCCGCAAGCTGGCGGTAAAGCCCCTGTTCGGTCGCCGGCACCAGCAGGACCTTGCCGCGCGGATGCAGCGCATAGACATTGCGCTCGCCGACCGGCCCGGCCAGCTCGGTCTCGAAGCCGAGGCCGGAAAGTGCTGCCGCCTGCCGTGCGGCTTCGGCCGCGACGGTCTGACCATTTTCATCCAGCCAGCGGGCGAGATCGACCGCGGCCTGATCCTGCTGGCTGGCGATGCGGTCGATCTTCGGCGCTTTCTCGGTCATGCGGCCGAGATAAAGCGGGCCGCCGGCCTTGGGGCCGGTGCCGGAAAGGCCACGCCCGCCAAAGGGCTGCACACCGACCACCGCGCCGATGATGTTGCGGTTCACATAAAGATTGCCGGCCGCAACGCGGGAGAGGACATGCTGGATCGTATCGTCGAGACGCGTATGCAGTCCGAAGGTCAGGCCGTAGCCGGTGGCGTTGATCTCGTCGATCAGCCGGTCGAGATTATCGCGCTTGAAGCGGATGACGTGCAGCACCGGCCCGAAGACCTCGCGCTTCAGATCGGCGAGCGATTTCATCTCGATGATGGTCGGCGGCACGAATGTGCCCTTGCCGGTCTCCCCGGTAAGCGCGATCTGTTCGATCCGGTGGCCGAGCGACCGCATGCCGTCGATGTGCTTTTCGATGATGCCTTTGGCCTCGGCGGTGATGACCGGGCCGACATCGACCGAAAGTCGATCCGTGCGGCCGATGCGCAATTCATGCAGCGCGCCTTTCAGCATGGTCAGCGTGCGGTCTGCCACGTCTTCCTGCAGGCAAAGGATGCGCAGTGCCGAGCAGCGCTGCCCGGCACTGTCGAAGGCGGATGCGATGACATCGGCGACGACCTGCTCGGCGAGCGCCGAGGAATCGACGATCATGGCGTTCTGGCCGCCGGTTTCGGCAATCAGCGGCACCGGCTGGCCATTGGCCAGAACCCGGCCGGCAAGCTGGCCCTGAATGAGCCGCGCTACCTCCGTCGAGCCGGTGAACATCACGCCCGCTGTCAGTGACGAGCCGACCAGCGCCGCACCCGTCTTGCCATCGCCCGGCAGAAGCTGCACGGCGTCTTGCGGAACGCCCGCCTCATGCAGCAGGCGCACGCCCTGTGCGGCGATCAGCGGGGTCTCTTCGGCCGGCTTTGCCAGAACCGGGTTGCCGGCAACCAGTGCTGCCGTCACCTGCCCAATGAAGATGGCAAACGGGAAGTTCCAGGGACTGATGCAGACGACCGGACCGAGCGGCGTTTCGCCGGCCTTGAAATTCCTGCGGGCTTCCGCCGCGTAATAACGCAGGAAGTCGATGGCCTCGCGCACTTCGGCAATGGCGTTGGGCATGGATTTTCCCGCCTCGCGCATGATGAGCCCGAGCAGCGCAGGCATTTCGGCCTGCATGGCGTCAGCCGCACGTTCCAGGCAGGCGGCGCGGTCTTCCACCGGAGTGGAGGGCCAGCTTGAAGCCGCCGCCCGCTGCATGGCCGCTTCGACATCGGCCTGCGTCGGCTCGGTCACATGACCGACGATATCGCTGTGGTCGCCGGGGTTGAGGACCGGGCGTGTCTGGCCGCCCGCCTGTGGCGCGGCAGCCTTCCATTCCGTTGCGGCGCCTGCCTTCAGGGTCTTGTCGAGGGCGGAGAGCGTGGTTTCACTGGAAAGGTCGAGGCCGGCGGAATTTTTCCGCTCTGGGCCGAAGAGACCTGCGGGTGCAGCGATGCGATCGTGGCGTGCGCCGGGAACGGCATAGGCCTTGACCACCGCGACCGGGTCTTCCAGCAGGGAATCGACCGGCACGGCCGGATCGGCAATACGGTTGACGAAGGAGGAATTCGCACCGTTTTCCAGCAAGCGGCGGACGAGATAGGCGAGCAGCGTTTCGTGGGTGCCGACCGGGGCGTAAAAACGGCAGGGCCGGTCAAGCTTCTTTTTGCCGACGACCTCGCTGTAAAGTGGTTCGCCCATGCCGTGCAGGCACTGGAATTCATAGTCGCCGAGTTTGAAATCGGGGCCGGCGAGGTGATAGATGGTCGCCATTGACTGCGCATTGTGGGTCGCAAATTGCGGGAAGACCAGATCGCGCGCGTCGAGCAGCTTGCGGGCGCAGGCGATGTAGGAGACATCCGTGTGCACCTTGCGGGTGAAGACCGGGAAGTCTTCCAGCCCCTCCACCTGCGCGCGTTTGATTTCCGCATCCCAATAGGCGCCCTTGACGAGACGCACCATGATGCGGCGTCCCGAACGGCGGGCGAGATCGATGATGTAATCGAGAACGAAGGGGCAGCGGCGGCCATAGGCCTGCACCACGAAACCGAGGCCGTTCCAGCCGGCAAGGTCCTTGTCCAGCGCCAGTTCTTCGAGAAGATCGAGCGACAGTTCCAGCCGGTCGGCTTCTTCCGCATCGATATTGAGGCCGATATCGTATTTTTTGCTGAGCAGCATCAGCGATTTGACGCGCGGCAGAAGCTCCGCCATCACCCGCTCGGCCTGAGCACGGGCGTAACGCGGATGCAGCGCCGAAAGCTTGATGGAAATGCCCGGCCCGCCATAGATGCCGCGGCCGGCAGACGCCTTGCCGATGGCATGGATGGCGTTTTCATAATCCTTGTAATAACGCTCCGCATCCTTGGCGGTCGTCGCGGCTTCGCCCAGCATGTCGTAGGAATATTGGAAGCCCTGCTCCTCAAGCGGCTTGGAGCGTTTGATCGCTTCGCCGATGGTCTCGCCGGTGACGAATTGCTCGCCCATCATGCGCATGGCCATATCAACGCCGCGGCGGATGACGGGTTCGCCGGCGCGAGCGATCAGCTTGGTCAGCGCCGCCGAAAGGCCGCTGTCATTGACCGTCGAGGTCAGCTTGCCGGTGATGACGAGGCCCCACGTAGCGGCATTAACGAACAGCGAGCGCCCGCCGCCGATGTGGGACTTCCAGTCACCGCGCGCGATCTTGTCGCGGATCAGCGCATCCCGGGTGGCGGTGTCGGGAATGCGCAGCAGCGCTTCGGCAAGGCACATCAACGCCACGCCCTCATGGCTGGAGAGCGAATATTCCTGCACCAGCCCTTCAACGCCGGTGCCCTTGGTCTTGGCGCGCAGCGCCTCGATCAGCCTGCGTGCCGTGGCGCGAATGGCTTTCGCCTCTTCCGCCGTCACCGTTGCCGCCTCAATGAGCGGCGCCAGGCATTCTTCCTCCGGGCGGCGATAGGCGGCGGTGATCGCCTTGCGCAGCAGGCTCTGTTCGCGCACCTGCGGCGCAAAATTCTGGAAAATACCGTTCGCCACTACACCGGCGTTGCTTGCACCATCGGCCATTCTGAAAATCCTGAAAACGCTGTTGAAGACAGACCTTCGGCGGCCGCGTGTCCTCCGCCCGCCGCTTCTCATCCTGGCACAGACAATATCATCACCGCAGAAATTGCTATGGCCCTATTTTCAGGATAAAACAGGCAATATGAACTTTTATTTTTGAGATATGGCGTTAAATCACATGGCAAATAGTCATAAAGCAGACGATCTGGACCACTTCGATCTCAAGATCCTCGAGGCGCTCAGCGAAGACGGGCGCATGTCCGTATTGCAACTCTCAAAAACGGTCGGCCTTTCCAAGACGCCCTGCCAGACGCGGCTGAAGCGGCTGGTGGATGAGGGCTATATTCTTGGCTTCCGCGCCGTGCTCAACCCGCAAAAGCTCGGCGTCGACCATATCGCCTTCGCCGAAGTCAAGCTTTCCGATACGCGGGAAAAGGCGCTGGAGGAATTCAACACGGCGGTGCGCAAGATCAAGGAGGTGGAGGAGTGCCACATGATCGCCGGCGCCTTTGATTACCTCCTGAAGGTGCGCACCAGCGACATCCGCAAATACCGAAGGGTGCTCGGGGAAAAAATCTCGAGCCTGCCGTCCGTCGCCAACACCTCGACCTTCGTGGTCATGCAGTCGGTGAAGGAAACCGGTATCTAAAAAGCGGATATGGAAAAACGGGCAGACGCGAGCCTGCCCGTTTCTTACTGTCCGAGTTCCGTTTTCTCAGCGCGCCGTGGCAGCGGCGGTCACCGCGCTCATCTGCGCGTCGGGACCGAATTCGTTTTCATTTTCGATGCCGAGCAATTCCTGCAGACGCAGCCTTGCGCGGCTGACGCGGCTCTTGATCGTACCTACGGGGCAACCGCAGATTTCGGCGGCTTCCTCGTAAGCAAAACCCGAAGCCCCGATCAGCAGGATCGCCTCACGCTGGTCGTCCGGCAGTTTTGCGAGCGCTGCGCGGAAATCCTGAAGATCCACCGAACCGTGCTGTTCCGGCGGCACCGAAAGACGCGAGGTGTAAACCCCGTCCGTATCCTGCACTTCGCGGCCGGATTTGCGAATCTGGCTGTAGAACTCGTTGCGCAGGATCGTCACCAGCCATGCCCGCATATTGGTGCCGGGCTGAAAGCTGTCCTGTTTCGCCCAGGCCTTCATGATCGTGTCCTGCACGAGGTCGTCTGCACGGTCCCTCGAACGGATGAGTGAAATCGCAAACGCGCGCAGATTCGGCAGCGCCGCCAGCATTTCCCGCTTGAAATTGTATTCTGTCTGCTCCGGCTCTTTCGCCATCATTCCTCCGAAGCCTTTATTTTGGCTTTGCTTTCGGCTTCATCGAGTTTTTCGAGAAGATCGAGGAATTTGTCAGGGATGCCTTCATCCTGAACGGCATCGTAAAGCTCCCTGAGCTTACGGGAAATCACCGCCCGCCCGGAGTGCGGAACCTGGGGGGCGGCCGAATTGTCCGGCTGATCTTGGTCCGATTGAAATATGCTCATAACGTCCGGTATTCCTTTTTCGTCGTGGCAAAGAATGCGCGGTGAAAAAAATAGTTCCGACTTTTCGGAACTTTTTTTGCAATGCGCACGTTGCTATCGTGGGTTTGCGTTGCAGACCGCATGAAAGGGGAGAATTCCATGTCAGTTTCTACACGCATCGCACCGCACCTGCCATATCTGCGCAGGTTCGCGCGTGCCGTTTGCGGCTCACAATCGACGGGCGATGCCTATGTTGCGGCAACACTCGAAGCTCTGATCGCCGATATCAGCATCTTTCCACAGACAAGCAGCGATCGCGTTTCGCTTTATCAATTGTTCGTATCGATCTTTAGTTCCGTCACGATCAATATTAAGACCGATGAAAACCTGTCCGGATGGGAAAAACGCGCCTCGGCCAACCTCTCCGCCGTGCCGGCGCTGGCCCGTCAGGCTTTCCTGCTCACTACGGTCGAAGAATTCACGCCTTCGGAAACCGCAGAAGTTCTGAAAGTCTCCGAGGATCAGGTCGGCAAGCTGATCGACGAGGCGGCGTCTGAAATCGCCCGGCAGGTGGCGACCGATATCATGATCATCGAGGACGAACCTCTGATCGCCATGGATATCGAACAGATGGTCACCGATCTCGGTCACCGTGTCACGGGCATCGCCCGCACGCATACGGAGGCGCTCGATCTCTTCCATCGCACCCAGCCGAAGATGATCCTGGCCGATATCCAGCTCGCCGATGGCAGCTCCGGTCTCGATGCGATGAAGGATATCCTGCAGATGACCACCCTCCCGGTGATCTTTATCACGGCCTTCCCCGAGCGTCTTTTGACAGGCGAGCGACCGGAGCCGACCTTCCTCGTGACGAAGCCGTTCAATCCGGACATGGTGAAAGCGCTTATCAGCCAGGCCCTGTTTTTCAACGAAAGCTCACGCGTCGCGGCGTGAATTTTGCCGAAACCGTGGAATGACCGGGAACCAGTGTGGTACCCGGGCGTTGGCGGTTACGGTCGTGGGGCTTTCCCGCGGCTTTCTGCAAGGAGATGAATTTGCATCGGCTGGCATGGCATAACGCGGAGAGGGACGAAAGCGAACTTCACGATTCGCTTGTCCTTGCCTTGCTCGATTCGGGCGAGACAGTCATGCTGCAGGACTGGAACCGCGACTATATATTCGTGGCCAATCTGCCGGATGTCTGGAAACTTCCGGCCGATTCCCGGCCGACCGATGAAAATCTGTTCGGCAACGATCTCTCCGCCCGGCTTGCAGACCTCAAGAAGGACATGAACGCTGCGGGTAGCCGCGGCATGCTGGAAGTCAATGCCGGCAATGATCGGGTTTTCCAGTTTCAGGTTCATTCCACCTTCAACCAGTCGAATCAGATGGTGATGAAAACCACCATTCGCGAAGTGACGGCGGAAAGGCGGCGCGAGCAGCTCCTGCGCTCGCTACTGCGCGAGGTCAGCCACCGTTCCAAAAACCTCTTGGCGATCATCCAGAGCCTTGCGGGCCAGACGGCCCGTTTCAGCCTGACCAAGGATGATTTTCTGCGCAAGTTCCGCGGCCGGCTGCATGCCCTTGCCCAAAGCCAGGATCTCATCACGGATTCGGACTGGCGGGGCGCGCGGATATTCGAACTGCTGCGCCAGCAATTCGATCTTTATGTGCCGGAATATCCGAACCTCATCCATATGGAAGGCGAAAACCTGCTGCTCAATCCGAATGGCGCGCTTTATATCGGGCTCGCCTTCCATGAGCTGGTTGTCAACACCGTCAGCCACAGTGGCAATCTTGCCTATCACCCGCCCATATCCCTGCAATGTCGCCAGGAGGGTGATTTTTATATCGTTGAATGGAATGAGCCGATGATGCCGTCGAAAGAGCCGGCGGAGGCCCGGCGCGGCAGCTTCGGCAGCGTGGTGCTGGAAAAGGTGGTTCCGTCCGCCTTGGGGGGAAGCGCTGAATATGTGTTGACGCCGGAGCGGATCGTCTACCGGCTGAAATTCCCTTCCGGCAACGGCGCGGATACCTGAAATCCCGATATAATCCGCAGCACCGGGTCCACTTTCATTTCGTGTCGACAAAAACAAAAAGCACGGCTCATGAAAGAGCCGTGCTATTTTTATGACAGGTTTTCAGGGGCGAAACCTGTTTATTTTCAGCCAAGCTTCAGGCGGGGACGGGGGAATTGCTTGGCCTGCAGTAAAAACACACCTGACGGGATTCGGTTCCCGAAAAATGCATTTTTTTGACGTTGAGCAAAATACCGGTCGTTTTTGCGCCTGCACGGCGGGTTCGGTCCGCAAGTCTCGGCCTCAATGCGTGCCTGTCTGATCCGATCGTTTGGGCGTGAAATAACGCATCGGCGCTTCCAGCGACCACTCGAAACCGGATTCGCGATATTCTGTCAGCACCTGTCCGCCGAAGGCGCCTTCCGCGTGCCTTTTGATGACGGTGGTGCCGAAGCCCTTGCGGCTCGGCTCTCTGGCCGGCGGTCCGCCCGTTTCGGTCCAGACAAGATGGATCATCTGTCGCCCGTCTTTTTCAAGTGACTGCCAGCGCACGGTGATTTTTCCCGATGGAACCGACAACGAGCCATATTTAATGGAATTCGTCGTCAGCTCATGGATCACCAGACCGAAATTCTGCGCCGCTTCCGGGGAAAGCATGAAATCATCCCCGACCAGCACGATGCGCTGCGCCACGGTGCCGAAAACATCGAGGTGGGTCTCGATCAGCTTGCGGATCGGCAGACCCTGCCATTGAACTTCCGCCAGAGCCCGGATCGACATTCCAAGGCCGCGCAGGCGGTGATCGACCTCCTTTTGAAATTCCGGAATGCTTTTATTTTCGCGCCCCAATTGCCGTATCATCGCCTGAACCAGCGTCAGAATGTTCTTGGAACGGTGAACCAGCTCGTGCAGTAGCAATTGCAGCCGCTCTTCCGACTGGCTTCTGTCGAAGGATGCGTTGGAGAGCGCTATGGCGACCTGGTTCGCCTCCTTTATCTTGGTATCGACGGGTGCGACGATCTCGCCTTCGCCGATGCGCTCGGCCATCAAAGTCAGGTCACGAATGGAACTGCGCAATTGCCGGCCGACCAGATAGGCGCCGCCAATGGCAATCAGCACCAGCATCAGACTGCCGATCATCATCTGCCGCCAGGTGTCGATCAGCGCCGCCTGGCTCGCGGCGAGCGGCCCCCACATCACCGTTTTCCATTGCCAGCCCGGCAATTGAGCGTAGGCGTAGAGATTACCCTTGCCGTCAAAAAAATTGCCGCTGAAGGCCTGCATTTCCGAAAGGATATCGGGAGTGACAAACGGCTTGCCCACTTCCGCCTCATCGGGCGCGCTTGAGGCGACAACGCGGTTGGTGCCGTCAATGATGGCGACCGCCCAGTTGCGCGGCAGGTTTTCCGTGGGGATGAGCCGGCTCAAATCGCTGGTATTCTGCGTCAGGATCAGGGCGTCTCCGGCGGGGTCGAGGTCCGGGCCGAGCGGCATGGTGACGTTGAACACCCATTCCTTGCTGGTCGAGCCGAAAAACATGTCGGAGACGGTGATGCGGCGGGAGTCGATCGCCCTGACCAGATTGGCTTCCGTCGGCACCTTGCCGAGCGGCTGGCCATAGGGCACGCGGGTGTTGAGACGCTGCTGGCCATCCTTGGTGGCGAGAATGGCGTAGAGGCCCTCCCGCTTCAGACTGTCGGCGACACGTCCCTGAAACGCGGCGAGGTTGCCGCTCTCGAGTTCCGGAAATTGCGACAGGAGATTGAGCGAGGTGGCGATTTCCTGCAGGCGGCGGTCGATGTTGCGGGAGACCACCCGCACATCCTCGATGGTTTCCCGCTGCAGGTCGTCGCGTTTTTCCGCCTCGAGACGCAGCATCAGATAGCCGCCGAAAAGAATGAGCGGCAGGGTAATGACGGTAGCCATCACCACCAGATAGGTGCCGATGGAGGCGGTCGGGAAAAAATTCGCGCTGCGCCGACGCAAAGCCGAGATCATGTCTTTCAGTCTGTTGCCGGGTCGAGGCATACAAAAAACTCCGGCAGTTATGGCATTGTTACGACACGGATAATACCGCGCTGTCCCCCTTTAGCAATGCCTGATTTTTACCTTCGGTTGTTGCGGCAGGCGACAATTGCAAACGGCGTGATTGAAAAAATCGGAACTATTTCAACGACCAACCCGTTTGCCAGACGAACCGGCCGAGGAGCGGATATGAAATTCATCACCGCCGGCCAGTTGAGAACGATGAAAGGTAGGTACGAAATGGCAAAGAAACTTACAATCCTCGTCACCGCCGCCCTGATGGGCACGACGGCTTTCGCGCCGCTGGCCATCGCTCAGGGCACCACCCAGCCTGCGCCGGCAAATCCGAGTGCGCAGACGGAGCCGGCAACCCCGCCTGCCACCCCGATGACGCCTGCAACTACTGCGACCAATGACAGCGCGGCCACAACGACGGGTGGCGCCTATCTGACCGAACAGGGCGAAACGCAGGTCAGCGCCAACGACTATATCGGCAAGGCGGTCTATACCGCAGCCGATGAAAGCATCGGTAACGTCACCAACCTGATCATGGAAGAAGATGGTGGTCTGGTTGCGGCCGTGATCGGCGTCGGTGGCTTCCTGGGTATCGGTGCAAAGGACGTTGCCGTTCCGATGGACAAGGTAACGATGACGCGCAACGCGCAGGACGGCACCATCCGCCTGACGACGACGGAAACGGCGGAAACGCTGAAGGCCGCCCCCGAATTCAAGACGCTGGAGCAGAAGGCCAGCGAAAAGAATGCGGCAACGCCGGCGGCTCCCGACAGCACGACGACATCAGCCACCAAGCCCTAATTCCCATACCTGGGAGGCAGGAGCGGGACAGGCTTCAATCAGCTGTCCCGCGAGAGGCACCGGCCAACAGGCCGGTGTCTTTTTATGTTTGTTCGCCGGCTGTTCAATCCCCGGCATTGCGGGAGGAATGCCACGCCCAGGCGGATTTGATTATGTCCGACAGGGAATAACGCGGTTCCCAGCCGAGAACCTCCTTCGCCTTGTCGTTATTGGCGACGAGCGTCGTGGAATCGCCGTCGCGCCGCCCGGTATATTCGACCGGGAAGGGGCGGCCGGAAACGTCCGAAATCGCCGCCAGCAGTTCCTTCACCGTGGTGCCGGTGCCGGTGCCGAGGTTGAGTTCGACGGTTTCCCCGCCGGCCAGCAGATAATCCACGGCCCGCACATGCGCATCGGCGAGATCGAGAATGTGGATATAGTCACGCACGCAGGTGCCGTCGCGCGTGTCGTAATCCGTACCGAACACCTTGAAGCCCTGACGCCGGCCGAGTGCGGCCTCGATGGCGAGCGGGATCGCGTGGGTTTCCGGCTTGTGCCATTCGCCGATGCGGCCTTCGAAATCCGCGCCGGCGGCATTGAAGTAGCGCAGCATCACCGAGCGCAGCCCCTTATAGGTGCTGTAGTCCTTCAGCGCCTGTTCCACCACCCATTTGGTGCGGCCATAGGGGTTGATCGGCGCCTGCCGGTGCGTTTCGTCGATCGGCACCTGTTCCGGCAATCCGTAAGTGGCGCAGGTGGACGAGAAAACGAAGGCCGTGACGCCGGCATCGATGGCGGCGGAGAGCAGGTTGAGCGAGCCGATGACGTTATTGTCGTAGAAAGCGACGGGCTGCTTGACCGATTCGCCGACCTCGATCAGCGCGGCGAAATGGAGAACGGCCTCCGGCCGGTGCTTGGCGAAGACCTCGTCCAGCCGCGCCCGGTCGCGAATATCACCCTGTTCGAAGGGCCCCCAGCGGACGAATTCCTCATGCCCGTTGGACAGATTGTCGAAAACGACAGGTTCATATCCTCGCTCAGACAGGAGAAGGCAGGTGTGCGAACCGATATAGCCGGCACCGCCGACGACAAGGACTTTCTTCTTCATCAATTGCCTTTCAGAAAATTACGGACGCGCCGAGACTGCCCGAGACTGTATGTCACTTTGTTCAAATAAGGGCGGCGTGGCGGGTAACGCCATCAACCAGTCTATCCTTCGCGGGTAACACAAAAAAAACCGCGCATCCATCGTCTGGACGCGCGGTTCGCCTTGTCGTGTCGCCAAGAAATTACTTGGACTTTTTCGTATTGACCCTTGTGGCCAGGAAACCGGCCGCGACAGCCACGGCGAGCGTTGCATAAGGCCGGGCCTGGATCGCCAGTGTCAGCAGCGATTGCAGGGCCAGAGGCGCCGCAGCTAGCGGCGCCGCCGTCAGAGGGGCGACAGCGGGCCTTACGGCATAGGCTCTCGGACGTTTGACGATCGCCAGCGCCACCAGCATGATGACACCGAGCAGGAATGCCGTGCCGGCGACGACGAGCGCCGCAGGCCCGGCGCCCACATGCCGGGCGAGATAGATCGACCCCGCCACCACGGCGGCGACGAAGGCGATCAGGAAGAATATCCCGGTCAGAACATACAGGATTATGGTCGCGCGCAGCCGTCGTGTAACGACGCGCCCTTCGCGCTGGGTCTCCCCCAGATAGACCAGCAATGCCTCAAGCATGAGCGCTGCCTTATCGACGTGTCAGAAGGGCGAGCACGAAGCCGACGCCGACGGCAATGCCGAGGGATTGAAGCGGGTTCTTCTGGACGTGATCGGTCAGATTGTCGTTCAGCGTGGAAATTTCATTGCGGACGCTGTCGGCCATTTCGCCAGAGGCGGTGAGGGCATCGTCGGCAACCCGGGCGGCCTGCGCCTTCAGCTCGTGCGAAGCGCCGACGCCGAGCGCCTTCACGCTCTTGGCAAGATTTGCCAGGTCTTCGCGAAGCTGGGCGAGTTGTGCCGCCACATCGGCCGCATCACCGTTTTCGAGGGATTGCTGGATCTTGTCGTTCACGCTGCTACGCACGCTTGCCATAGGTGAAGTCCTTCCTGAACATCGTTGATGGGAATGGCGACATGTTACAGACTGCCGCCGCTCACAAGCCTTCGTTACGGCGGCCAAAACACCCGCCTGTCCGTCATTCAAACGCGTCCATGCCGGCTTGGTTCCGCAAGGGGAGGTGTTTTCTTCACCGGCATTTCGGCTCGGGGGCGATTTTCCGGGAATTCGGTGCCGGACATTTGTTTTCCTGTCACAAGCATCATATAAGGCCCATCATCGAGACGTACCTTGACTTCAATCAATATGTGAAACGACATGCTCCAGACGCCCTATTACCTCATCGACAAGACAAAACTTCTTCGCAACATGGAGAAGATTGCCTATGTGCGGGAAAAATCCGGCGCCAAGGCGCTCTTGGCGCTGAAGTGCTTCGCCACATGGTCGGTGTTCGATTTCATGTCGCAATATATGGATGGCACCACCTCGTCCTCGCTTTATGAGGTGCGTCTCGGCCGCGAGAAATTCGGCGGTGAGACCCATGCCTATTCCGTTGCCTATGCCGATTACGAAATCGACGAGGTGATTGCGAATGCCGACAAGATCATCTTCAATTCCATCGGCCAGCTCGAACGTTTCGCCGACAAGGCCTCCGGTATTACCCGCGGTCTGCGCCTCAATCCGCAGGTCAGTTCCTCGAGCTTCGATCTTGCCGATCCTGCGCGCCCCTTCAGCCGGCTGGGCGAATGGGATGTCGCCAAGGTCGACAAGGTCATGGACCGCATTTCCGGATTCATGATCCACAATAATTGCGAAAACAGCGATTTTTCCCTGTTCGACAGGATGTTGACGCAGATCGAGGAGAAATTCGGATCGCTGCTGTCGCGTGCGGAATGGGTGAGCCTCGGCGGCGGCATCCACTTCACGGGCGAGAATTATCCGCTCGACCAGTTCTGCGACCGTCTCCGGGCGTTCTCGGAAAAATACGGCGTGCAGGTCTATCTGGAGCCGGGCGAAGCCTCGATCACCAAGAGCACGACGCTGGAAGTGACGGTTCTCGACACGTTGTTCAACGGCAAGAACCTCGCCATCGTCGACAGCTCCATCGAAGCGCATATGCTCGATCTCCTGATCTACCGCGAAACCGCCAAGGTGTCGCCGAATGAGGGCGAGCATCCCTATATGGTCTGCGGCAAGTCCTGCCTCGCGGGCGATATTTTCGGCGATTTCCGCTTTGACACGGCGCTGAAGGTCGGCGACCGCATCTCCTTCCAGGACGCGGCCGGTTACACCATGGTCAAGAAGAACTGGTTCAACGGCGTGAAGATGCCGACGATTGCCATCAAGGAACTCGACGGCAGCGTGCGCGCCGTTCGTGAATTCGACTTTGCCGATTTCGAGCAAAGCCTGTCTTAAACCCTGTTTTTAACATGAAACGAAGCTCATCCCTGCGGGGAAAAGGAGGCATCACCTGAAATGAAGAAGAACGTTCTGATCATCGGCGCCGGTGGCGTAGCACAGGTCGTGGCGCATAAATGCGCCCAGAACAGCGATGTATTGGGAGACATTCATATTGCGTCACGGACTTTGGAAAAGTGCCGCAAGATTGTCGAGTCCGTACGCGAAAAGAAGAGCCTCAAGACAGATGTGAAACTTGAGGCCCATGCGCTTGACGCGATGGATATCGAGGCGACGAAAGCCTTGATCAAAAAAACCGGCGTGGAAATCGTCATCAATGTCGGTTCGGCTTTCGTCAACATGTCCGTTCTTCGTGCCTGCATGGACACGGGTGTTGCCTATATGGATACGGCGATCCACGAGGATCCGACCAAGATCTGCGAAGCGCCGCCGTGGTACGGAAACTACGAATGGAAGCGCGCGGAAGAGTGCAAGGAAAAGGGCGTTACCGCCATTCTCGGCGTCGGTTTCGATCCGGGCGTGGTGAACGCCTATGCGCGTCTCGCCAAGGATGACTATTTCGACAAGGTCACCTCGGTCGATATCGTCGATATCAATGCCGGCAGCCACGGCCGCTGGTTCTCGACCAACTTCGACCCGGAAATCAACTTCCGCGAATTCACCGGCGTCGTTTATTCCTGGCAGAAGGGTGAGTGGCAGACGAACCAGATGTTCGAAGTCGGCCAGGAATTCGATCTGCCGGTCGTCGGCAAGCAGAAGGCCTATATGACCGGCCATGACGAAGTACATTCGCTGTCCAAGAACATGGACGGCGCCGATGTGCGCTTCTGGATGGGCTTCGGCGATCACTATATCAACGTCTTCACCGTGTTGAAGAATCTCGGCCTCCTGTCCGAAAAGCCGGTCAGGACGGCTGAAGGTCTCGAAGTCGTGCCGCTGAAGGTGGTCAAGGCCGTGCTGCCCGATCCGTCTTCGCTGGCGCCCGATTACGTCGGCAAGACCTGCATCGGCGATATCGTCAAGGGTATCAAGGACGGCAAGGAACGCGAAGTCTTCATCTACAACGTGGCCGACCATAAGGAAGCTTACGAAGAAGTCGGCTCGCAGGGCATTTCCTACACCGCCGGCGTTCCGCCGGTCGCCGCTGCCATGCTCATCGCCACCGGCGAATGGGATGTGAAGCAGATGGCCAATGTGGAAGAGCTGCCGCCGAAGCCGTTCCTGAACATCCTGAACAAGATCGGTCTTCCGAACCGCATCAAGGACGAAAACGGCGATCGCGCGCTGGAGTTCTGATTGCAGGCGTTGTGATTGCGTTAAACAGAAAGCCCCGCGAAAGCGGGGCTTTTTTGTTGGTGGCGACGTCTACCGACCCTAATAGTTTTGGCGAGTTCGTAGCATCCTTACCGTCACCCCGGATTTAGTCCGGGGTCCAGCGCGATCAAGTCCTTGATCGCGGGAGAGTCTTCTCACGGCGCAGACGCGCCGTGGCTGGATGCCGGCTCAAAGGCCGGCATGACGGCAGAAACCTTGCTGCCGGTCTCAAGTTTCAGATGAACGGGAGCCGAAATTGCCGAGGCTTGTGAAGAGTGGTCCTCAGCCCTTCGTCGGCTTCGGTCCACGCTTCTCGAAGGGCTTGTCCTTCTTGCCCTCGTATTTCGGCTTGTCGCCGAAGGGCTTTTTCTTCTTCCAGGGCTTGTCGTCGCCCTTGCGGTCATCGCGGGGGCCGCTCGCATTGTCCGTCTTGCTGAATTTCCGCTGAGCCTTGGCCGGGCGCGTGTCTTCGCGGAAGCCGCCGGTCATTTCCGGCTTGCCTTCCAGCGCCTTCAGGCGAATGCCCTTTTCGAGCGTCATGTCCTTGCCGATGGCCGAGGTGAAACGGTCGACGGCATCGGCCGCCAGTTCCACGAAGGTTTCCGTCTGCTGCATGCGGATCGCGCCGATATCCTGGCGGGTGATCTTGCCGAAACGGCAGAGCATGGGGATAAGCCAGCGCGGTTCGGCGCTCTGCTTGCGGCCGACGGACAGCGAAAACCAGGCGCTGTCGGCAAAATCGGAGCGTTCGCGGCGCGGGGCGTTGTTTTCGACCGTCTCGAAACTGTCGCGGCGCGGCTTGCGGCTGTTGTCGAGCGACACTTCGGTGATGTCTTCCGGCGCGGAACGTCCGGCATGGTAGAGGCGCACAAAGGCGGCGGCGACCTTTTCGGCGCCATGCTGTTCGAGCAGCTTGGTGACGAAATCGCGCTCGTCCTCGGCCACGGCCTCGGTGAGCGACGGATCGGCCAGAAGCCGGGCGCCGTCGCGCTCAACGATCTCTTCGGCGGAAGGCGGGTGAACCCATGCCGGGCTGACCTTGGCGCCTTCCAGCAGGCGTTCGGCCTTGCGGCGCTGGTTGACCGGCACGACGATGGCGCTGACGCCCTTCTGCCCGGCGCGGCCGGTACGGCCGGAGCGGTGCAGAAGCGTTTCGGAATTGGTCGGCAGGTCGGCATGGATGACGAGTTCGAGACCCGGCAGGTCGATACCGCGGGCGGCGACGTCGGTCGCCACGCAGACACGGGCGCGGCCGTCGCGCATGGCCTGCAGCGCATGGGTGCGCTCGTTCTGGGTGAGTTCGCCGGAGAGAGCAACGACGGCGAAGCCGCGATTGTTCAGGCGTGCCGTCAGATGGTTCACCGCCGCACGGGTGGAGCAGAAGACGATGGCGTTGCGGGCCTCGTAAAAACGCAGCGCATTGATGATGGCGTTTTCACGGTCGGCCGGGGTCACCAGCATGGCGCGATATTCGATATCCACATGCTGCTTCTGTTCGGAAGCGGTGGCGATGCGTACGGCGTTCTTCTGGTAGCTTTCGGCCAGCTTGGCGATGCTGCGCGGCACGGTGGCGGAGAACATCAGCGTGCGGCGATCCTCTGGCGATTCCTCCAGAATGAATTCCAGATCTTCGCGGAAGCCGAGGTCGAGCATCTCGTCGGCTTCGTCAAGCACAACAGCGCGGATCGACGACAGATCGAGCGCGTTGCGCTTGATGTGGTCGCAGAGACGGCCGGGCGTGCCGACGACAATATGAGCGCCGCGCTCCAGCGCTCGGCGCTCATTGCGGATATCCATGCCGCCGACGCAGGAAGCAATGGAAACGCCGGCAAACTCATAAAGCCATTCCAGCTCGCGCTTGACCTGCATGGCCAGTTCGCGTGTGGGGGCAATGGCAAGGGCCAGAGGTGCAGAGGCCTGACCGAAACGGGTGTTTTCACGCAGCAGCGTGGTCGCGAGCGCGATGCCGAAGGCGACCGTCTTGCCGGAGCCGGTCTGCGCGGAAACCAGCGCGTCCTTGTCGGCAAGCTCCGGCGCAAGCATGGCCTGCTGCACGGGGGTCAAGTCTTTGTAGCCGCGTTTTTCCAACGCCTGCGCGATCGCCGGGGCGATACCCTGGGTGTCTGTCATCTACCGTCTTTCGGATATGAAGCTGCCCGCATCCGCCCGAAACCAATAGATCCTAAAGTCTCCGGGGCAGCCGATACGGGCCATTTCGGCCATCTGGCCGGTTGCATTGCCGCGCTCATACTGCGAATGGGCCGGTTTGTACAGTGCACTGCGGTACGCTCTTTTACGGGTACTTTATGCCGCCGACGTTTCCTCCTGCCATTGTTGCGTGCCGCCACTCCATAAAAAGGCGTACCGCATGGTTCATAAACGGCATTGCGTGCCCCCCGCCTTTTCGCTAAGAGACCCGCAACTTGAGGCTCTTTGTCAGGAAGGGCCGACTGGGTTTGTTCTTGTCCGTCCGCTCTTTGAACGAGCCGGCGGGAAAATGGGATGGTACTGGTCAAGGCTATGGCTCGCATTGTCATGAAATTCGGCGGCACGTCCGTCGCGAACCTCGAACGCATTCACAATGTCGCACGGCATGTGAAACGCGAAGTGGATGCCGGCCATGAAGTGGCCGTGGTCGTTTCCGCCATGTCCGGCAAAACCAATGAGCTGGTGGACTGGGTGCAGAACGCCGCGAAAGTGGCCGGCGCCAACGCCGCCTCGTTTTTCGACGCGCGCGAATATGACGCGGTCGTCGCATCCGGCGAACAGGTGACCTCGGGTCTTCTGGCGATCACGCTGCAATCCATGGGCATCAATGCGCGCTCCTGGCAGGGCTGGCAGATCCCGATCCGCACCGACAATGCGCATGGCGCCGCCCGCATTCTCGAAATCGACGGTTCGGATATCGTCCACCGCATGGGCGAGGGACAGGTTGCCGTGGTTGCCGGTTTCCAGGGCATCGGCCCGGATAATCGCATCGCGACGCTCGGCCGCGGCGGTTCGGACACCTCGGCCGTCGCCATCGCCGCCGCTGTCAAGGCGGATCGTTGCGACATTTATACGGATGTCGATGGCGTCTACACGACCGATCCGCGCATCGAGCCGAAGGCTCGCCGCATGAAGAAGATCGCCTTCGAGGAAATGCTCGAAATGGCTTCTCTCGGCGCGAAGGTTCTGCAGGTTCGCTCGGTCGAGCTTGCCATGGTACACAAGGTGCGCACCTTCGTTCGCTCCAGTTTCGAGGATCCCGATGCGCCGGGCATGGGCGACCTCATCAACCCGCCCGGTACTTTGATTTGTGACGAGGATGAAATCGTGGAACAGGAAGTCGTAACCGGCATCGCCTATGCCAAGGATGAAGCACAGATCTCGCTGCGTCGCGTGGCCGACCGTCCGGGCGTTTCCGCCGCGATCTTCGGACCGCTCGCTGAAGCGCATATCAATGTCGACATGATCGTGCAGAACATCTCCGAAGACGGTTCGCGCACGGACATGACCTTTACGGTTCCTTCGGGCGACGTTGCCAAGGCGCTCAAGGTTCTCGACGACAACAAGGCCCAGATCGGCTTCGACGTCGCGCAGAACGAGACGGGTCTTGCCAAGGTTTCGGTCATCGGCATCGGCATGCGCAGCCACGCCGGCGTTGCCGCCAGCGCCTTCAAGGCACTGGCCGAGAAGAACATCAACATCAAGGCGATCACCACGTCAGAGATCAAGATTTCGATCCTGATCGACGGCGCCTATGCTGAACTTGCGGTTCGCACTTTGCATTCCGCTTACGGCCTCGATAAGAGCTAAGCCGAGACATCGGTTCCCGATGCTCCGATTCTTCGGAGTTGCGTTCTTCCGATGTGGCGTTTCATGAAAGCGTGTCCCTTGCGGGACGCGCTTCTCGCGCTATAAATTTTTAAATGACGTTTTGATTCTCGAATATTATGACATTCGGATCGGAAGCGTCGGGGAGCAAACGCGATGAGAGACCTTTCCGCAGGTCCGCGCGTCCTGCTCAAGCGGCTGCGCGAAATGATGGCGGAGCACCTTGAACCGCAGGAGCGTCTGGACCAGATCGTCCGTCAGATTGCCAGCAACATGGTGGCGGAGGTTTGCTCTGTATACGTGCTGCGTTCCGACAGCGTGCTGGAACTTTACGCGACCGAAGGTCTGAACAAGGATGCCGTGCATCTTGCCCAGCTGAAAATGGGGCAAGGTCTTGTCGGCACCATCGCCGCTTCGGCCCAGCCGCTCAATCTTTCCGATGCGCAGGCGCATCCCGCATTCCGCTATCTTCCTGAAACCGGTGAGGAAATTTATCATTCCTTCCTCGGCGTGCCGATTTTGCGTTCCGGTCGCACTCTTGGCGTTCTTGTGGTCCAGAACAAGGCCAGCCGAACATACCGGGAGGATGAAGTGGAAGCGCTTGAGACAACCGCGATGCTCATTGCCGAAATAGTGGCGAGCGGCGAGTTGAAGAAGATCACGCGCCCCGGCGTGGAGCTTGATCTGACGCGCGCCGTTTCCATCGATGGCGACGGTTATGGCGAAGGCATCGGCCTTGGCCATGTCGTGCTGCATGATCCGCGAATCGTCGTCACCAATCTTCTGAACGAGGATGCGGATACGGAAATCCGCCGTCTTGCCGACGCCATCGGGTCTCTGCGCCTGTCGATTGACGACATGTTGCAGCGCCGCGATGTCCCGACCGAGGGTGAGCACCGCGAGGTTCTGGAAACCTACCGCATGTTCGCCCACGATCAGGGCTGGGTGCGGCGCATGGAAGAGGCGATCCGTAACGGCCTGACGGCGGAAGCGGCGGTCGAGAAGGTGCAGAGCGACACCAAGGCGCGCATGATGCGCCTGACCGATCCTTATCTGCGCGAACGCATGCATGATTTCGACGATCTCGCCAACCGGCTGCTGCGCCAGCTGATCGGTTTTGGCGGTCGTGGGCCGGAGCAGGATTTCCCGCTCGACGCCATCGTGCTTGCCCGCGCCATGGGTGCTGCCGAACTGCTCGATTACCCGCGTGAAAAACTGCGAGGTCTGGTGCTCGAAGACGGCGCGGTGACGAGCCATGTCGTTATCGTGGCGCGCGCCATGGGTATTCCGATCATCGGCCAAGCGGCCGGCATCGTCGCGCTGGCGGAAAACAACGATCCGATCATCATCGATGGCGATGACGGTCAGGTGCATCTGCGCCCGATGTCGGATCTGCAACACGCTTATGAAGAAAAGGTGCGGCTGCGTGCCCGGCGGCAGGAGCAGTTCCGCGCGCTGCGCAATGTCGAGCCGATCACCAAGGATGGCCAGAAGGTCAATCTGAAGATGAATGCCGGCCTGCTGGTCGACCTGCCGCAGCTGGAGGAATCCGGCGCCGATGGTATCGGCCTGTTCCGCACCGAGCTGCAATTCATGATCGCCTCCAACATGCCGAAGGGCGAGGAGCAGGAGGCTTTCTACCGCTCCGTTCTGCGCCAGGCCAAGGGCAAGAGCGTTACCTTCCGCACACTGGATATCGGCGGCGACAAGGTCGTTTCTTATATGCGCGGCCAGGAAGAGGAAAACCCGGCGCTCGGCTGGCGGGCGATCCGCCTGTCGCTTGACCGGCCGGGCCTGATGCGCACGCAGATGCGCGCGCTTTTGCGCGCCGCCTCCGGTGCTGAGTTGCGCATGATGTTGCCGATGGTGACGGAAGTGTCCGAAATCCGCGCCGCGCGCGACCTGTTGCAGAAAGAAGTGCAGCATCTTTCGAAATTCAGCCATGCGCTGCCGAAAAAGCTGCAATTCGGCGCGATGCTGGAAGTGCCATCCCTCATGTGGCAGCTCGATGAGCTGATGCAGGAGGTGGATTTCGTCTCCGTCGGCTCGAACGACCTGTTCCAGTTCTCGATGGCGGTCGATCGCGGCAATGCCCGGGTTTCGGATCGTTTCGACACTCTCGGCAAGCCGTTTCTGCGCATTCTGCGCGATATCGTGCGCGCCGGCGAAAGGCACCATACTTCCGTTACGCTGTGCGGCGAAATGGCGAGCAAGCCGCTTTCGGCCATGGCTTTGATTGGTCTCGGCTTCCGTTCTGTTTCCATGTCGCCGACGGCAATCGGTCCGGTCAAGGCCATGCTGCTCGGGCTCGATGCCACAAAGCTTGCCGAAGATCTGAACGCGGCGCTGGACGATCACAATTCGCTGGAAAGCGCGCGCGAGGTGTTGTTACGCTTTGCCGCGACGCATTCCATTCCCATTTAAAAAGACCTGTTTCATTATTGGAGTGACTGGTGGCGAAGCTTCCCGTCGAAAAAATGCACGAGTTGGAAAGACGTTTCGGCGAGATCGAAGCGCGCATGTCGGCCGGCCCGGCAGCGGATGTCTATGTGAAGCTCGCTTCGGAATATTCCGAACTCGAGCCCGTGGTGAAGAAAATTCGCGACTACGAAAAGGCGGTTTCCGAGGCCGCCGATCTGGAAGCGCTGCTTGCCGATAAAACCACCGACAAGGACATGCGCGATCTGGCGGAAATGGAGCTGCCGGACATCGAGAGCCGTATCGAAGAGCTTGAGAAGGACATGCAGGTCCTCTTGCTTCCCAAGGATGCGGCGGACGAAAAAAGCGCGATCCTTGAAATCCGCGCCGGCACCGGCGGTTCCGAGGCGGCATTGTTCGCCGGCGATCTGTTCCGCATGTATGAGCGTTTCGCTTCGACCAAGGGCTGGAAGGTGGAAGTGCTCTCTGCCAGCGAAGGTGAAGCGGGTGGCTACAAGGAAATCATCGCCACAATCAGCGGGCGAGGGGTGTTCTCCAAGCTGAAATTCGAATCCGGCGTTCACCGGGTGCAGCGTGTGCCGGAGACGGAAGCGAGCGGTCGCATCCACACCTCTGCCGCAACCGTCGCAGTGCTTCCGGAAGCGGAAGATATCGATGTCGAAATCCGCCCGGAAGACATCCGCATCGATACGATGCGCGCTTCGGGTGCCGGCGGCCAGCACGTCAACACCACCGACTCTGCCGTTCGCATCACCCATCTTCCAACGGGCCTTATCGTCACGAGCTCGGAAAAATCGCAGCACCAGAACCGCGCCAAGGCCATGCAGGTCCTGCGTTCGCGTCTTTATGACATCGAGCGGCAGAAGGTGGAGAGCGAACGTTCGGCCGACCGCAAGAGCCAGGTCGGTTCCGGCGATCGTTCCGAGCGTATCCGCACCTATAATTTTCCGCAGGGCCGTGTCACCGATCACCGTATCAATCTCACGCTTTACAAGCTGGATCGCATGATCGAAGGCGAGATCGACGAGCTTGTGGATGCGCTGATCGCCGATTATCAGGCCGGCCAGCTGGCACAGCTTGGCGAGCAGCTTTGAGCGCGGGGGCTGAAGCAAGTGTCGCGAGTGCGCTTGCCGCCGCTCGCAAAAGGCTGCAGGCAGCCGGGATCGATGATCCGCTTCTCGATGCACGGCTGCTGATTGCGGAAGTCGTCGATTTTTCATTGACCGATTTCGTGATGAAGTCTGAGCGGCCGGTCACCTCGGAAGAAAACGCCCGTATTGTCGCCATGATCGAACGTCGGGCCAGCGGTGAACCCGTTCATCGCATTCTCGGTCACCGGGAGTTTCATGGTCTCGATCTTCTTTTGTCGAAGGAGACGCTCGAACCCCGGCCGGACACGGAAGTTCTCGTCGATACGCTGTTGCCGGCGTTAAAAGAGACGGTTTCCCGAAAGGGTAGCGCCCGCATTCTGGATTTGGGCACGGGAACGGGTGCGATCTGTCTGGCGCTTTTAAAGGAATGTGCGCAGGCATCCGGCATCGGCAGTGATATTTCCGCGGACGCACTGGAAACGGCGGCCAGAAATGCCGCCCGAAATGGTCTTGCTTCACGCTTCGAAACCATTCGCAGTAACTGGTTTGAAAAAATCTCTGGCCGCTTTGACATAATTGTGTCGAATCCGCCCTATATAAAGACTGATATCGTCGCAACGCTCGACCAAGAGGTTCGTAATCACGATCCGATGGCTGCGCTGGACGGAGGTCAGGACGGCCTTGCACCGTACCGCCTCATCGCTGCCGACGCGGGCCGCTTTCTTGTGGAAAACGGGATTGTCGGTGTGGAGATCGGTTTCGATCAAAGGCTTGATGTTTCCGCTATATTTGCTGCCCACGGTTTCTCTCTTCTGGATGCCGTGAAGGATTATGGCGGTAACGACAGAGTTTTGACCTTCCGGAGATAGTTGTTCGCGATATGTCTGCGGATTTTTTGCAAGGATATTTTGCACAGCAAAAGAAAAGGCTTGGATTTCCGCAGGAAGCGGGATAGTTTGCGGCCACATGCCGGGTGGCTGAGGACGAACTGAGATTCGTCAGGGTATGGGTCAGTCCCGAAGCGGGTTCTTTTGAGAGCCCTGAAAGGCTGGGCGTTTCCGGCATGTGAATCAGTAAACTTTGTTCGCAGGCGGCTCGGTGCAGCATTTGCGCAGCCGGTCGTCATACGCGAGGTCTTGCCCTGGGGTTATCTTCGGCAAGACGCGTGATGGAGCAATTTCAGGAAAAATTTCCAGCGGTTTTCCGCCCGGAATTGCATGAAAACAACCAGATTGTCAGCAAAACAGAATTCAGGTGAGCAATTGATGAGGCCAGGACAGCAAAACAAGCGCGGCCGGGGGCGTGGAAACAACAACAATAACAATGGTGGCGGTAACAATAACAACTTCAACCGCAAGGGCGGCAATCCGCTCACCAGGACTTATGACAGTTCCGGCCCCGATGTTAAAATCCGTGGCACAGCCCAGCATATAGCGGAAAAATACGCGGCTCTGGCGCGCGACGCGCAGAGTTCCGGCGACCGCGTGATCGCTGAGAACTACCTGCAGCACGCTGAACATTATAACCGTATCATCGCTTCGGCCCAGGCCCAGATGCAGGAACGTTTCCAGCGCGACGACCGTGGCGAGTACAATGCCGCCGATGGCGACGAAATGGATATGAATGACGGCGACGACAACGTCGTTGCACCGCAGCAGCAGGCCGAACAGGTCGAGCGCGCGCAGCAGCCGGAACGCCAGGAACGCACTGAGCGGAACGAGCAGCGCCAGGAACGCCGTGAGCGTCCCGACCGCCGCGAGCGGCAGGAGCGCCAGCCGCGCCAGCCGCAGGTGGCCGCCGAACAGCAGCCGCCGGTCTATGACGCCAGCCAGGCGCCGCAGCCCGTCATCGAAGGCACGCCCATGGAAGTGGCCGTCGAGGAAGAGCAGCAACAGGCGGAAGCTCCTGCCGAACGCGCACCCAAGGCGCGCCGGGCAACCGGTCCGCGCCAGCGCCGTCCGCGCCGCACCGCCGCTGCGGAAGGTGCCGAAGGCGAAGATGCGCCGGCCGGTGAAGAGGCCCCAGCTGCCACGCTTGAGAATGCCGCTGAATAAGCAGCGTCTGCAAATCAGCCCCGCTATTGAAAAACTCCGGTTCGCCGGAGTTTTTTGTTTTTCGGCGATGGGTGTGAAACAGACCGGGCGTCCCGGGCGTGATCGAAGGGCGGAATTGATGCCTGTCATGTCAGGCGAAAATTTCCCGAACAGCGGAATTCCGCCCCTTTAAACCCATGAAAATGCCTCCCATATTCGTGCAGGAAGGACGGAAGCCGCATTCGCCGGCAACCGGCCATCAAGAGGCGGCAATCGTGAAATCCTTAAAACACGGCTGTCGTAGCGGGGCTTGCCTTTGAGGGAGCCTCAACCCTAACACCCGGATCCGTGCCGAAAGCGGGCGGGCCGGTCTATGGAGGTTCGACTATGAATATTGAAAAATACTCCGAACGCGTTCGCGGTTTCCTGCAATCGGCGCAAACCTTTGCGCTTGCCGAAAACCATCAGCAGTTTTCGCCCGAACATGTTCTGAAAGTTCTGCTTGACGACGAGCAGGGAATGGCCGCGTCGCTGATCGAGCGTGCGGGCGGCGACGCCAAGGAAGCGCGTCTCGCCAATGACGCAGCCCTTGCAAAATTGCCCAAGGTTTCCGGCGGCAATGGCGGCCTTTCGCTGACGGCGCCGCTCGCCAAGGTTTTCTCCACTGCTGAAGATCTTGCCAAGAAGGCTGGCGACAGTTTCGTCACTGTCGAGCGCCTTTTGCAGGCGCTTGCGATTGAAAGTTCCGCCACCACCTCGGCTTCCCTGAAAAAGGCGGGTGCAACGGCGCAGGCGCTCAACCAGGTCATCAACGATATCCGCAAGGGCCGCACGGCTGACAGTGCCAATGCCGAACAGGGTTTTGACGCGCTGAAGAAGTTTGCGCGTGACCTGACGGAAGAGGCCCGTGAAGGCAAGCTTGACCCTGTCATCGGCCGTGACGACGAAATCCGTCGCACCATTCAGGTTCTGTCGCGCCGCACCAAGAACAATCCCGTGCTGATCGGTGAACCCGGCGTCGGTAAAACGGCGATTGCCGAAGGGCTTGCGCTGCGCATCGTCAATGGCGATGTGCCTGAGAGCCTGAAGGACAAGAAGCTGATGGCGCTCGACATGGGCGCGCTGATCGCCGGCGCGAAATATCGCGGTGAGTTCGAAGAGCGCCTGAAGGCCGTGCTTAATGAAGTGCAGGCCGAAAATGGCGGCATCATCCTGTTCATTGACGAAATGCACACGCTGGTCGGCGCCGGCAAGGCCGATGGCGCAATGGATGCGTCCAATCTGCTCAAACCTGCGCTTGCCCGCGGTGAGCTGCACTGCGTTGGCGCCACCACGCTCGATGAATATCGCAAGCATGTGGAGAAGGATCCGGCCCTTGCCCGCCGTTTCCAGCCCGTACTGGTGGATGAACCGACCGTCGAAGACACCATCTCGATCCTGCGCGGCCTGAAGGAAAAATACGAACAGCACCACAAGGTCCGCATCTCGGATTCGGCCCTGGTTGCGGCTGCGACGCTTTCCAACCGCTACATCACCGACCGGTTTCTGCCGGACAAGGCAATCGACCTGATGGACGAGGCCGCTTCGCGTCTTCGCATGCAGGTGGATTCCAAGCCGGAAGAACTGGACGAACTGGATCGCCGCATCATTCAGTTGAAGATCGAGCGCGAAGCCCTGAAGCAGGAAACGGACCAGTCTTCCGTCGACCGCCTCAAGAAGCTCGAGGACGAGCTGGCTGACACCGAAGAAAAGGCAGATGCGCTGACGGCCCGCTGGCAGGCGGAAAAGCAGAAGCTCGGCCATGCCGCCGACCTCAAGAAGCGGCTGGACGAAGCCCGTAACGAACTGGCGATTGCCCAGCGCAATGGTCAATTCCAGCGCGCCGGCGAGCTGACCTATGGCATCATTCCCGGCCTCGAAAAGGAACTGGCTGCGGCGGAAGCCCGTGATAGCAGCGGTGCCGGCTCGATGGTGCAGGAAGTGGTGACGGCGGATAATATCGCCCATGTCGTATCGCGCTGGACGGGCATTCCGGTCGACAAGATGCTGGAAGGCCAGCGCGAAAAGCTGCTGCGCATGGAAGACGAGCTTGCCAAGTCCGTTGTCGGGCAGGGTGAGGCCGTTCAGGCCGTGTCCAAGGCGGTTCGCCGCTCGCGCGCCGGCCTGCAGGATCCCAACCGGCCGATCGGTTCGTTCATCTTCCTTGGCCCGACGGGCGTGGGCAAGACCGAGCTGACCAAGTCGCTCGCCCGGTTCCTGTTCGACGACGAAACCGCGATGGTTCGGCTCGACATGTCGGAATATATGGAGAAACACTCCGTTGCCCGGCTGATCGGCGCGCCTCCCGGCTACGTCGGCTACGAGGAGGGCGGTGCGCTTACGGAAGCGGTTCGCCGCCGGCCCTATCAGGTCGTATTGTTTGACGAGATCGAAAAGGCGCATCCGGATGTGTTCAACGTCCTGCTGCAGGTGCTGGATGATGGCCGCCTCACGGATGGCCAGGGCCGCACCGTCGATTTCAAGAACACCATCATCATCATGACCTCGAACCTCGGTTCGGAATTCATGACGCAGATGGGCGACAATGATGACGTGGATTCGGTTCGTGATCTGGTAATGGAGCGGGTCCGGTCGCATTTCCGTCCGGAATTCCTCAACCGTATCGACGATATCATCCTGTTCCACCGCCTGCGGCGCGACGAAATGGGGGCCATCGTCGAGATCCAGCTGAAGCGCCTCGTCTCGCTTCTGGCCGATCGCAAGATCACGCTGGAGCTGGATGAGGATGCCCGCAACTGGCTCGCCAACAAGGGTTACGATCCGGCTTACGGCGCGCGTCCGCTGAAGCGGGTGATCCAGAAATCGGTTCAGGACCGGCTCGCCGAAATGATCCTCGGCGGTGAAATCCCCGATGGATCGCGGGTCAAGGTGACCTCGGGCACCGACCGGCTGCTGTTCAAGGTCAAGCCCGCCAAGGGTGAGGCCGAAGCTGAAACGGCCGATGCGGCCTAAAATGAAAGGGCTCCGGAAACGGAGCCCTTTTCACATGGCGGGGATTGTCGTTCGGGTCTTCCCGTAGATCAGCGGCTCGCCACCTGATTGGGCTTTTCGTCGATATTCAGCAGATTGTCGATGCGTTTTCTCTCATCGGAGAAACGCGCCAGCGCCTCGCCGGAAAGCGACTTGCCGCCCGGCAGGCGTACCTTCATCGCATCCACCTTGGTGCCGTTGACGATCAGCTCGTAATGCAGATGCGCGCCGGTTGAAAGACCTGTCGATCCCACATAACCGATGACCTGACCCTGCCGGACCTTGGAACCTTCGGTGACGCCCTTGGCGATGGCGCTCTGGTGGTTATAGGAGGAGACATAGCCGTTGGCATGGCGGATCAGCGTCTGGTTGCCGTAACCGGAGGCCCATCCGGCCTTTTCGACAGTGCCGTTGCCCGTCGCGATGATCGGCGTGCCGCGGGCGGCGGCCCAGTCGGTGCCGGTATGCATGCGGCTGAACTTCAAAACCGGATGGCGGCGCATGCCGAAACCTGAGGTCATGCGACCGTTCGGAACGGGGTTGCGCAAGAGGAACTGCCGGATACTTTTGCCATTCTCGTCGAAATAATCGATGCTGTTGTCGTCCGGGTTCTGGAAGCGGTAAAAACGCGTCTCGTTGTCGCCGAATTTGGCATTGACGTAGAGCAGTTCCGACTTGTCCGTCGCCTTGCCATCCGCGTCTTCCACGGAGAAAAAGGCTTCCAGCGTATCCGCCGGCTTGAGCTGCGCCTGAAAATCGACGCTGCTGGCCAGAAGCTTGATGAGCTGGGAAACCATGCTCTGGTTCATGCCATAGGCCAAAGCCGCACGGTAGACCCCGTCATAAACGCTCGGCAGATCGCGACCGGCGGCAGGGGCCGGGGTGCTGTCGAAGGCGGTCGCCACGGCATCGAGCTTCGGCGGTTCGCTGGCCTTGATGAAACGTTTGCTGTCATCAATGGCCATGGTGACCATGTGGCGGCCCTTGCGATAAAGGCTCACGCGGACAATGTCGCTTTTCTCGTCTTCCTGAATAATGCCGACGCGCAGCACGTCGCCGCTCTCGACATCGTTCGACTGGATTTGCGGTGAAAGCAGCCCGGCGATCTCCGACGATTGTGCCTTCGAATAGCCCGCGCCGAAGAGGGCGGCTTCGATGGTCTCGGTCTGGCGGGCCGGGATCACGTCGTCGGCATATTCCTTGACGGGCACCGAGGCTGACTGCGGGGTCGAAACCGACATGTTCTGTTCGACAACGCGGGCGGCAAGGCCGGCGGTAATGTCGACATCGCCGTCATCATTATCGAAACGGCGCGGGTCGATGTAATAAAGCGCCGCAACCTGCTCGTTACCGTCAGTCAGGATCGAGCCGTTGGAACGGACGGCTTCCTCGACCTCATCGAAGCTCAGGGAGCCGGCAAAGGCATATTTGGAATGCTGGACGGGGAAAGCCACGGTTTTCAGGCTGACTTCGGATTCCACTTCGGAGCCATAGATCGTTCCGGTGCGGCTCGCCGCCGGAGCGGGAGCGTCCTTGTCGTCATTGCTCGCAAAGATATTCAGGGGGTCGAAGGCGGGATAGTCGTCCTGCTTGGCATAATTCGACGCCAGCGGAATCTTGACATGCGAGAAGGGGACCTTGCGAACGACTTCCTTGTCACCTTCATTGATGACGGTGGAAACTTCCATGATCGACCGGTCGGATGGCCGGGCCGCGATATTGGGTGCGACGAGGCGCTTGCCGCGGCGGGCGGCTTCCGTGGCATTGTTGCCCATATCCGCCTTGGCGAAGGCTTCGGCGGGAATGGCAAGCTGCTGGCGGCCGTCGAGAGCGGCAAACAGCGCAACCCCCATCAATATGGAAGAGGTAATGCCGGTCAGGAACGTGCCGGACAGCCATCGGAGCGAAATTTCGCGACGATCGGGTGCACGGCGCCCTTCCGCCAGAATTGGCGGTTCCGTGCCTAGCGACCGGATCACGTTGCGATCCGCAGTCATACTGGCTGTGCCCCGTCGGTCATGCGCTCTCCAGAAACTTCAGGCGAAGGTGTGCAACTTTCAAAGCCGGGAGTCAAATCATCGACGCACCGGGCAGATACATTGCAGCGCGCTATATAAGGCCGTCCGCAGACAGGCCCCGTGTTAACGCTTCGTTGACAAAGCAATTAGTGAGGAACCGGGCTAAAAGAAGGCGCGATCCGCGTCCTGCGGGTCCGCCCGCCCTTCTCCTGTGTAAAACCGCCGCGGTTATCGGGACGCATAGGGGCAGCAATCGCTAAAAAATGAAATAGACCATAAATTTCAGCCACTTGTCGAATTTCGTATATTTTTCGAATTTGGGCTGTTGACTTGTTCGGGGTGGTTCTCTTATAAGTCCGCTCACTGAACGAGGGCGGCGGCGCTGCTGGCGACGAAGACTTTCGTTCTAAATAAATCAGGAAGATGAGCTGCTTGCTTGTTGGTTTCGGGGCTTATGGCTTTGAGGCGGATGATTATTTGACTGCTTAGAGTG
>NZ_JBIVYG010000024.1:0-70278 GCF_044769685.1 Agrobacterium sp. NPDC090283 | reverse complement strand
CAGAAATAAACCTCGAAAACCCATGAAACTGTCAGGGATGTCTCCGAACATCTGTCAGGGATGTCTCCGGTCTTTACATCGAGCCCGAGGATGACGCCGAACGGGTTGAGAACGTTGGAGAGCACTGGAAAGCATGTAAGAATGCCGGGTCTGTGCCCGGCATTCTTGTCTTGAGTGCATGAGACCGTTCGTGGTCACCCCGCCATGCGCATCTCGCGCGCCATGCCGTGAAGCTGGTGGCCGGAGGAGACGCGGAAGCCGCGGATGAGGTTCAGCAGCTCTTCGGTGTCCACGGCCAGCGCTTCCGCCGAAGCCGTGGTTTCTTCCGCCATCGCCGCATTGTGCTGGGTTGCGACGTCGAGTTGGTTGAGCGACGAGGAGATCGAGCGCAGCGTGGTATCCTGCTCGGCGGCCGAATGGGCGATCTTGCTGACGATCTCGTTGGCCGATTTGATCTGATCGGAGATGCGCTTCAGCGCATCGCCGGCCTCGCCGACAAGGCGCACGCCGTTTTCCACCTGGGCGGAGGAGCGGGCGATCTGGTCCTTGATCTCCTTGGCGGCGGCGGCGGATTTCTGCGCCAGTTCGCGCACTTCCTGCGCCACCACGGCAAAACCCTTGCCGGCTTCACCGGCACGCGCCGCTTCCACGCCGGCATTCAACGCCAGAAGGTTGGTCTGGAAGGCGATGTCGTCGATCACGCCGATGATGTTGGAAATCTGATCGGAAGACTGTTCGATACCGCTCATCGCCGTGATGGCTTCTTCCACCACCCGGTCGCTGCGCATGGCTTCCGAGCTGACGGTGGTGACGCGCTTGGCGGCGTCAGCTGCACCTTCCGCCGTCTGGCGCACGGCAACGGTCAGTTCATCCAGCGCAGCCGAGGTTTCCTCAAGGTTTGCGGCCTGCCGTTCTGTCCGTTGCGACAGCTCGTTGGAAGCCTTGCGGATTTCCTCTTTCGAGCCGCCAATGTCGATGCTCTTGGAATTCACCTTGGCCATGGCGGCGTCGAGATGGGTCAGCGCCTCGTTGAAATTGTCGCGCAGCGCCGCATAACGGTTGCCGAGATCGCCGCAGCGCACGGTCAGATCGCCACCCGCCAGCTTTTCCAGTGCCTCGCCGATGGTGGTGACAACCCGGGCCTGCAATTCCGCCTCGTCGCGCTGCATGTCGAGATTGTTCTGGCGCTCGGCATTAAGCTGCCGCTGCTGTTCTTCCTCACGGCGCTGCATGGCGTGGCGCTCGCGCACCTTGTCCTGCAGCGAGGCGGTGGCCTTGGCCATCATGCCCACTTCATTGGTGAGGCCGGTATGGGGAATAGCGAGCGAGACGTTCTCATTGGCCACTTCGCCAAGTGCCCGGTGAATA
This sequence comes from Agrobacterium sp. NPDC090283, assembly GCF_044769685.1. Taxonomy (NCBI): domain Bacteria; kingdom Pseudomonadati; phylum Pseudomonadota; class Alphaproteobacteria; order Hyphomicrobiales; family Rhizobiaceae; genus Agrobacterium; species Agrobacterium sp. NPDC090283. The sequence continues at coordinate 68,910 of NZ_JBIVYG010000024.1, read as the reverse complement.
TCGCCGAGCGGTTTGGAAATGCCACGGATGACGTAGAAAGCGGCGGCAAGCGCCAGCACGAAGATGATCGCGCCGATCGACAGCGCCTTCATCACCTCGCCGCGAACCTGCGCGTTGAGATCATCGATATAAACGCCGGTCACGACCACCACCTGCCAGGGCTCGAAGGCAAGGGCGTAAGAACTCTTGGCGTAATCATTGCCTTCCATGCCGGGTTTCGGGCCGTAGAAATCGGTCTGGCCGCCGCCGTTGCGGCCAAGCCGTACCAGCTCGTCACGATAGGCAAAACCCTTGCTGTCGGGCTTGCCCTTGAAGCTTTCGCCGACCCGCTTCGGATCGGGATGAAACTTCATCGTCACGTCGTAGTCGTAACCGAAGAGATAGCCGTCGGGCGTAAAGCGCATGGCGCTGACGGTGGCGTAAGCCTGTTTCATGGCTTCGTCGCGCGAAAGCGTCCCGGCCTTTTCCTTGTCATGGAAGGATTGCAGGATGGAGATCGCCGATTGCACCTGCGTCCGCAGCATGCCGTAGCGTTCCTCATAGATTGCATCGGTGGCGGATTTCAGCTGGTAGAAGGTCGCCACGGCGAAGGCGGCCATCAGGGCCACCACGAGAACGATCAGTTGACGGGAAATGGAAAGGTTCTTCATGGGCGCTCACAAGCGTTTGGGATCGCGCGCCAGAAAAAGCCGCGCGGTACCGATGTTTCGGAGAGGGGAGAGGCGCATGATGCGCGGTAAAAGGGCCGAAAGCGCAGATCCGCTCCGTGGCCTCATCTGTGCTGCATCGCACTATAAACCCACTTAGCGGCTAAAAATTTGAATAAATATTTAATTAGCGAAAGCTTTATCAGGATGTATGGGCAGAATGGGCAGCGGATAAAGCGGCATTCCCCGCATGGTTGCGGTGTTGCTCGTAAATGCAGCGAAGGCGCGATTATTTGACGTTTGTCATCAAAGCGCTATTGGCGGTCAATTGCCGCGCAGCTGGAAATCCGGGAACTGGGGCGTGCCGATGACCGAGGCGCTCGCCGGCGCGGCCGTGGTTTCAGTCGAAATTTCCTTGACGGCCGCCGTGGTCGTCGTCACGTCGATGCCGGCAGGTGTTGAAGCCGTTTCAGCGGGATGTGCCTCGGGTGCTGCCTCATCATAGGTAGCGATGGCTGTACTGGATGGTTGCGCCATCCAGGCGGGATTGGTGCTGACGAAGGTGACGGGCGCCCCACCGAGCCAGGCTTCGGTGCGCACCAGGGTGCGTTTGCCGTCGACTTCGCGCATTTCCGTGTGCTGCGTGCCCGGCTCAATGGAGGGAACGGCATAATCCTGCGCCACGGTTTTGCCCTTCACGGGCTGGCAGCCCGCGCAATCGAGGCGAACGAAGCTGCCATTGGTCACATGCACGCCGTTTATATATTCGATGGAAGATGCCATCGCCGACCCGCCGGTCAGCGCGATAACGGCTGTCAGAAAAAGACGACGCATCGAAAAACCCCCGAAGTGACGGCGCGGTCTCATGTTCCAGACACGTTGCGCCATTCAATGTTCGGGCAAGTATTACCGATGTTTCGTTTCCATCAGGTCAGCAAACTTGGTAAAAATTAAACGAAATATTCGCATCCGACCCCGTTTGCCTCAAGGATCAGGCCTTTTCGCGCGCGACGGCCTGCCAGCCAATATCGCGGCGGCAGAAGCCGTTTTCCCATTCCACCTTGTCCACCAGCGCATAGGCGCTGGCCTGCGCTTCCGTCACGGTCTTTCCAAGGGCGGTGACGTTCAGAACACGTCCGCCCGTCGCCACCAGCCTGCCGTCCTTCATCGCGGTGCCGGCATGGAACACCTTCGCCTCTTCGCTCGCCTCGGGAATATGGGCGATCGGCGTGTTCTTGTCGTAAGCGCCGGGATAACCTTTGGAAGCGAGAACGACCGTCAGCGCCGCATCGTCGCGCCATTCCGCCTCAACCTTGTCCAGCGTGCCGGTGGCGGTGGCGTAGAGGATCGGTAGCAGATCGCTCTTCAGGCGCATCATCAGCACCTGACATTCGGGATCGCCGAAGCGGACGTTATATTCGATCAGTTCCGGACCCTTGGCAGTGATCATCAGGCCGGCGAAGAACACGCCGGAGAAGGGGTTGCCATCCTTGGCCATGCCTGAGATCGTCGGCTCGATGATCTCCTTCATGGTGCGTTCCACCATGGCCGAAGTCATCACAGGAGCGGGTGAATAGGCACCCATGCCGCCGGTATTCGGGCCGGTATCGCCATCGCCCACACGCTTGTGATCCTGCGCGGTGGCGAGCGCCAGCGCGGTCTTGCCGTCCGAAAGGCAGAAGAAGCTCGCCTCCTCACCGTCGAGGAAGGCCTCCACCACCACTTCAGCGCCGGCCGCGCCAAAAGCGCCGTCGAAACAGTCGTCAATCGCGGCAAACGCTTCCGCTTCCGTCATTGCCACGGTCACGCCCTTGCCGGCGGCAAGACCGTCCGCCTTGATGACGATCGGCGCGCCCTGCGCACGAACATAGTCCTTGGCGGGTTCGGCAGTCTTGAAGCGCTGGTAAGCTCCGGTCGGAATGTTGTGACGGGCGCAGAGATCTTTGGTGAAACCCTTGGAGCCCTCAAGCTGGGCGGCGGCTTTCGAGGGTCCGAAAGTGGCGATGCCGGCGGCGCGCAGATCGTCTGCAAGGCCTGCAACCAGCGGCGCTTCCGGGCCGACGACGACGAAGTCGATTGCCTTTTCCTTCGCAAAGGCGATGACGGCCGCGTGGTCTTCCACATCAAGCGCCACCAGTGTCGCATGGTCGGCGATGCCGGGATTGCCGGGGGCGGCATAAAGCTCATCGAGCAGGGGAGACTGGGCGATTTTCCACGCCAGCGCATGTTCGCGTCCGCCGGAACCGATCAACAGAACTTTCATGGTCAATACCCCTGCAAATTCGCCAGTAACCTTGTGTCAGGGGCGTTAAGGGCAGGGGGCCGAAAGGTCAAGGAGAAAGCGCCGCCAATGTCCGTCTTTCCCTTGAAGTCAGCCTTTCCTGTGGAATCGTTGACGCCTCTTGTTGTCACGCCATAATCAGACATTATGTTCGCGGCTCCAGACGTGACAGCAGAGAACCCCCAAGAGTCCCCTATGACCGCAGACAATGCCCGCCTCGCCTCGCTCATCGCCTCCGAAATCAATGCCCGCGCCGATCAGGTGAAGGCGGCGGTGGCCTTGCTGGACGAGGGCGCGACCGTGCCCTTCATCGCCCGTTACCGCAAGGAAGTGACCGGAGGGCTTGACGATACCCAGCTGCGCACGCTTTCGGAACGCCTTGTCTATCTGCGCGAACTCAATGCGCGCCGCGCCTCCATCGTCGAGACCATCACCGGTCAGGGCAAGATGAGCGATGAGCTGATGGTCAAGATCATGCAGGCCGGCACCAAGGCGGAACTGGAAGACCTCTATCTGCCTTACAAGCCGAAACGCCGCACCCGTGCCGAAATCGCCCGCGAACGCGGTCTCGGTCCGCTGGCAGAAGCCATCTGGGAAAACCGCGCCGCCGATCCGGCGAAGCTTGCGGAGGCCTATGTCCAGGGCGAGGTGGCCGATGTGAAGGCGGCACTCGAGGGCGCGCGCGACATCGTGGCGGAAACCATGACGGAAAATGCCGATCTGCTCGGTCGCCTGCGCGATTACATGCGCCAGAACGCCACCTTCCGCGCCAAGGTGGTGGACGGCAAGCAGGCGTCGGGTGAGAAATTCTCCGACTATTTCGATCATTTCGAGCGCTGGGCGACGGTGCCCGGCCACCGGGCACTCGCCATGCTGCGCGGCTGGAACGAGGAAATTCTGACGCTGACGATCGACGTCGACGCGGATGATCCCTCACCGGTCAAGCCGGCGCAGCGCACCATCGCCGCCGCCTTCGATATCCGCAATGCCGGTCCCGCCGATCAATGGCTGATGGAGGTCGCTGGCTGGACCTGGCGGGTGAAGCTTTCCATGTCGCTCTCGCTCGATCTGATGCGCGAATTGCGCGAGCGCGCGGAAGAAGAAGCGATCCATGTTTTTGCCCGCAATCTGAAGGATCTGCTGCTGGCCGCCCCCGCCGGCTCCCGCGCCACCATGGGGCTCGATCCGGGCATCCGCACCGGCGTCAAGGTGGCTGTCGTGGATGGCACCGGCAAGCTGCTGGAAACCAGCACGGTCTATCCCTTCCCGCCGAAGAACGATGTGCGCGGCACGCAGGCGGAACTTGCTTTGCTTATCCGCAAGTACAATGTCGAGCTGATCGCCATCGGCAACGGCACGGGCAGCCGCGAGACGGAAAAGCTGGTCGCCGATCTTCTGGCGCAGTTGCCGGCTTCGGCTTCCGGCGCAAAACCCACCAAGGTCATCGTCTCGGAGGCGGGCGCATCCGTTTATTCCGCCTCAGAACGGGCGGCCGCCGAGTTCCCCAATCTCGATGTTTCGCTGCGCGGCGCCGTCTCCATCGCCCGGCGACTTCAGGATCCGCTGGCGGAACTGGTGAAGATCGAGCCGAAATCCATCGGCGTCGGGCAATATCAGCACGATGTCGATCAGGGCCGCCTCAGCCGCTCGCTCGATGCCGTGGTGGAAGATGCGGTGAATGCCGTCGGCGTCGATCTCAACACGGCCTCGTCACCGCTTCTGGCGCGGGTCTCCGGTCTTGGCAGCTCGATTGCCGATGCCATCGTCGCTCATCGCGACCAGACCGGCCCCTTCGCCAGCCGTAAGGAACTGCTGAAGGTGCCGCGCCTTGGCCAGCGCACCTTCGAACAATGTGCGGGCTTCCTGCGCATCCCGAACGGCAAGGAGCCGCTGGATGCTTCCTCGGTTCACCCGGAAGCTTATGGCGTGGCGAAAAAGATCGTCGCCGCCTGCGGCCGTGATCTGCGTTCGCTGATGGGTGACAGCGCCGCGCTGAAGGCGCTTGATCCCAAGCGCTTCATCGACGAGCAATTCGGCCTGCCGACCGTGAAGGACATCATCGCCGAACTGGAAAAACCCGGCCGCGACCCACGCCCGAGCTTCAAGACCGCGACCTTTGCCGAGGGCGTGGACGAGATCACCGACCTGAAACCGGGCATGCTTTTGGAAGGCACCGTCACCAATGTCGCCGCCTTCGGCGCTTTCGTGGATATCGGCGTGCATCAGGATGGCCTGGTGCATGTCTCGCAACTCGCCGACCGTTTCGTGAAAGACCCGCATGAGGTCGTCAAGGCGGGCGATGTCGTCAAGGTGCGGGTCGTGGAAGTGGATGTGAAGCGCAAGCGTATCGGTCTCACCATGCGTAAGGATGGCGGCGAGGCAGCGCCGCAGCCGATGCGCGAGAAGGGCAATGCCAGCGCCATGCGGCACGCGACGTCCAAACCGAAAGAGCGCAACGAGGGGTCGCAAACCGGTGGTGCGCTTGCCGCCGCTCTGGCTGAAGCCATGAAGCGACGCTGACCTGCGGTTGAAATGATTTTTTACCAAAAAGCCTCGCCGCACACCCCGGCGGGGCTTTTTCCTTGATGAAATCGTTCAATTTTTTTGAAATAAGACTATCTTGCAACTTGTGCCGAAAGGAATACGGTCAGCGAAATTGATAAGTGAGACTTAGCAATTGGGGGTGCCATGGCGTCGTCTCTGCATGTTCTTCTCGAAAAGATAATCAAGACCGGTGATCTCACCGTCAACAGCCCGGGCGGCAGCCGTACATTCGGCAACGGCGCGGGAAAAAAGGTGGTTCTGGACTTCACCGACGAAGCCGCCATGCAGGAGATCGCCGCCGACCCGGCGCTGAAGCTGGCTGAAATGTATATGGAAGGCCGGGCGAAGGTCGCGGAAGGCGACATCTACGATTTTCTCGCACTGGTGAAAGGCAACACGCTGAGCGAGGCGCTGTCCTTCGGCATGATCTGGCGCGGCATGGCGCGTATCATTGCCGCCCGCATCAAGATGCATCTGCCGGTCAATCACAACAAGAGTAACGTCGCTCATCATTACGATCTGAGCGCCAAGCTGTTCGATCTCTTCCTCGATGAGGACTGGCAATATTCCTGCGCCTATTTCAATCCGCCTGGTATCAGCCTTTATGAGGCGCAGGTTGCGAAAAAACGGCACATTGCCGCCAAGCTGATGACCGAACCGGGCCAGAGCGTGCTGGAAATCGGCTCCGGCTGGGGCGGCATGGCGATGTATATTGCCGAAAGCGCCGGTGCCGACGTGACCGGCATCACGCTCAGTGAAGAACAGCTCCGCGTCTCGCGCGACCGCGCGGCGAAACGTGGTATTGCCGGCAATGTCCGCTTCGAATTGCAGGACTACCGTTACCTGCCGGCCTCGAAGAAATATGACCGCATCGTCTCGGTCGGCATGTTCGAACATGTCGGGCCGACGCATTATCGCGATTATTTCGACAAGGTGGCGGAGGTGCTGGACGACAAGGGTGTGATGGTGCTGCATTCCATCGGCCAGCCCTATCCGGCGCTGGCGACCAATCCCTTCATCGAAAAATATATTTTCCCCGGCGGCTATATCCCTTCGCTTGCCGAAGTGCTGCCGGCGATCCAGAAGTCCGGGCTGCTGGTAAAAGATATCGAAATCCTGCCCATGCACTATGCGCATACACTCAGGCACTGGCGGGAACGTTTTGTGGCGCGAAAGGCGGAAGCGGTCGCACTCTATGACGAACGTTTCTTCCGCATGTGGGAGTTCTATCTGGCGGGGTCGGAAATGGCCTTCACCCACGAAAACTTCCATATTTTCCAGATCCAGCTCGCCAAGGACCGCGATGCCGTGCCGCATGACCGCGATTACATCGCCCGCAACGAGGCGAAGCTGCTGGAATTCGAAAAGACGCGACCGCCGCTGGAGAAGGTGACGTTCTGACGACGGCGTGGGTGACGGGTGACCGAATTGCGGAGAGTGTTGACAAACGTCTCCGTAATCTCGGCGTCATCCTCGGGCTTGTCCCGAGGATCTATCCATGTTGCGTAAAGTCCTTCGGTTGCAGATGCTCGGGACAAGCCCGAGCGTGACGGAGGTGAGGTTTTGAGGCCTTGTCGCCACCCTCTGCAGGAGGCGAATTTCATCTCGCGCTGGTTAATGGAATGGAAAGACAATCCCTCTAATTCTATGGACACCTGTCTGTATTGCGTTTCTGGGGTTCTTTCATGTTCAAGCCATCAGCGGCAGCCGCCGCCTGTGTCCTGTCGCTTTTTGCCGTGGGTAACGCCCATGCGGAAGGCTGGTTTTCCGGCGACTGGTATCTGAAGCTCGGCGGAGCGGGTTTCACCGCACCGAAATATCAGGGCGACAACAAGAATGAATTCGGCTTTTCGCCCATAATTTCGCTCGGCCGTCAGGGGCAGGGCGCGCGTTTCACCTCGCGCAATGACAGCGCCTCGATTTCGCTTCTGGATAATGGCCCGATCAGCATGGGTCTTGCCGGCAAGCTGGTATCCCCGCGCGACGAGGGCGACTCTTCCGATCTGAAGGGCATGACCCGCATCAAGCGCGGCGGTGAGCTCGGCGGTTTCGCCGAGGCCTATCCGACCGACTGGCTGCGCGTTCGCGGTGAAGTCCGTCAGGGCATCCGCAGCCATAGCGGCGTGGTCGGCGATGTCGCCGTCGATGCCTTCACCGATATCGCCCCCGGCATCCAGATTTCCGCCGGCCCGCGCGCCACATGGGTGAGCAGCAAATATAATGAGCGTTATTACGGTGTAAGTGCCGCCCAGACGGCCGCCGGCGCGCCATCGCCCTATAGCCCGGGCGGCGGCCTGCATTCCGCCGGCATCGGCGCCGCCATCACCTGGAAAGTCACCGAAAACGCCGAAGTCGGCTCGTTTGCGGAATATCGCCGCCTGACCGGTGACGCCGCCGACAGTTCGCTGGTGCGCGAGCGCGGCTCGAAGAACCAGTTCATCATCGGCGTTCAGGCGAGCTACAAGTTCAATTTCTCGCTGCCCTGAGGTAGATGAACTCGCTGTTTGGAGATTGAAAACCCGCAGCAGAATGCTGCGGGTTTTTTCTATCCGAATATTCGGTGTCATCCTCGGGCTTGACCCGAGGATCCATTGATTTCAACGGGTTGTGGATCCTCGGGTCAAGCCCGAGGATGACAGTGGAGAGGTAAGGCGCTTTCCCGGTCGTCCGAGGACAAATCGTCAAATGCCGCGCATCCGCACAATTTGAAAGCCATTCCGATTTTCCCGCCGATGCTGTAGAACATCCGCATGGTTCACCACAGCGATTTATCAGATCGCGTCTCCGACGCGCCATCCAATAACTGGGTCTATCGGATTTTGCCGAGGCCCCTCTGGCCCTATGCGCAGTTGGCCCGGTGGGATCGCCCCATCGGCTGGCAATTGCTGATGTGGCCATGTTTCTGGTCCGCAGCCCTTGCGGCAAATGTTGCCGCGGCGAGCGGCGGCTTTTCCTGGGCGACGCTGATCTGGCATCTGGTGCTGTTCTTCATCGGATCGGTGGCGATGCGCGGCGCGGGCTGCACCTATAATGATCTGGCCGACCACAAGATCGACATGGCCGTGGCGCGCACCCGTTCGCGGCCCCTGCCTTCCGGCCGGGTGAGCCGGTCGCAGGCCAAGCTCTTCATCGTCTTGCAGGCGCTTGCGGGGCTTGTCGTGCTCCTGCAGTTCAACGGTTTCGCAATCGCCACCGGCATATTCTCGCTGATCTTCGTGGCGATCTATCCCTTCGCCAAGCGCTTCACCAACTGGCCGCAATTTTTCCTCGGCCTTGCCTTTTCCTGGGGTGCGCTGATGGGCTGGGCCGGGCAGTTCGGATCGATCGCCTGGCCGGCTGTCCTGCTTTATGTCGGCTCCATCGCCTGGACGATCGGTTATGATACAATCTACGCCCATCAGGACAAGGAAGACGACACCGCGGTGGGCATCGGTTCGACCGCGCTGTTGTTCGGCGAGAACACACATCGCTGGCTGGTTTTCCTTTATGGCACAGCCCTTGCCATGATTTTCCTGTCGATGTGGATCGCGGGTGTTAACGTCATTGCCTATAGCGGCCTTGCCGCTGCGGCCCTTATGCTGTTCCGGCAGGTCTGGGTGCTCGATATCGATGACGTCGATCAGTGCCTTGTGCTGTTCAAATCCAACAACCGCGTCGGCGTGCTGATTTTCGCAGGCCTCATCCTGCCGCTCTTGCTGGCGTAAGCCATAAAAACAGGGAATGGAAAAAGCCCGGCCGCGTCATCCGCGCCGGGCTTTTTGATTTGTCTGGCTGAAGATTATCAGCTGCGGGCGATGATTTCTTTGCCCTCGATCTTCATGCTCATGCCCAGCGAACCGGTGGAGCGGCGAACGAGGAAGCGCGGGCGGCGCTCCGCGAAATAGGAATGACGGCGGCGCGGGCGGGTATTCTGGGTGCGCACCTTGCCGAGATGTTCTTCCAGCGGACGGGCGACGCCATCGGCTTCCACCATCAGCATGGGAATACGGTAGGCTTCCGACCAGCTGCGCCAGTCGGCGGCGATATCGCAGAGATCGTGGGCGACCAGAAGCGGAACGCAGAGATCCGGATCGTCATGGTGCAGCTCCAGCGTCACCGTCACCTGTCCGTCGCCATGGTCGATGGCGCGGGCGGCAACGCCCTTGAAGGCGCGGGCTGGCAAAGCGAAGGACAGAGGCAGGCCGGAAGAGGAAAGAACCTTTCTCAGAACGGCGCCCCGTTCATCGAGAGTGACGGCGACATCGGTCGCGCCATTGCCTTTTCCATAGGTGACCTGTTGCGGAAAACGTGCCGGGTCTAACCTGAGTGTGGCGACGGCCCAGTCGGGCTTCAGAACGGTCTTGGTCATGTTTATTCTACCCTTGTTTTACCTGAGAGCCGGTTTCCGGTCTTCTCATCGGGACTTTTCGTCCTCTGATGTCAGGAGAATATCCGCCGCATGTTCGAGACTGCTTAAAAATCGCGGTTAAGAAAACTTTGCATTCCCAAATGGTTAGCAAAACCCACTGTGGCATGGTTTCGCTTAGGTAAAAGAGATCGGGACAATGCGGTTTTTATCCCGGCCGAAATTGTGCTCTTTCAAGCTACGGGCAAGGCGCGTCATGCATAGTCATGCCAAGGCTTGCCGTGCGCCCGGATGGGTGTGCGAGGGGTGGATTCAAAACCGGAGCTTTTGGTGTCCCGAAGGGGATCGCGGCGCTCCAGGGGGCATTCGGATGGTATCGACTTATCTTAGCTACGACCTCATCAACCGCGACATGAAGGCAAGCCTATCGCGCGTGTCGCAGCAGGGGCTCATCGAGCGGCAGACGACATATTACAAGGAAAACATCGGCAATGTGAAAAGCGTCGATGAGTTCCTCGATAACTACCAGCTCTATTCCTATGCCATGGATGCCTTCGGTCTGGGTGAGATGACCTATGCCAAGGCCTTCATGAAAAAGGTGCTCGACAGCGATCTGAACGACGAGAACAGCTTTGCCAACAAGCTGACCGATGAGCGGTATCGTGAGTTCGCCGCCGCCTTCAATTTCAGCTCATCAACGAAAACCGTCCAGACGGATGCCCAGCTCGACAAGATGATCGGGCTTTACGATACGTCGATAACCGATCTCGATAACAGCCTTGCCGAGGAGACCCGTTATTACAAGGCAATTGTCGGCACGGTGACCAATGTCGACCAGCTGCTGCGCAACGACCGCACCCGCGCCTATATCTTTCAGGTCTTCGGCATCGATGAGAAGACCTATTCCTATGCCCATATCAAGGGATTGATGACGAGCGACATCAACGATCCCGACAGCTACATCAACCAGAAATACGGTTCGGCCTATAGTGCGGCGGTCGAAAAACTGACGATGAAGGGCAATATCGAACTGCACGCGCAGGTCACCACCCGGATTACGGCAATCGACACCGAACTTGCGGGCACGGGTCTGACGAACGAGGAGCGCACGGCGCTGGAGGCGGAAAAGGTTACACGCCAGGACCAGCTGACCCAGCTCGAGGCCGTCTTGCCGCCGCAGGATGAGTGGGAAGCGAAGCTCGCCGCCATCAAGGCCGAGCAGACGACGCTCACCAGCACCGTCACGCAATATAACAAGATGGCGCAGCTCGCGACCGCCTTCGAGTTCAAGAATGACGGCACGGTGACCGCCGGCCAGGCGCAGACGGCGGATAATCTCAAGGCTTTGACGGATTCCTATATCGGCAGCGCACCGCGCGTGACGCCGACCGTCGCCACGCTGAACCGGGATTATTTCGAATCGAAGATCGGTTCGATCAAGACCGTAACCGAACTGACCTCGGATACCCGGCTTCTCAATTATATCAGGACCGCATTCGACCTGAATGACCTCACAGTCGTCACGGCAACGATCCAGAATATCCTGACCAGCGATCTGAGCGATCCGAGCAACTACATCGCGACCGTCGGCAAGAACGACAAGCGTTATCTCGCCTTGAGAAATGCCTTCAATTTCCAGACCGACGGAACGCTGGCAGACGGCACGACACCCCAGACGACGGCGCAGACCGCGACCACCACCAGCGGTTATATGACCTATTATAACGACAAGGACGATGCCGCCGACGAGAAGGCGCTCAAGCTGTTCAAGAACGATATAGCGAGTGTCACATCCGTCAAGGATTTCATCGACAGCAGCGCGGTCTATACCTATGCGCTGAAGGCCGTAGGCCTCGATCCGACCAAGGTCAACGCTGCCGATATCCGCAAGGTCCTGACCAGCGATCTGCAGGATAAGAAGAGCTTCGTCTACACGCTGAAAGACGAGCGTTATGTCAAACTGGCGGAGCTGTTCAACTTCACCTCCGATGGCAGCGTGGGAACACCGGTTCTGGCGCAGTCGGAAATCGAGATGCAGACCATGTCGGCCGACTACATCAAGAAGAAATCGGCTTTCGGTACGGAGAGCGACAAGGATGCGGCCAAAAAGGAATCGGAATATTTCACGGCCGAGATGCAGAAGATCAAGACGCTCAAGGAATTCCTGAGCGATGATCGCCTGACGAAATTCGCGATGGAATCGCTTGGCATCGACCCCGAAAGCGTGACGAAGGAACAGCTCGAAAAGGTCTTCACGTCGAAGCTCGATGACAAGGACAGCTACGTCAACAAGGAGATGGACCCGGTTTTCCGCCGCCTTGTCACCGCCTTCAATTTCAATACTGACGGCACGATTCTTCACGAGGACCGCAGCCTGATCCAGACGCGGCGCGGCCTTTACGAGACGTTGGACAATTACCTCACCCAGACGCTGGAAACGCAGGCGGGCGAAGAAAATGCCGGTGTGCGTCTGGCGCTTTATTTCCAGCGCATGGCGGCCGGAACGACGTCCTATTATTCGATCCTCGCCGACACTGCGCTCCAGAGCTTCATCAACACCACTTTCGGGATTCCGGACGAACTCGCCAATGCCGAGGTCGATACGCAGGTGACGATGATGAAGAAATATTTCGACATCCAGGATTTTCAGGACCCGGAAAAAGTCAAGAAGCTGGTCGCCCGTTTCACCATCATGTACGACAATCAGCAGAACACCACCGATCCGATCATGACGCTCTTCAACGGCAGCGGTTCGGTGGGCATCAGCGCCGATACGCTGCTAGCGGTTGCTACGCTGCGGGCGCGCTAGGCGCGGGCTCGCGGACGGGCGACAGCAGCGGGTTTACCCGGTTCCGGCTTGTGGCGACGCCTCCCACATAAGCAACGTCATCCTCGGGCCTGTCCCGAGGACCCAATCACACATTTTGGAATCGATGCGTTGCAGATGCTCGGGACAGGCAAAGGCATGCCGGACGAGAGGCTTTTTGGCCTCATCATCATCCGTCCGATGACGTTGTATTATCCGCCTACCACCCCGGCAGCATGTGCCCGGCGCGCAGGCGCGGCATCTTGGGGTAGGTCTTCACGTCGCTGTCCATCTCGTCGGCAACGCTCATCGGCGAGATATTGTCGAGGCAGGCGGTGATGTGGTCGGTGATGGCGTTTACCAGCGAGGGGGAGAGGCCGGGGCGCTTCATCAGCCCGATCTGCACCGGCGGTAGGGGCGGGAAGCCGTCCGCGGCGGTCAGAACCTTCATGCCGGTGCGCAGCGCCGATTCCGGCAGCACCGAGACGGCCATGCCCGCCAGCACGGCGGCGGCAACGACGGTGGAAGACCAGCTGGTGAACAGAACCTGATAATCCCGCCCATCGGCATCGAGCGCCGAACAGGCGAGCTGGCGCCAGTGGCAATCGCGCCGCCCGACGGCGAGCGGCACGGGCGCATCGTCCTTCAGCGGATGATTGGCGGAGGCGACCCAGCAGAGCGGTTCGGTGCGCACCACATCCGAGGAGCGGGCACGGGGATTATGGGTGACGAGCGCGATATCCAGCTCGCCCCGCGCCATCTTTTCAGCAAGGCTGACCGAAGGTTCGCAGACGATATAAAGCTCGACATTCGGATGGGTCTTGGCGAAACGCCCGATAATCTCGGGCATATAGCGGTCGGCATAGTCGTCGGGGGTGCCGATGCGCAGCATGCCCTCCAGCCGGTTGTCGTCGAAGGCGGCGATCGCCTCGTTATTGAGGCGGATGATGCGCCGGGCGTAATTCATCAGTTTTTCGCCCTCCGCCGTCAGGCGGTTGCCGCGCCCGTCCTTGGCGAAAAGCTGTTTGCCGATGCGTTCTTCCAGCCGCCGCATCTGCATGGATACGGCGGATTGCGTCTTGAAAACGCGGTCTGCGGCCTTGGTGAAGCTGCCCGTATCGACGATGGCGATGAAGGTATGCAGCTGGTCTATGTCGAGAGGTGCGGACATGGATGGTCATCCATCAGAATGATTGATGTCTTACATTAGAAACATTCGTTGGACTGATCAATAGTCTTGCGACATTTTGACTTCAAGCAAATCAATCTCAACCCCCGGGCCGACGAAATGTCAGGCTCCCAACCCAAGGCAGCTTCTCGCGCGTGGTGCGCAGGGGGCGGTGCCGCATCGTGCCGTTACGAAAGGATAAGTATCATGCGCACGGCAGAACGGAGAATGGAACTGGAACTCGCAACAGCACGGCCGAACGATACGTTCCGTCGCGTCGCATTCCTCGTCAAAACCTTCGTGCAGCGCATCTACAATCGTATCGTGGCGAATGGTCTGACCGAACTTGATGACCGCCTTCTCGCCGATATCGGCCTCGTGCGATCGGATGTGAGGGATGCACTCGATACCGGCCTGCTCGAGGATCCGACCGCCCATCTGACCCGGGCCGCGCGCAAGCGTTCGGCGACCCGGTTCAAGACCCTTTAGTGTTGCGGCAATTCCGGCAGACCTCCAGCCGCCGGGATTGCTTTCCAACGGAAAAGTTTTCCCCGCAGGGTGATTTGCCAATAGCCCTGCCTTTGCCCGGTGTCAGGCCCCTCGGCCGCGCCGGGCTTTTTTGTGGCCCGGCTTTACCTCAGCGGCGCAGTTTACCGGCAATGCCTCAATACTGATATTCCTCGAAAACCGGCAGCACGGAACCGCCCCAGCGGCCGTTATAAAGCGCGAGCAGGTCTTCGGCGAGCGTGGTCTTCTTGGCCAGAACCTCGTCCAGCGATGACAGAAACACGGTCTCGTCCTGGCCTTCGCCATTCAGCCGCTTGCGGTTTTTCAGGCCGGTGCGGGAAATGTCGAGGACCTCGCGGGCGATGCCGAGAAGCGGCTTGCCGGCAATCTCGGCCACCAGCCCCTTGGCCGGCACGGCGTTGCGAAGCGCGATCACCTCATCGAAGCTCCAGCCGGCGGTCAGCGCGTCGGCCGCATCAAGCGCTTCCTGATTATAGAGAAGGCCGACCCAGAAGGCGGGCAGGGCGCAGATGCGCCTCCAGGGCCCACCATCGGCGCCGCGCATTTCGAGGAAACGCTTCAGGCGCACATCGGGGAAGAGGGTGGAGAGATGGTTTGTCCAGTCACCCATGGTCGGTTCCCATGCGGCGATTTCGCCCTTCAGCGCGCCGTTCATGAACTGGCGGAAGGTGACATGCGTGCAATCGTGATATTTGCCGTCGCGCACGATGAAATACATCGGCACGTCGAGAGCCCATTCGACATAGTCCTTGAAGCCGAAATCGTCGTTGAAGGTGAAGGGTAGCACACCGGAGCGGCGATTGTCGGTATCGCGCCAGATATCGCCGCGCCAGGAGAGGAGACCGTTCGGCTTGCCTTCGGTAAAGGGCGAAGAGGCGAAGAGCGCCGTCGCCAGCGATTGCAGCTTCATGGAAACGCGCATCTTCTGGCGCATATCCGCTTCGGAGGAGAAGTCGAGGTTAACTTGGATGGTGCAGGTGCGGTACATCATGTCGAGACCCTTGGTCCCGACCTTCGGCATATAGCGCGTCATGATCGCGTAGCGCGATTTCGGCATGCGCGGCGTCTCGTCGGAACTCCACAGCGGGCTGCCGCCGATGCCGAGGAAACGGATGCCCATCGGCTCTGCCACTTCCCTCAGGGTCGCCAGATGCTGGTTGGATTCCTTGCAGGTCTGGTGCAGGTTTTCGAGCGGCGCGCCCGATAGTTCGAACTGGCCGCCCGGTTCGATGGAGATGGCCCCCATGCCGTGCTGTTCGCCAAGCCCGATGATGTTCTCACCATCCATGATCGGCTCCCAGCCGAGCTTTGCCTGCATGCCCTTCAGAAGGGCGGAAATGCTGGCCTCGCCGAAATAGGGAACCGGGCTGTTGTCCTCACGGAAGAATGCAAATTTCTCGTGCTCGGTGCCGATGCGGAAATCGGCTTCAGCTTTGCAACCGCCCGCCAGATAGTCTGTAAGCTCCGTGACGGAGGAGAGGGGTGTCTGGTCGGTCGTGTCGCGTGCCATGGCTTACCTTGTTATGACGTCTCTGTTGCGGCGAGGCATATGATTGGCAGATAGGGCCGGATCGTATCCGGTGGCAAATGAATTTCTTTTAAAGATGCATGAAGCGCAACGGTGCCCCTCAATTCCAGTCGCCAATTGCCGCCTGGATGACGGCGAGCGCGGCGACGGCGGCTGTATCGGCCCGCAATATACGCGGCCCGAGCGGAATGGGGGTGACGAAGGCAAGGCTGCGCAGCAACGCCCGTTCCTCCTCGGAAAAACCGCCTTCCGGGCCGACCAGCAGGGCGATTTTGCGTTCCTTGACGGCGCGCAGGATCGGCAGCGGATTTTGGCCTTCATCGCCCTCGTCGCAATAGATGATGCGACGATCATCCGGCCAGGTCTCCAGCATGTCTCTTAGTTTCACCGGTTCTGCCACCTCGGGCAGGGACAGAATGCCGCATTGCTCGGCGGCCTCGATGGCATTGGCGCGCAATTTTTCGGTGTTGTGAATCTTGCCCTGAACATGCTGCGTCATCACCGGTTGCAGCAGGCCGGCACCCATTTCCACTGCCTTCTGCACCAGATAATCCATGCGCCCGATTTTCAGCGGGGCGAAAAGATAATGCAGGTTCGCCGCCTCCGGCTGTGGCCGCGTCTGTTCGAGCGGAACGAGGACGATCTTCTTGCGGCTCGGGAAGGCGAGTTTCGCCTTCCATTCGCCGTCGCGGCCGTTGAACAGCAGGATTTCCGCGCCGTCGGACATGCGCAGCACATTGGCCAGATAGTTGAACTGTTCGGCCGTCGCCTCCTGCGCCACGCCCTCGGAGAGGGGGGCTTCGATGAACAGGCGTTGCATCCGGAAATTTGCGCGCATGGGATTTCGGTTTCAGCGTCAGAGGAAAAGGAAGGACAGGAGCCAGTAGAGCAGCGCCGCAAGTGTTGCGCTTGCGGGAACCGTGACCACCCAGGCGGCGATGATCGTCATGAAATGCGAGCGCCGGACAAGATAACGGCGGCGCACCTCGGAAGGATTGTCCAGATATCGAGGGGTGCGGCGGGATTCGCCCGTGCCTGACTGGACGAGTTCCTGCCGCCGTCGTGACGCCTGTGTGTACCATTCGCGGAAGAAGCCGACGCCGAACACCGCGCCGATCGCCGTATGGGTGGTACTGACCGGCAGACCGAAGCGTGAAGCGACGAGAACGGTCAGCGCCGTTGCCACGGAAACGCAAAAGGCACGCATCGGATTGAGCTTGGTGATCTGTTCACCCACAAGGCGGATGAGGCGTGGGCCGTAGAGAAGAATACCGCAGGACAGCCCGAAGGCACCGACCAGCATCACCCACAGTGGCGCACGCGCGGATGTCTGCACCGCTTCATCGTGCAGGGCCCGCACGATGGCGACGACAGGGCCGATGGCGTTCGACACGTCATTCGCCCCATGGGCAAAGGACATCAGGCCGGCGGCGAGAACGAGCGGCCACTGGAACAGGATCCGAAGCGACTGGTTGCGGTTTTCCAACCCTTCCGACTGTTTGCGGATGATCGGCACGCAGAGGCGCCAGGCAACAAGGCCGGTCACCAGCCCGATCACGCTGGCATGGCCGAGCGACACATGCATGAGCTGGCGCAATCCGACCCAGATAAGATAGGCCATGAAAACGCCCGCCATCAGGCCGATGAGAACCGGAACCCACCGTCGCGCCGCATCGATCTTGTCATCGCGATAGATGATGAATTCCTTGATGAAAGCAAGGATGGCGATGGCGAAGGCGGCACTGATGAAGGGCGCCAGCACCCAGGCAAATGCGATGCTGCCGAGCGACAGCCACTCCACCGCTTTCGCCCCATAGGCGGCCATTCCCGCGCCGGCAACCCCGCCAACCACCGTGTGGGTGGTGGAAATCGGCGCTCTGGTCCAGGTCGAGATATTGACGAGAAGGCCGGCGGCAAGAAGCGCCGAGAGCATTGCCCAGGAAAATGCAGTCCTGTCGGGAATGGTCTCAACGTTGATGATGCCGCTCGAAATGGTCTCGACGACATTGCCGCCGGTGATCAGCGCGCCCGCGATCTCGCAGACAGCGGCGACGATGAGCGCGACGGCAAGCGGCATCGCCTTGGCGCCGACCGCGGGGCCGACATTGTTCGTCACGTCGTTTGCGCCGATATTGATGGCCATATAGGCGCCGATGGCGACGGCCGCGATGATGATGACGGCGCCGGCGGTGCCGATGGCGAAAGCGCCGGCGAAGACGGCCGCGAACACAACGAACATGAACCCCGCGCCAAGGCCGGCGAGCTGCTGCGTGACGTGCAGCGTCGCTTCTTCGACACGGGTAATCTTGTCGAGATCCTTGTCGAGCGTCGGCTTCATGTTCGATGGCGGCTTCGTTGCCATTCACACCTCGTTTGCCAGCATTCCCTTTCGTCCGGCAGTGTCGCAGGTTGAAGGCAATTTACAGAAAGACTGTTACATCGCGTATATCTTCGCAGAAGAAAAGACGATAAGAGCCATGTCGGAGACCAAACTCCACATTGCCACTCTTCGGGCGATGGCGCTATTGCGAATGCGCCATCCGCTTGTCGAAAGCGAGCATAAGAGCCTTCAGTTCCGGCTCGTTGACGCGTTTTCCGGCTTCCCTGGGGCTGACCCATTCCAGCCGTCGCGAGTCCTTTTCCGGAAAGCTGTCGCGCATTTCCGAAACTTCGAGCAGATGCACCTGAACCTTGCAGGGCACGTTGATGCCGCTGTTCAGCTTCTTATCATATTCGTAATAACCGAAAGGCGCCTTTTCCACCGTGCCTTTGACCCCGGCTTCTTCATAGGCTTCCTGTTCAGCCACCGCATGGGCTTTCTTGTTGGCCATCGGCCAGCCCTTGGGAATGACCCATCGTCCGGTGTCGCGGCTGGTCAGCAGCAGCACTTCCGGCTCCGGATTGCTCTTGGACAATCGATAGCACAGCGCTGCATATTGCTGTCGCGGCGGTCTGCGCAACATCAAGCCAACATCTGTCGCCAATCGATTCAAAATCTTCAATCCGAATAAATCCTCTTCGTCGGGTAGTGATAATTGCTAATATAGAGACACTGCAAATTCCGCCAATCCCCCTTCATCCATAACCCACTACTGTCTTCATGCTGATGAAGCTTTTGGGCAGAGGGATGTGGTCGATTTGCGGACAAAGTTTCGACCGGGGGGTCCCGGGCCGGACAGTCGATGCGGTAACGCGTGCTCTGCCTGCCTTCAAGCCATTCGGAATGCAAACCCGCTATGAATTATGGCTGGTACTGCTTTAATCGGGGTTCAGCCCCCAGTGCCGGAGGCCCTCGATCACACCGTCAGCTTCTTTCGCTGCCGAGTGAAAAAAGCGATTGTCCTCATGTGCCAGCGAGACAAGCTCAGGCAGGGCATTGCCCACGATCACACCGCGAATAGTCTTCAACTCAAACATCGCCCGATCATTGCCAGTATCGCCTGACACCACTGATTCGTCGAGGCCGATGCGCAATTGTCCACATAACCATGCAAGTGCCGCGCCCTTGTCGGCGGCCTTGGGCAATATGTCGAGGTCGCGATCGCTGGAATAAACGATGCGGGCGTCTATATCGGCCGCCACAAGCGCGCTTTCAATCTCGCCGAGCGCGGCGGCATCGGCGTCATGCAGGAACCAGCTCGATTTCAGGCCGTGCTGGTAACGCTCCTCCTGCATCGTCACGCCCGCAATGCCGGTCATGACATCGGCAATCTTCCGCGGGTCGAAACCGGTGCCGAGGGACTGTGTATAGGCGTTTTCCAGCTCGCGGCGTTTTTTCGCATGCAGCATGGTGCCGACGCCGCCGATGATGTAGTCCGGCTGCGGCAGCGGCACCTCGCCCAGAAGAGCAAGCTGATCGTCGATCAACCGGCCGCTGTTGAAGACCAGAACCGGGCGAACATCCTCCGGCAGCGAATGCCAGAAGTCGCGGAACCGCCGCGTGGCGTCGTTATCGCCAACGACGGTCCCGTCGAGATCGGTGGAAAGAAGACGAAGCGGTTTCAATCGCCGTCGTTCCATGGTTCGGCCCAGTCGGCTTCTTCCAGAACCGGCATCATCGTCCTGCCTTCCACGAGCGCGAGAAGCTGCTGGGCAATGCCCGTCCATGTGAACAGGCTGCGCGCCTTATGGGCTCCCATGCGGGAAAGCCGTCCGTAAAGCCGCTCATGCTTGAACGGCTTCATCATGGTGATGCCGAGATCTTCCTTGTCGAAAGGATCGGCAAATAGCGCATGTCGCCCATAGCTGACGGCGCGGAACAGCCCGCCATGGATGGTGACGACGGTTGGCGTGCCACTCGCCATGGCTTCAATAGCCGTCATGCCGAAGGGCTCGTAGCGGCTGGACAACACGAAGAGATCGGCAGCGCGATATATGTCCGGCAGGTCCTCGTCCGCGACATAACCGGAGAAAGCCACCTTGTCTTCCAGGCTGAGCGATTTCACCCGCTCCTTCAGCTGGTTGAGAATGGTCGTCTCCTGCTCGTCCATATTCTCGCCGCCAACGGCCAGATGCAGGCGGGCTTCCGGCTCGCGCTCGGCAAGAACCGAAAAGCCGTCGATCAGCAGATCGTAGCCCTTGTTGGTGGCAAGCCGCCCGAGCGCCAGCACCGTCTTGCCCTCGAAGCCGAAACGCTGCCGGATCATCTGCCGCGTCGCATCCGAAACGGGGAAGAAGCGATTGTCGTCATATCCGGGCGGGATCATGTGGATATGTTTGCGCTTCAGTCCGTAATCCTCGATCAGCACGTCGAGCTGCACCGGTGTTGTGGCGATTACCATGTCGCAGCTGCGATAGATGATCAGCTCGTGCTGGATGCGTTCCCTGAAGTTGAATTCCAGCTCGAACGTATCGGCCTTTTCCGGATAGTCGGTCTCCATCTGGCGTTTCTTCCAGATGCCGAGCGAATGCGGCGTGTGCAGATGCGGGATTTTCAGCGCTTCGGAAAGCCGCTGTCCGGCCACGCCCGCATCCCAGTAATGGCTGTTGATGAAAGAATAATTCAGGTCGTTTTTCTTGATGAAACGCAGCGCGTTTTCGCACCATTCCATCAGGTGCCGGTGCAGATATTCCTTGGGAATGAAATCGCGCCCGCCGCAGGGAATGCGCACCACGCGGACACGCTCGTCAACCTCGTCGAATTCCGGCTGGTCTTCGAAGCGGCGGGTATAAAGATCGACGGTATAACCGAGCTGGCCGAGTTTGCGTGCAAGCTCAAGCACATAAACCACCTGTCCCCCGGTATCGGCAGCGCCCAGTGGCGGGTGCGCGGCGACATAGCCATGCGTCGATATGAGAGCTATCCGCGGATAGCGTTCAGTTTCGCTCGTGGTTGTCATGGGTCCCATCTTGGTAAATTTTTCCAATTAACCCGATAAAAAGACCAAAGAGCACAAAAGGTTCCATCAAAACCGCAATAAAATGGATGGCGCATTTCGCCGGATGGCGTTTTCAGCTGCCGCGCTGTTGCTGTCGAAGGCGGGAAATCCGGTCCCATTCGCGCGCCTGATGCGCTCTCGATGTCGTCTCCACGATGAAGTCGATATGGGCTTCCGCCGCCGCCCTTGCCGCTGCCGGGTCGCCGGCGGCGATGGCGTCATGGATGGCGATGTGCTGCCGTAACACCTCGTCATGGGCGCCCGCGATGGTGAAGATGAGGTGACGGTTATAGAAGATGTCGTCGCTCAGGAGCCGGTAGCAGGATCGCAGCGTATGCATCAGCACGATATTATGCGCCGCCTCGCCAATGGCGTTGTGGAATTCCACGTCGCCCGCAAGCTCCTCATCGAAGCGGCCGGCCTCATGCGCTTCACGCATTCTGTCGACGATGGCGGCAAGGTTGCGCCTGTCCGGTTCCGTTGCGCGCTCGGCGGCAAGTTCGGCGGTCATGCCTTCGATATAACGGCGATATTCGAGAAAATCCCGCGTCGCCCGGCTGTGGCGGGTAATCAGCGCGCTCAAGGGGTCGGAAAACACCGGTCCGACAATATCGGCGACATAGGTGCCGCCGCCATGCCGGCTGGTGAGAAGCCCACGGTTTTCCAGTTCTTTCAGCGCTTCCCGAAGGATCGGCCGCGAAACATCGAGGCGCTGCGCCAGTTCGCGCTCGCCGGGTAGCCGGTCGCCATCCCGCAATATGCCGTCGAGGATCAGTTCCTCGAAACGTAAGATCACCTCCTGCGATGTGCGGCTATGCTCGATGCGCGCGAAGAGCGTTTCGTCCATCCCAGAAGTCTCCGGCGAAATGCCGCCCCATATTTGATGTCAGGCAAAGTACCAGTGAAGCGTCGCACTGGTCAAATATTCTGTCCAGTTCTCCGCCTGGCTGCGTCATGCCTGCGGCAACACGGCATCTGCCTTTTGAAACTGGCTTTTGTTAAAGCAGCACTCGGACAGGGTGATGATGGTGGATTTTTCTGCCAGGTGGATCAAAACAATTACATCGGCGTCGATAGCGGTGTTTTCATTGCAATCGATGTTTTAGAAATCCGGCGACAAAAGCGGGGACGGTATCGCAATGGCCAAGGGTAGATTTGCATTCGCAAGCGCGCCGGAAAGGTCGCTGGCTCTGGGCGAGGTGCATGCGCGGCCGACCGTGCTGCTTGCCCCGTCGCGTATCATCGTCCAGCTTGCCTTCATGATGGATGGCGGCTCGGCCGTGCACCATTCGGTCATTGCGGAAATGTCGCGCGGCCGCGGGGTCGCGCCGCCGGAGCGTAATGCTCGCCACCACGCCATGCCCTGGGGGCAGGGGACGCTGCGCTGGGAGCGGCACACGGAATTTTCCACCTGGTTCTGGGATGGTCCCGCACCGGAGAAATTCGGCGGCGAAATTGCCGGCGATCCTTTCGGCGACGGCTTTTCGCCGCCCGGTTCGTTGATCTCGGGCGTGCGTCTGGAAATCCGCCCGGAAAACGGTGTCACCTCCCAGGCGGAAGCGATGTTTGAGCCGACCAGCCTCTGTCACAGCGACCTGCGTGACGGACAGGCGGCGATCCTCACCGATTTCCGTCAGGATCGCGACGGGCTGACGCAGATATTGGTGATCGACCGGGGCCTGAGCGATTACAGCCGTGGCGCCCTGGTGCAGCGCCTGCTGGATATCGAAACCTACCGCACGCTTGCCATGCTCGGCCTGCCGATGGCGCAGACGCTGTCGCCGGAAATTCGCCGCATCGAGGACGGCCTGACCGGCATCACCCAGCGCATGAAAAACGGGGCGCGCGACGAGGCCGATGCGCTGCTGGCCGAAATGACGCGGCTCGCCGCCGAGCTGGAGGCCAATGCCGCGCTCAGCCTTTATCGTTTCGGCGCCAGCCGCGCCTATGACGGCATCGTGCGCGAACGCATTCGAGCGCTCGCGGAAACCCCGGTGCATGGCCATGAGACCATGGGCAGTTTTCTGGAACGGCGCATGGCGCCGGCCATGCGCACCTGTCAGTCGGTGGAGGAGCGGCAGGCGAACCTGTCGCGCAAGCTCTATCGCGCCACCGCGCTCGTCCGAAGCTGGATCGACGTGGAGCTGGAGCGACAAAATACGGTACTGCTCAACACCATGAACAAGCGCGCGGCCATGCAGCTTCGCCTGCAGCAGACGGTGGAAGGGCTCTCGGTCGCCGCCATCTCCTATTATGTCGTCGGCCTCATCGGTTATCTCACCAAGGCGATCAGCCATGACGTGCTGCCGGCCGATCCCGCTGTGGTTACCGGCATTTCCGTACCCTTCGCCGTGCTTGGCGTCTGGTGGGTGGTGCGCCGCATCCGCCGCTCCCATGCGGAAGGCGGGCACTGAACGACACCCCACCTCCCTCATCCCTTTGACGAGCACAGGGATGAGGGACGATTGGTGGTGATGGCGCGACTTAACCGCCTCAGCCCTGCTCCCAATAGGGCGAAGGCCCATAAAGCCCGGCCAGATAATCGATGAACAACCGCACTTTCGCAGGCAAAAACTGCCGGCTCGGATAAACCGCCGACAGCGTCACGTTGCGCGACCCCTCATAACCGGGCAGCACCTGCACCAGTTTTCCGCTGCGCAATTCATGGCCGATATCCCATGTCGAACGCAGCGCAATGCCAAGCCCTGATATCACCGCCTCGCGGATCACCTCGCTGGAATTGGTGATGAGCATGCCTTCCGGCCGGATGCTGAGCGCGCCGCCCGGCCCCTCCAGCCGCCAGAGGTCATTATTGTGCGCCGGCAGGCAGCGGTGTTTCTTCAGATCCTCGATTGTAGCAGGCATGCCGTGTGCGGCCACATAGTCAGCCGAAGCGCAGAGCACGCGGCGCACAGGCGCGAGCCTGCGGGCCACGAGGCTGGAGGAATTAAGATCGGCGATGCGGATCGCCAGATCGTAACCGCCCTCGATGATGTCGATGAACTCGTCACTGAGCACCAGATTGACCGAGAGATCAGGATGCCGCTCCATGAACCCCTTGAGATGCGGCGCAATATGCATGCGCCCGAAGGAAGTGGGTGCGGAAACCTTCAGCGTGCCGTTGACGGTATTGGCCCGGCCGGAGACGAAATCCTCTGCCTCTTCAAGCCCTTCCAGTACGGCCAGCACCCGTTCGTAAAATCCCTGACCCGCTTCGGTCAAAGAGATTTGCCGCGTCGTGCGCTGGAAAAGCCGTGCGCCGAGCTTTTCTTCCAGCCGCTTGATGCGCTTGGAAATCACGGCGGGCGAATAGCCAAGCTCCCTGGCGGCGAGCGACATGCTGCCGGAAGCCGCAACGCTCGCGAAGACTTCCAGATCACCCAGATTTGTCACAGTTGCCCCCGATTGTTTCCGGAATGGAAAAAATCCTTAGCATTTGATTGCGTCGTTTCAAAGTGGTAAAGAAAGAATACCAGTTGGAGGAATATGTATGGGGGAAGGGCGGTGACGCAGCCGATCAAGTTTCTGGAGCCGCGCGCGAAGATCGTCGCGGATCGTGATCGCATCATAGCTGATCTCAAGGATATTCTGCCGGCAGACTGTCTTGTGCACGAGCCGCGTGAGCTCGTGCCTTTCGAAACCGACGCTTTCGTCTCCTATCGCCGCCTGCCGCTGGCCGTGACGCTGCCGAAAACGACGGAAGAGGTGGCCGCGGTGATGAAATATTGCCACCGCTACGGCATACCGGTCGTGCCGCGCGGTGCCGGCACCTCGCTGTCCGGCGGGGCCATTCCGCAGGAGGATGCGGTGGTGATCGGCCTTTCGAAGATGACCGCGATCCTTGAGCTCGATTTTTACAATCGCACGGCGCGGGTACAGGCGGGTGTCACCAACCTTTCCATTTCCGATGCGGCGGGCGCGGAGGGTTTCTTTTATGCGCCCGATCCCAGCTCGCAGCTTGCCTGCACCATCGGCGGCAATATCGGCATGAATTCCGGCGGCGCGCATTGCCTGAAATACGGCGTCACCACCAATAATCTGCTCGGCGTGAAAATGGTGCTGGTGGATGGCACGGTGCTGGAATTGGGCGGCAAGCACCTCGACGCCGCCGGTTACGATCTTCTCGCTCTCGTCTGCGGCTCGGAAGGCCAGCTCGGTATCGTGACGGAAGCAACCGTGCGGCTGATCGCCAAGCCGGAGGGTGCGCGGCCCGTATTGTTCGGTTTCGAGACCTCTGAAGAAGCGGGTTCCTGTGTGGCCGATATCATCGGCGCGGGCATTATCCCGGTTGCGATTGAATTCATGGACAAGCCGGCCATCGAGATCTGCGAGGCCTTCGCCAAGGCGGGTTATCCACTTGACGTCGGTGCGCTGCTTATTGTCGAGGTCGAAGGGTCGGAGGCGGAGATGGACGCCATGCTGGCCGATATCGTCACCATTGCCAGAAAACATGGCGTGAAGACGGTCAAGGAATGCCAGTCTGCCATGGAGGCGGCGGCGATCTGGAAAGGCCGCAAATCCGCCTTCGGCGCAACCGGCCGTATCGCCGATTATATCTGCATGGATGGCACCGTGCCGCTCTCCCAGCTTTCCTACGTGTTGGAAAAGACGAGCGAGATTACCGACCGGCTCGGCCTGCGCGTCGCCAATGTCTTCCATGCCGGTGATGGCAACATGCATCCGCTCATCCTGTTCAACGCCAATGACCCTGACGATGCGGCCCGCGCCGAAGAGGCGGGCAATGAGATATTGAAGCTCTGCGTCGATGCGGGCGGCTGTCTCACCGGTGAGCATGGTGTCGGTATCGAGAAACGGGATTTGATGCGCCACCAATATGGCGAGGCTGATCTTGCCCAGCAGATGGCGGTTCGGGCGGCCTTTGACGAGGGCTGGCTGATGAACCCGTCGAAGGTGTTTCCGCTGGAGGGGCGCAATTGAGGTACGTTAACTTATTTGCCTTGGAGGGTGCGGTTTACCCCCCTCTGCCCTGCCGGGCATCTCCCCCACAGGTGGGGAGATCGGCAAGACGCACCTACGTCGCTCTATCTCGGCCGATAAGAAAGGCGAGACCTTGCCGCGAGTCGATCTCCCCACCTGTGGGGGAGATGCCCGGCAGGGCAGAGGGGGGTATCTCTTGCTCTGAGCGCAGTCTCTCTTGCGCCAACCGCGCCACCCCATGCCCGGAGCCCACCACCCCATGCTGACCCCCTATGCAGAAACCCAGGTCGCCGACATCATCCGCGACCACGCGACCCGAAAAACCCCGCTGAAAATCATCGGCGGCAACACCCGCTCCGGTTTCGGCAATGCGGTGGCGGCAGATGAAACGCTTTCCTCCCGCGCAATGGCTGGCATCGTCGCCTACAACCCCGCCGAAATGGTCATGACGGTAAAGACCGGCACGCCACTTGCCACCGTCCAGGCCGCCCTTGCGCAAAACCGGCAGATGATGGCCTTCGAGCCGATGGACCATCGTCCGATCATGGGCACCGAAGGCGAACCGACCATCGGCGGCGTCTTTGCCGCCAATGTTTCCGGCCCGCGCCGTTACGTTGCGGGTGCGGCGCGCGATAGTCTGCTCGGCATCCGTTTCGTCAATGGCAGCGGAGAGATCATCAGGGCCGGTGGCCGGGTGATGAAGAATGTCACCGGCCTCGATCTTTCGAAATTCCTGGCCGGGTCTTTCGGCACGCTAGGCTTCCTCACCGAAGTCACCTTCCGCGTGCTGCCGAGCCCGCCAGCGGAAAAAACCGTGATCGTATCCGGTCTTGATGACGAGGCGGCGACGCGCATCATGGCGGCCGCGATGGCCATGAGCGTCGAAGTTTCCGGTGCGGCGCATCTGCCGGAAAGCGTGCGGTCCCGCTTCATCGATGGCGGATTGCCCGAAGGCCCGGCGACCATTCTCAGGCTGGAAGGGCTTGCCGCCTCGGTGGAAGCCCGCACGGCGAAACTTCTCTCGGTCATGGATCGGGTCGGCCCATGGGCCCTGCTGGAGGGCGGAGAGAGCGGATTTTTATGGCGGCAGGTGCGCGATGTCGCGCCCTATGCCGGGCAAGACGCCAAGCCGCTGTGGAAAGTCTCGGTCGCGCCTTCGGTGGGGCATCAGCTTGTCGCGGCGCTGCGCATGGAAGCGGGCATCGATGCCTTTTACGACTGGCAGGGCGGCCTTGTCTGGATGCAGATGGAGGCCGATCCCGAGGCGGATTTGCTGCGCGGCGCGATCCGGGCGCTCGGCGGCGGCCACGCAACGCTGGTAAGGGCGAGCGATGCGATGCGTACGACGCTGGCGGCCTTCGAACCCCGCCCGGCGGCGGAGGCTGTCCTGTCGGCGCGCATCAAGGAAAAGCTCGATCCGGCGGGCATCCTCAATCCCGGCAAGATGGCCGCAACGATGGAAAGGGCCGTCTGACCATGCAAACATCCTTCACGCCCGAACAGCTGGCCGATCCGCATGTGGCGGAATCCGAAAAAATCCTGCGCAAATGTGTGCATTGTGGTTTCTGCACCGCCACCTGTCCCACCTATGTCACGCTCGGCAACGAACTGGACAGCCCGCGCGGCCGCATCTACCTCATCAAGGACATGCTGGAAAACAGCCGCCCGGCCGACCGCGAGGTCGTCACCCATATCGACCGCTGTCTTTCCTGCCTTGCCTGCACCACCACCTGTCCCTCGGGCGTGGATTACATGCATCTGGTCGATCATGCCCGCGCCCATATCGAACAGACCTATAAACGCCCCTTTATGGACCGGCTGATCCGCAATCTTCTGGTTGCCGTCCTGCCGCATCCCGCCCGTTTCCGGCTGGCCCTGCATCTGGCCCGGCTGGCGCGGCCTTTCTCGGGTCTGCTTGCCAGGGTTCCGGCGCTGAAGCCGCTGCAATCCATGCTCGCTCTCGCCCCCGCGGCCGTGCCTTCGGCCTCCGCTTCCACCCATCCCGGACAAAGACCGGCCGAGGGCGAAAAGCGCGGACGTGTCGCCATTCTCACCGGTTGCGCACAGCCGGTGCTCGACCCCGGTATCAACGAGGCGACGCTGCGGCTCCTTGCACGGCTCGGCATCGAGGTCGTCGTGCCGAAGGGGGAAGGGTGCTGCGGTTCTCTGGTGCATCATATGGGCCGCGAGGATGAGGCGCTCGCCTCGGCCCGGCGTAATGTCGATGTCTGGACACGCGAGATGGAGAGCGGCGGTCTCGACGCCATCATCATCACCGCGTCCGGTTGCGGCACCACCATCAAGGATTACGGTCACATGCTGCGGCTCGATCCGGCCTATGCGGAAAAGGCCGCGCGGGTCTCGGCGCTTGCAAAGGACGTCACCGAATATCTCGCCACGCTCGATCTGCCGCAACGGCAAAGCCAGGGCCTGACGGTTGCCTATCACTCGGCCTGTTCCATGCAGCACGGCCAGAAGATCACGCTTGCGCCAAAACAGCTGCTGAAGGCGGCGGGTTTTACCGTGCGCGATCCGGCCGAAGGTCACCTCTGCTGCGGTTCGGCCGGCACCTACAACATCCTGCAGCCGGAGATTTCCGCCAAGCTCAAGGCGCGCAAGGTGAAGAATATCGAGGCCACCCGGGCGGATGTTATCGCCACGGGCAATATCGGCTGCATCACGCAGATCGGAACCGGCACGGATATGCCGATCCTGCATACGGTGGAGCTTCTGGACTGGGCCTATGGCGGGCCGAAGCCGGCGAGGCTTTCGGTTTAGGAACGTGGTGCGCCGACAAGGCAGTGATCCGGCGTCATGGCGCAAAGGTTGGGGCCGGTGCGCCTTTCTCGGGCTTCTCCTCATCCCTGTGCCTGTCACAGGGAGCCAGCCAGCCCAAGTCTTTGGGCTGAGAGGAGTCTTTCCGCCGCTCAGACGCGCGTCGGCTGGATTCCTGTGACGAGCACAGGAATGAGGTTGAGGGGACACCCAGCGCCTGCCGGAAAGCCCCGTTTGCCACGCCAATACTAGAACTTATACGCCACGCCAAAATTCACCGCATTGGTGATGACATCCGTCTTCAACGAGGCGCCATTGTCGATATCCACGTCGATAAAGGAATAGGTGCCCTTATATTCCACGAAGGTCGACCAGTTGTCGGTGATGCGGTAGCTGATGCCGGCCTGCGCCTGCAGGGTCGCGCCGCCGAACTGGTATTCGAAGGTTCTGCCCGAGGGACGGTACACTTCCACATGCGGCACGTTGATGCCGACGCCGGCGCCCACATAAGGGGTGATCGGCAGCGATTCCAGCGGAAAACGGTAGAGCGCGTTCAGCGTCAAAAGGTTCAGGCCGTCGGTGAATTCGAAATGCGACCAGCCGGAGCGGGCGAGCGTCTGGTCGTCGGCATAGACCTTGTCATGGGTGAAATCGAGCGAGATACCGAAATTCCTGAGCTGGCCCTCATCGAACCAGTAGGTGCCGCGCACGCCCCAGTAGGGCGGGTTGGAAAAGGACTTGCCTTCCCATCCGGCGCGGAAATCCGGCCCATCGGAAACCGTCACATCGCTGTGCGGCGCGCTTTGCCAGCCGCCATAACCGGAAATTTCAAATTCGCCCGCGATTGCGGCGGAAAAGGAAACGCCGCTGAAGAGCAGGGCGCAGACAAAGGAAACGTGGCGCGGCATGAAGTGAATCCAGATTGATATCGGTAATTCACCAAACCGTTTTTTGATAACATTTGAATGACAGAAACGAAAAACGGGCGGTCGATTGACCACCCGTTTTAAGGCCGTTCCATCATCCCCCTGAGAGAGGTCCGGCGCCTGGCGTCCCCCGCCAAGTCTCATTCCGCTGAATTGAGCCGGATTGTACCGCCGCAAGGCGGCAATTCAAGCGGATACGCCGCCACACCGGCCCTGAAGCGGCCGGAAAGGCTGAACCGTTGCCGTCATATCACAATGACCCTGGTTCCGACGTTTACGCGCTCGTAAAGATCGGTGACATCCTCGTTGCGCATGCGGATGCAGCCGGAGGAATTGTTGCTGCCGATCGTCCAGGGCTGGTTGGTGCCGTGGATGCGATAAAGCGTCGAGCCGAGATACATGGCGCGCGCGCCCATCGGGTTGGCGGGGCCGCCTTCCATGAAGGCCGGCAGGTAGTGGCCCTTGGCCGCCTCGCGGGTGATCATTTCCTTGGGCGGGGTCCAGCTCGGCCATTCCGCCTTGCGGGTCACCTTGTGGGTTCCGGCCCATTCGAAACCGGGCTTGCCGACGCCGACGCCATAACGCCGGGCCTTGCCGTCAGCCAGCACGAGATAGAGGAAACGGTTCGGCGTATCGATGACGATGGTGCCGGGTTTTTCATAGGTCGGGTAGGTGACGATCTGCGGCAGGAATTGCGGCGCTATCTGGGTGCGCACCGGCGCATTCGGGCGGACGGCGGCATTCTGCACCCGTGCCGGGCGCTGCGACGTGACGCCGGAGCTGGGGCGCTGCGGCATGGCGGCCTGGCGCTGCTGGAAGAACGGCTGGCGTGCGGCAGGCGCGCGCGGATAGACCACGGGCCGAACATTGCCGCGGCCACCGAGCTGGGTTACCCAAGGGGCGGAAAGGTCCGGGCTGACGACGACGGGCGGGCGCTCGCGATAGCGCTCATTGGCCATCGCGGCCGGGGCGGCAAAGGTGGAAACGAGGCTCAGCGCCAGAAAAACGGACTTCATCGTCATCGGGTGGACTCTCTCTGCGGGATATCGCAACTATGGATTTGCGGGACTGTTCGCCCGCTTTGCCGGACACGTTCGCACCTCGACGCCAGCGAATCGTAAATGGCTGTTCATTAAAAAGCGCTTGATTAGGGAAAGCTGGATTTAAGGTTAGCACCCGGTTTTGAAACGTGGTGAATGAGTGGTAAGCGCGCGGTCCGAACCGGTCACGGGCGGGAGCGGAAAAGGGTGGTTGCGGAATGAATGAAGCGGGACTTGAAACGGGCGCGGATGGCCTTGTGCGGTGTTTCTGGCAGCAGGGGCTTGCGGATTACAGCCGTTATCACGACGAGGAATGGGGTTATCCCGTCACCGATGATCGCCGCCTTTTCGAGAAGATCTGTCTGGAAGGTTTCCAGTCCGGCCTTTCCTGGCTGACGGTTCTGCGCAAGCGTGAGGCGTTCCGTCTCGCCTTCGCCAATTTCGAATTCGAAAAAGTGGCGGAGTTCGGCGATGCCGATATCGAGCGCTGCCTTGCCGACAAGGGCATCATCCGCCATCGCGGCAAGATCGTCTCGACCATCAACAACGCCCGCCGCGCCATGGCGCTGCGCGATGAATTCGGTTCGCTCGCCCGTTATTTCTGGGGTTTCGAACCCGCCGCCGCAGAAAGGCCGCAAAGGCTGGACTATGCGACGTTAAGGGCCAACCCCACCAGCGCCGCCTCCATCCGTCTTTCGAAGGATTTGAAAAAGCGGGGCTGGAGTTTCGTCGGCCCGACGACCGTCTATGCATTCATGCAGGCCATGGGTATGGTCAACGACCATATTGAAGGCTGTCATTGCCGCCAGCCGATAGAGGCCATGCGGCGGGAGTTTGTACGTCCATGAAGGTAACCTCCCTTCTTCTGGCGCTCACCATGGCCGTGGCCGCCGTGCCGCATCCTTCCTTCGCGGAAGGCCGCAATGTCGATGGCATCTGGCTCGATGACGGCGAAAGGCTGAAGCAGGTGGCGCTGCCGCCGGCCGGGCCGCTGAAGCTTGACGGCTGGACGCGGCGCGGGCGCGGCGATGTCTATCGCCTGAAGGTGAAGGCCGGGCAGACGGTGAAGATCGAGCTTGCCGCCTCCAGCGAATTCGTGCTGATGGCGGTCTTCGATTTTTCGACGCCGGATGAGGATGCGATCTTCTTCAGCGATTCCGAGGGCAAGGTCGCAACCCTGACGCCGAAGGCGGATACGGAATGGCTGATCCGCCCGACGCTCATTCTGGGATCGCCGCGCCGTGGCCTCGGCGCGCATTACACGCTGACGGTCAGCACCGGAAAATAACGAGCCGCCGCAAGGTTCAGGCCGTCTGTGTCAACAGGATCAGGCCGAAACTCAGAACACCAAGCAGCACTAGCGACAGGCTGGCGGCGACGATGACCTTGCCGCCGGCATGGCGCAGGCTGCGAATATCGACCGAGAGGCCCAGCGCCGCCATCGACATGATGGTGAGGATGTTGGAGAGCGTGGCGACGGGGCCGATCAGAGCCTCGGGAATGAGGCCGAAGGACCGGGCCATGATCATCAGCACGAAGCCGATGATGAACCACGGAACCATCTGCTGCAGCTTAAGTCGTCCCCTGTCGGACCGGCCGTGGATGACGGAGAGGGCGGCGATGACCGGCCCCAGCATCAGCACGCGGATGAGCTTGACGATTGTGCCGGTCTGCACGGCGATCGCGCCGAGCGGGGCGGTGGCGGCCAGAACCTGCGGTACCGCATAGACCGTCAGGCCGGCGAAGATGCCATATTGCGTGGCGTCGAGACCGAGGAACTGCGGCAGAAACGGCATCAGCAGCACGGCGGCGACGCCAAGAACCGCGGTGAAGGCAATCGAGGCGGCGACATCTTCCGGCTTGGCGCCGATGGTGGGTGCTGCGGCGGCAATGGCGGAGTTGCCGCAGATGGAATTGCCACAGGCGATCAGCGTCGCAAGCTTGGGCGGCAGGCCAAGCATCCGCCCGGCGGCATAGCTGACGACCAGCGACAGCGCGACGATCAGCGCGATTCCGCCGATCAGCAAACCGCCCGCACCCTTGAGAATCGAAAGGCTGAGCGATGCGCCGAGAAGCGCCACCGCGATTTCGAGCAGGGTCTTGGCGCTGAACCTGATGCCGGCCGAAGCGACGGCGGGAAGCGAGACCAGCGAACGAAGCAGCGTGCCGATCAGAATGGCAAGCACAAGATCACCAAGCCATGCGTGGCCTGCAAGCCGCACCTGAAAACGCTCCGCCAGGATGGCGGCGCAGCTGACAGCCGCGCAGAGCAGGATTCCCGGCAGAAGCGGGGTCAGCCAGCGAAGCGAAAAATGAAAGGGATGGGTGAGGGTGCGATGGTGTGCCATGGCCAGACAATGCCGCAGGCGCCTGTTTTATTCTATCAAATAATATGGCATATATTATTCGATAAAATCGAATGAAAAGCCATGACCTTTGAACAACTCCGCATCTTCATCGCCGTCGCCGAACGCGAGCACCTGACGAGGGCCGCCGAAGCCATCGGTCTGACCGCCTCTGCCGTCAGCTCCGCCATCAAGAATCTCGAGGCCTTTTATAATGTCGAGTTGTTCCATCGCGTCGGCCGCAACATCGAGCTGACCGAAAGCGGCCGGGCGTTTCTGGGCGAAGCCAAGGCGACG
Source organism: Agrobacterium sp. NPDC090283 (assembly GCF_044769685.1). Classification (NCBI taxonomy): domain Bacteria; kingdom Pseudomonadati; phylum Pseudomonadota; class Alphaproteobacteria; order Hyphomicrobiales; family Rhizobiaceae; genus Agrobacterium; species Agrobacterium sp. NPDC090283. Next base: position 35,364 of record NZ_JBIVYG010000024.1, on the reverse strand, counting down.
CTGGCGCGTGTGCGCAATGCGGAATTGATTCTCTCTGAAATGGGCGGGCTGACGCGCGGCGAAATCACCGTCTGCGCCAGCCAGACGATTGCGAGCTACTGGCTGCCGCCGATCCTGATGCAGTTCAAGAAGCTTTATCCCGGTGTGACCGTCCGGCTCGATATCGGCAATACCAAGACGGTGACGCAGGCGGTGCTCGACGGTCTGGCGGAAGTCGGTTTCATCGAAGGCAGGATCGATGAGCCGGCTTTGATGGTGCAGCCCGTCGTGTCCGACAAGCTGCTGGTCGTTACCGGTTCGGCCCACCCTTTCGCCGATGGCCGTTATCTCACCGCGCTCGATATGCTCTATGGCACCTCATGGGTATTGCGCGAACAGGGCTCCGGCACCCGCTCCGCCTTCGAGGCGGCGGTGCGGCAGATGGGGGTGGACCCCGGGGAGCTTTCCGTCATGCTGGAACTGCCGTCCAACGAGGCGGTGGTGATGGCGGCACGCTCCGGTGGTGCGGCCACGGCGGTCTCTGCCTCCGTGGCTTCGCTGTTTCTGCGGCAGGGGCTGCTTGTCCGAGCCGGCATCGATCTGCCTGCCCGAAACTTCGCTTTGCTGCGCCATAAGGAACGCCATACCAGCCGGGCGGCCATGGAACTGGAGCGCCTCAGCCGCGCGGCGTCGGAGGATTACAAGGCTGGTCTTGCGGGGTTGTAGGGCGAGCGGAGCGTGGCACGGGCGGCGTTCGCACGTTGCCATTGGAAGGCAAGGTCGCCGCTTGTTTCTTCTCCCCGCCGGGGAGAAGTCCGCGGCAGCGGGATGAGGGGGCAACGGTAGAGATACACCGAGAGCTCGCCCCCTCATCCGACCCTTCGGGCCACCTTCTCCCCGGCGGGGAGAAGAAAAGGGGAGCACCACAGCTGGCGTTCCGCCTTCGTCAGCATTAATCACTTGCCCTTGGACTTCAGCCAGGCCTTCATCATGGCGATCTCGCCTTCCTGCGCCTTGATGACCTCTTCGGCCAGCTTGCGGATTTCCGGGTCCTTGCCATATTCGAGCTGGACCTTGGCCATATCGATTGCACCCTGGTGATGCGGGATCATGCCGCGCACGAAATCGACATCGGCATCGCCGCTATAATCGATGGCCATATCGCCATGCATCTTCTTGCTGGCGTCCATGAAGGCCTTGGTGGATGCGGTTTCGGCTGCTGCGCTCTTGGACATGTCGTGTCCGGCATGGCCACCCGCTTCCTGTGCGAAAAGCGGCATGGCGAAGACGGTTGCGAAGGCGGCGGCCAGCGTGATGGTCTTGATAGACATGGATTATCCTTCCTGTGTCTGACGGATTTTTCGATGATGGGTCTGAAAAATCTGGGCTCAGGCACGGGGAGGTGGCAGCGGCGGTGCGAAAGCCTTGCCGTCAAAGACGATGCCGCGCTGCGGCTTCGGATAGGCGAAAGCCATCCCGCCGCTATCGGTGAAGATGGTTCGCGGAACCACGATCAGGCAGGCGGCGCAGGAACCGGGATGTGTGGCATCGCCACCATGCGGGCAGCAACCGCCCGTGCCCGCCTTATGAGCCCCATTCTCCGCATGTGCTTGCGACCCTTCGTCCCGATCAGCGGCTGGATGCGAATGGGCGCCTTCATGCTTCATCGGCGGCTGCGAGGACGCTGCCATGCCCGTGGCTGTTGGCATGCTCATCGCCATCTGCGTCGGCATTGCGCCATATAGCAGGCAGGCAAGGAACATCAATGTGCGGACCACCTGGGACATGGTGTGAATTTACCGCTGGAATTATGGAATAAGCATGACGATCAGGTGAGTTCGCGCGCAATGACGTGGTGTACGATACGGTAATCCCTGCTTTCCTCGCCAAACGGGGCGAGCGGCCATTCCCATGCGGCGGCGGGCGCAGGAGGCTTGACGCCATGCAGCAGGTCTTCGTGCTGCAGCAGCTTGCCATCCTTGCCGATGACGTCGAAAGAGGTATCCGTTATCAGGCAGGCCTTGCAGGGCAGGCCAGCCAGTGCTTCCAGATGGATGTGCATGAGCTTCGGCAAAAGATCGTCCGGGGCATCTGCGATTTTTTCCCGCTCCAGCCGGTGGCGTGCGCCGGTACCGATCTGCGATAGCAGATTGGCCGAGACCACAAGATCGAGATAGGGCACCCGCCGCAGGAAATCGAGCGGTTCCGCCGGCCGGCCGGCGAGAACGTCGTCGAAGCCGGAAAGATCGCGATTGGCGATGCGGACGTTCTTTTTGGCATTGAGGCGCAGCTTCGCCTGCACGCTGGCGAGATGCACCAGATCGATCAGCACGACGGTATCGAACATCGCTACCAGCGCATCATGGGGCACGTCGCGCAAAAGCCCGGACCCCAGCACCACCGCCGTTCGTCGTTGCTTCAGCTTTCTGGCCGATTGCAGAACGAATTGCCGGCTGTTGTCCTCATGCTCCGCCCATGCCCCGGCGCAGCGATTGGCGCGCGCCCAAAGGTTGACGGAATAGCGGATATGCGGCCGGAATTCTTTCGGCGTGACCGCGCGTGTGGCGGCATATTGCAGGGCTTCGAGGATCATGAATGCCTATCGGTAAATATCGCGGCGATGGCCGATTTCGACCACCAGAACGACCAGCTTGTGGTCCTGTATATCGCAGATGATGCGGTAATCGCCCACCCGGTAGCGCCAGAAATTTCCAAGCTCGGAGCCCTGCAGGGCGGCGCCGGTTTTGCGGGGATTGTCATCCCTGGCGATCCGGTCCGCCAGAAAGGAAATGATGCGATTGGCATCGCTCTTTGCCAGCTTGCCCAGTTGTTTGACGGCAGCCCGTTGGAATTCAATTTTCCAGGTCAAGATCACGCATCACTTCTTCCAGAGCATAGGTGCGTTCTTTATTGGCGATACGCTGCCGCGTCGCCTCCTCGGCAAGATAGAGATCCTCCATATCCTCGATATGTTTCTCGATCGCCTCGCGGATATAAAAAGCCGATGTGCGGCCGGTGCGCTCGGAAAGCGCCTTCAGCCGTTGATAGGTCTCGTCCGGCAGGCGAATGGCCGTCTGTTTGCTCATGGGTCGCGTCCTTCCGGGTATAAATGGGATACACGTATCCCATATAGCACCGTCCGGTCCAGCGAGCCAGCAAAAGCAGAGGCTTTGCGGCTTGCCGCACCGGGCTTCATCCTCTAATACACCCGCATAATTTCAGGAAAATATCGGATCGGCCCCATGAGCGAAAAAGCAAAAAAGCCTCAGAAACTGAAAGCCCGCCTGCCGCGCGGCTTCGTGGATCGCTCGGTTGCCGATATTCACGCCACCAACGAGATGATCGAGAAGATCCGCAAGGTCTACGAGCTTTACGGCTTCGATCCGGTTGAGACCCCCCTGTTCGAATATACCGACGCGCTCGGCAAGTTCCTGCCCGACAGCGATCGCCCCAATGAGGGTGTGTTCTCGCTGCAGGATGATGACGAGCAATGGATGAGCCTGCGCTACGATCTCACCGCGCCGCTCGCCCGCCATGTCGCGGAAAACTTCAACGAAATCCAGCTGCCCTATCGCACCTATCGCGCCGGTTACGTGTTCCGCAATGAAAAGCCCGGCCCCGGCCGCTTCCGGCAGTTCATGCAGTTCGATGCCGATACGGTGGGTGCCGCCGGCGTGCAGGCCGATGCCGAAATGTGCATGATGATGGCCGATACGCTGGAAGCGCTCGGCATCAAGCGCGGCGACTATGTCATCCGTGTCAATAACCGCAAGGTGCTGGATGGCGTGATGGAAGCCATCGGCCTCGGCGGCGAGGACAATGCCGGTCGTCGCCTGAATGTTCTGCGCGCCATCGACAAGCTCGACAAGTTCGGTCCTGAAGGGGTGAAGCTGCTGCTCGGCCCCGGCCGCAAGGATGAGTCCGGTGATTTCACCAAGGGTGCGGGTCTTGGCGAAGAGCAGATCGAAAAGGTTCTGTTTTTTGTCGGCATCAGGGACTATGCGGCAAGCGCCGATGATCTTGCGAAACTGGTCGCCGGCACCTCCAAAGGCGAGGAAGGCGTCGATGAGCTGAACACCATCGGCGCTCTGGTCACCAGTGCCGGTTACGATGCGACGCGCATCAAGATCGACCCCTCGGTCGTTCGCGGCCTCGAATATTACACCGGCCCGGTCTACGAGGCCGAGCTGACCTTCGACGTCACCAATGAAAAGGGCGAAAAGGTCGTGTTCGGCTCGGTCGGCGGTGGCGGCCGTTATGATGGCCTCGTTTCGCGCTTCATGGGCCAGCCGGTGCCGGCCACGGGCTTCTCCATCGGCGTTTCGCGCCTGATGACGGCGTTGAAGAACCTCGGCAAGCTCGGTCAGGTCAAGCCGCTTGCTCCCGTTCTCATCACCGTCATGGACGGTGATGTGGAAAGCATGGGTCGTTACCAGCGCTTCACCCAGGCGCTGCGCGCCGAAGGCATCCGCGCCGAAATGTACCAGGGCAACTGGAAGAAATTCGGCAATCAGCTGAAATATGCCGACCGCCTCGGCTCCCCCATCGCCATCATCCAGGGCGGTGACGAGCGCGCCGAAGGTGTCGTGCAGATCAAGGACCTGATCGAGGGCAAGCGTCTCTCCGGCGAGATCGAGGACAATGCCAGCTGGCGCGAGGCGCGTGTGGCGCAGGTCACCGTGCTGGAGGCCGATCTGGTGGCGAAGGTCTGCGAGATTCTGGAGCATCAGGCAGAGGACGTTCGCCGCGCCGCCGGAAATTACGAACGCCCCTACGATCCCACGCAAAGCGGTGATCGTGATGATAATATCTGAGGGTTGACGATGCCCCTGATCGACATGCCGGAATTTGCCGGAGAGCTACTGGAAGAATTCGCCGCGCGCCGCACGAGCCGTGTGAACACGCCCGTCATCCAGCCCGCCGAACCCTTTCTGGATATGGCCGGCGAAGATCTGCGCCGCCGTATCTTCATGACGGAAAGCGAGACGGGGACAAGCCTCTGCCTGCGCCCCGAATTCACCATTCCCGTCTGTTTGCGCCATATCGAGACGGCGACAGGCACGCCGAAACGTTATTCCTATCTCGGTGAAGTCTTCCGCCAGCGGCGGGAGGGCGCGAGCGAATTTTACCAGGCTGGCATCGAGGATCTCGGCGATACCGATATCGCCGCCGCCGATGCCCGTGCCGTCATCGACGCCACAGCGATCCTGAAGCGCCTGCTGCCCGGCCGCTCGCTTTCGGTCACGCTGGGTGACCAGCAGGTGTTCGAGGCCGTCGTCGCAGCGCTTGGCTTGCCGCTCGGCTGGCAGAAGCGGCTGGTGCAGGCTTTCGGCGATATGGCGCAGCTCGACGCGCTGCTGGAAAGCCTGGTGCATCCCAAGCCCATGACCGGCCTCGACGCGCGGGTCGCCGGCCTTCTGGCGACGGGCGACGAGGCGGTGCTGGTCGATTATCTCGATACGGTGATGCAGGAAACCGGCTATTCCACCAATGCCAGCCGCTCGCCGCAGGAAATCGCCCGTCGTCTCAGGGAAAAGCTCGCGCTTGCCGCCACCCGCCTGCCGGATGAGAGCTTTGCGCTGCTCAAGCAGTTCCTGGCCTTGAAGGCGCCGCTGCCAGAGGCTTCACAGGTTCTTGCCGACTTTGCCGCAAAGGCGAAGCTGAAGCTGGACGGCGCGCTTTCCGCCTTCGACAAGCGTGTCGCAGCCCTTGCCAATGCGGGCGTCGACCTCGAAACCGTCACCTACGGCGCCGCCTTCGGCCGTCCGCTCGATTATTATACCGGCCTTGTCTTCGAGGTTGTGGAAGCGGGCGCAGACAGCGTGCTGGCTGGCGGCGGCCGTTTCGACCGGCTGCTGACCCTGCTCGGCGCACAGGAAAAAATCCCGGCCGTGGGCTTCTCGCTCTGGCTGGATCGCATCGAAGCGGTGCGCGGGAGCGACAAGCCATGATCACCATTGCATTGCCCTCCAAGGGCCGGATGAAGGAAGATGCTTCCGCCGTTCTGGAACGCGCAGGGTTGAAGGTCGCGGCCGTCGGTAATGATCGCTCCTATCGCGGCCGTATCGAAGGGCGCGAGGATATCGAGATCGCCTATCTGTCGGCTTCCGAGATCGCCCGCGAGATCGGCGCCGGCACGGTGGATTTCGGCGTAACGGGTGAGGACCTTGTGCGCGAAGGGCTGACCAATGCCGATGCGCAGGTGGAATTCTGCGCCCGTCTCGGTTTCGGCCATGCGGACGTTGTGGTCGCCGTGCCGGAAATCTGGCTCGATGTGGACAGCATGGCCGATCTCGGCGACGTGGCCTCGGAATTCCGCGCCCGCCATGGCCGGAGACTGGCCATCGCCACCAAATATTGGCGGCTGACGCAGCAGTTCTTTTCGCGCCAGCACGGCATTCAGCTTTACCGCATCGTTGAGAGCCTTGGTGCCACCGAAGGTGCGCCGGCGGCGGGGCAGGCGGATATCATCGTCGATATCACCTCAACCGGCTCGACGCTGAAAGCCAACCACCTGAAAATCCTCTCCGATGGCATTATCGTCCGATCGGAAGCCTGCTTTGTCCGCGCCCGCAAGCCGGAACACGAAGGCGATGCGGCGGTTCAGGAAATCGCGTCGCGCATAAGGGCGGCGGTCTGACGATAGAAAACAAAAAAGCCGCCGGAGTGATCCGGCGGCTTTTTTTGTTGGTCAATTTGTTGGCTTATGCGTGGGCCACAGCCGCGCCGCGCCTGGCGTCGACGGAATAGGCGCCGGGGCCGAAGGCGGCAAGCAGGATGTAAGCGCCGGCAAGGGTGATGTTCTTCACCATCATGATGCCGTTCAGCGTGTTGATCCAGCCGAGAGCCGGCTCAGGCCAGCCGGGAACGGCAACGGTGCCGCTGTGGAAAACCAGACCGGTGAAGACGCAGAAGACGGCAAGCGCCCAGGCGGCGATTTTGGTCTGGAAACCAGCGAGAATGGCAAGACCGGCAACGAGTTCGAACAGGCCTGCGATATAGGCAAGTGCGGTTGCGGCAGGCAGGCCGGCGCCGGCGATCATGCCGGCCGTGCCGGCCGGATCGACAAGCTTGCTGAAGCCAGACGAGATGAAGATGAAGGAAAGCAGGATGCGGGCGATGAGAACGAGAACGTTCTGGCTGCTGGACATGGATATCTCCGGTAAATAATCGGCGTGTCGCCGGTTGAGCTGCGAGGCAAAGTCTGGAGATAGCAATGACTGAAAATCATTCCCTCATAAAGATGAACAATAGAAGACAAATTGTCTTCGCTTTGTGAACGATCATCGGTGCTGTCTGATGATGTCTAGGCGGCGAAGCGAATATCTTCCAAACGCGGAAACAGGAAAAGCCCGGTTATCTGCCCTTGCTGGCCGTCTTCGAAGCCGGCAGATTCACCCATGCAGATGACCGGCTGCCGCATTGCCGGCAAGATGGAGAGGCCGGTGGAAAAACAGAAGCGTGAGGGGGCGGTGGAGACCTGCTCGAAAAGTTCCAGCACGCGCGCATGGTCCGCGCGGTCGTAACAGCGGACAAGGCTCAGCAATCCGCACTCGCCCGGCGGCAGGCCGTGCATGAATGACGCGTGTTCGCCGAGCCGGATGACACCACTCGAAAGATCGCTGCTCCATTCCTCCGAAATGAAGAAATGCGACAGGGTCCGGGGATCGGGCGTGGCCGTCGCTGCCGCAGGTAAAGCATCGTTGCGTCTTGATATTTCGAACAAATCGCGCCCCCGCATGAACACGTGCCAGCGCCGCCATTTCAAGCGCCGCTGCCAGGTTGAACCTTTGCCGCCATCCGCAGTCGAACGTGTTTGACGAGCATCGAAACCCCTTCAATGCTCACCGTTCCGTCGCGGAACCCTTATGGGCGCTGACTTATAGTTTATTTTCCCCTACCTACAACAACCAGCCAGTGAGAAAATCAAAAATATTATGTATTTCCTCTTCAAAATCGCGAGGCGATGGAGAAATCACAACTAAATAGCGCACTTATAAGCCGGCCCGAGTGAAAATCGGCCCCGTACGGGGTGGTGATTCGCTCAGGGAATGTTCCATTATTGCATGGGGCGGGAAAAATAGCCGGATAAAATCATAAACGTCTCAAAACGGGACAATATTTTGAACAGATCGGTTTTCGCCTTCAGGATTATGCAACCTGTTGATTTCTTGAGGTATCTATCGCCAAAATGTCGATAAAATGCGTACCCTTCGTCAATCACGCATAGGCGGCAACAAAAAAAGGGCGATCCGAAGACCGCCCTTTCCTCATTCCAGTGACAGGACTGATTGGAAGTCCATGCCGCCCGTCTGGCGCGCTTGCGACACCGGGCCACTCGAAAGGCATGGGCGGCAAAGAAAAAGGGCGATCCGAAGACCGCCCTTTCCTCATTCCAGTGACAGGACTGATTAGAAGTCCATGCCGCCCATGCCGCCGCCCGGCATTGCCGGCATCGGAGCGTCCTTCTTCGGAAGCTCGGCGATCATGGCTTCGGTGGTGATCAGCAGCGAAGCAACCGAAGCTGCGTTCTGCAGAGCCGTGCGGACAACCTTGACCGGGTCGACGATGCCGAGCTGGATCAGGTCGCCATATTCGCCGGTCTGGGCGTTGTAGCCGTAGTTGTCTTCGTTCTTCTCGAGGATCTTGCCGACAACGATGGAAGCTTCGTCACCTGCGTTGTCTGCGATCTGGCGAACCAGAGCCTGCAGGGCGCGGCGGATGATGTTGATACCGGCTTCCTGATCGTCGTTTTCACCCTTTGCGGTGATCTTCGTGGACGAACGCAGCAGGGCAACGCCGCCGCCCGGTACGATGCCTTCCTGAACGGCAGCGCGCGTCGCGTTGAGAGCGTCGTCGATGCGGTCCTTCTTTTCCTTGACTTCGACTTCCGTCGAACCGCCAACGCGGATAACGGCAACGCCGCCAGCGAGCTTGGCAAGACGTTCCTGCAGCTTTTCGCGGTCGTAGTCGGAAGTGGTTTCTTCGATCTGGGCCTTGATCTGGGCAACGCGGCCTTCGATGTCGGACTTCTGGCCGGCGCCGTCAACGATCGTGGTGTTTTCCTTGGAGATCGAAACCTTCTTCGACTTGCCGAGCATGTCGAGGGTCACGTTTTCGAGCTTGATGCCGAGGTCTTCGGAAATGACGGTACCACCGGTCAGGATGGCGATGTCTTCCAGCATGGCCTTGCGGCGGTCGCCGAAGCCCGGAGCCTTGACGGCAGCGATCTTGAGGCCGCCACGCAGCTTGTTGACGACGAGCGTTGCAAGAGCTTCGCCTTCTACGTCTTCAGCGATGATGACGAGCGGCTTGCCGGTCTGAACGACAGCTTCGAGAACCGGCAGCATGGCCTGGAGGTTCGAGAGCTTCTTTTCGTGCAGAAGGATGTAGGCGTCTTCGAGGTCCGCAACCATCTTTTCCGGGTTGGTCACGAAGTAGGGCGACAGGTAGCCGCGGTCGAACTGCATGCCTTCGACGACTTCGAGTTCGGTTTCAGCGGTCTTGGCTTCTTCGACGGTGATGACGCCTTCGTTGCCGACCTTCTGCATTGCTTCAGCAATGTCGAGACCGATCTGACGCTCGCCGTTTGCGGAGATCGTGCCGACCTGCGCAACTTCTTCAGACGTGTTGATCTTCTTGGCCTTGGCCTGAAGGTCCTTGACAACTTCAGCAACGGCCAGATCGATGCCGCGCTTCAGGTCCATCGGGTTCATGCCGGCAGCAACTGCCTTGGAACCTTCGCGAACGATGGCCTGGGCCAGAACGGTCGCGGTGGTGGTGCCGTCACCGGCGATGTCGTTGGTCTTGGAGGCAACTTCGCGAACGAGCTGTGCGCCCATGTTCTCGAACTTGTCTTCCAGTTCGATTTCCTTGGCGACGGAAACGCCGTCCTTGGTGATGCGCGGAGCGCCGAAGGACTTGTCGATAACGACGTTACGACCCTTCGGGCCGAGGGTGACCTTTACTGCATCAGCAAGAACGTCGACGCCCTTGAGCATCTTTTCGCGCGCTGTGCGGCCGAATTTTACTTCTTTGGCTGCCATTTTCAAAACTCCTGGTTTCGAACGGCCGGACCGGGTCCGGCTTGAAATTTAAGGAAACGATGGGTCGGCCGAAATCAGCCGATGATGCCCATGATGTCGGCTTCCTTCATGATCAGAAGGTCTTCGCCGTTGAGCTTGACTTCGGTGCCCGACCACTTGCCGAACAGAACGCGATCGCCAACCTTGACGTCGAGAGCGACGACCTTGCCGGCCTCGTCACGTGCGCCGGAACCGACGGCGACGATTTCGCCTTCCTGCGGCTTTTCCTTGGCGGTATCGGGAATGATGATACCGCCCTTGGTCTTTTCTTCGGACTCAACGCGACGAACGACGACGCGATCGTGAAGCGGGCGGAAATTGGTGCTTGTCATTGCCTAATCCCTCGATCAAATGACTGCGCGAGCTTTTGGAACTCGCCTGATGGGTGTTAGCACTCGCGTTCATCGAGTGCCAGCGGAACCGAGATAAGGAGGGCTTCTGCCGGAGTCAAGAACGCCCTGTCTGAAAAATTTCATGGCTTATGGTTATCAGCGTTCCATGACAGAAATTTCCGAGGGGCGGGCGGATACGGCCAAACCAGGTGTGAGGGAAGTGACAGCATCAGAAAAGGTCGCTGCCGTCATCCTCGGGCTTGTCCCGAGGATCTATCCACATCGAATAAAATCAATAGGTTGCAGATCCTCGGGACAGGCCCGAGGATGACGTCGAAGGCGCCGTGACGTCAGTCAACAACGTGGGGCGCGATGAAGCCACATCTTTCGCGGCTCGTTATTTTCGGGCGGAGCGGAACGCACATCTGCACCGCTTTTTTCCTTGCCATCGGCGTCCCGCTTTGCGATGTGACGCTCACCCTCTTCTCGCAGCCGGAAAGCATCTCATGGCCCATCGCATTCTCACCCTCGGCGAAATCACTGATGGGTTCGACGTTATTCTTTCGGATGTCTGGGGCGTGCTGCACAATGGCGTCAGCGCCTTTCCGGATGCGTCGATTGCGCTGCACGAAGCGCGCAAGGCCGGCAGGACGGTGGTGCTCATCACCAATTCGCCGCGCCCCGCTCCCGGCGTCATCGCCCAGCTGCGCGTTCTCGGCGTGCCTGACGAGGCCTATGACCGGATCATCACATCCGGCGACGTCACCCGCGGCCTGATCGCGGAAGGCCCGAAAAAAGTCTTCCTGCTCGGCCCGGAGCGGGACATGCCGCTGCTTGACGGCCTCGATGTCGAGCGCGTCGGCGAGGCGGAAGCGCAATCCGTGGTCTGCACCGGCTTTTTTGACGACGAGACGGAAACGCCCGAGGATTATACCGAAATGCTCAAGGGCTTCATTGCCCGCAACGTGCCGATGATCTGCGCCAATCCCGATCTGGTGGTGGAGCGCGGCGAGCGCATCATTCCCTGCGCCGGCGCCATGGCCGCCTATTACGAACAGCTCGGCGGCGAAGTCCGCATTGCCGGCAAGCCGCATGCGCCGATCTATGAGGCCTGCCTTGCGGCGGCCAAAGAGGTACGCGGCGCTTTCGCCAAGGATCGCGTACTCGCCATCGGCGACGGCATGCCGACGGATGTGAAGGGCGCGATTGCGAGCGGTCTCAACCTTCTTTATATCAGCGGCGGCATTCACGCCGCCGAATATACGCTGAACGGCCAGACGGACGAGGCGCTTCTCAACGCCTATCTGAAGGGTCAGGGTGCTGCTCCCGGCTGGTGGATGCCCCGCCTTGCCTGAGGACATCTCGCCTGAGGAATAGCTGGCGCAGGAATGGATCGATTGCCATGACCGTCTTTCACCGCAATGAAAAAAAGGAGCCGCTGCCGGAAGCTCTTCGCGGCGGCGTCATCGCCATCGGCAATTTCGATGGCGTGCATCGCGGCCATCGCGCGGTTCTGGACCGTGCCCTGGAACTGGCGGAAGCCCGCGGCGTTCCCGCGCTGGTGCTGACCTTCGAGCCGCATCCCCGTTCCATCTTCCGTCCCGATACGCCGGTCTTTCGCCTCACGCCCGCGCCTTTGAAGGCGCGCATTCTCGAGGCCATCGGTTTCCGCTCCGTCATCGAATATCCCTTCGACCGGGAATTTTCGCAGCGCTCGGCCGAGGAATTCGTCCAGTCCATTCTGGTTGACTGGCTTCATGCCAGCGCTGTCGTCACCGGCTTCGATTTCCATTTCGGCAAGGGCCGCGAAGGCGGCCCGGCATTCCTGATGGAGGCCGGCAAACGCCACGGTTTTGACGTGACGCTGGTGGATGCCTTCCGCGACGAGGGCTCGGACGTCGTCTCTTCCAGCCGCATCCGCTCGCTTTTGTGCGAAGGCGATGTGGCGGGCGCCGCAGGCCTGCTCGGTTATCGCTTCACGGTGGAAAGCGAGGTCATCGGCGGCCAGAAGCTCGGTCGTACGCTGGGTTATCCCACCGCCAACATGGCGCTGGCGCCGGAGACGGAGTTGAAGGCCGGCATCTACGCCGTGCGGTTCCGCCGCCCGGACGGTTCGATCCGCGATGGCGTGGCAAGCTTCGGTTACCGCCCGACCGTCACCGAAAACGGCGCGGCGCTGCTCGAAACATTCGTCTTCGATTTTTCCGGCGATCTCTATGGCGAGGTCTGTTCGGTCTCTTTCTTCGGGCACCTGCGCGATGAACTGAAATTCGACGGTCTCGATCCGCTCGTCGCCCAGATCAGGCGCGATGAAGAAGAGGCGAGGGCGATGCTCGCGGGTGTGCGTCCGCTCAGCGAACTGGATGCGAGGATCGCGTTCTGACCGGGTAAGGCCGGTCAGCCCTTATTCCGGCCGGTAGTGCCGTCGCTTTTCTCTTCCTTTTTGCCGGAAAACCGCATAAACAACCGGCCATGTCCCAATACCGGTTGATGTTTAAAACTCAGATTGGCCGAATTATTGGCCCGGCCTTCCGCCCGCTCTGACGAGCCGGAAGGTCCGGGATTTTGGCGCTTGTCATGACTTTGGTCATGGCGCTTTCCGTATTTGCCCTCTTTGAAATTGAGACGGCGCGACCGACACGGCGCGCAACAACGGTACGATTATGAGCGACACCGCAGAAAAACTGGATTACTCCTCCACCCTCTATCTGCCGCAGACGGATTTTCCGATGCGCGCCGGCCTGCCGCAGAAGGAACCGGAAACGGTGAAGCGCTGGCAGGAAATGGGCCTTTACAAGCGCCTGCGCGCCTCCGCCGCCGGCCGCGAGAAATTCGTGCTGCATGACGGCCCGCCCTATGCCAACGGCAACATCCACATCGGCCACGCGCTGAACAAGATCCTGAAAGACGTCATCACCCGCTCGTTCCAGATGCGCGGTTACGATGCCAATTACGTGCCGGGCTGGGACTGCCACGGCCTGCCGATCGAATGGAAGATCGAGGAAAAATATCGCCAGAAGGGGATGAACAAGGACGACATCCCGGTCAACGAATTCCGCAAGGAATGCCGTGAATTCGCGAGCGGCTGGATCGCCATCCAGTCGGAGGAGTTCAAGCGCCTCGGCATCGAGGGCGACTTTGAAAACCCCTATACGACGATGAACTTCCACGCGGAAGCCCGCATCGCCGGCGAGTTGCTGAAGATCGCCCGCACCGGCCAGCTTTATCGCGGCTCGAAGCCCATCATGTGGTCGGTCGTCGAGCGTACGGCGCTGGCGGAAGCCGAAGTCGAATATGCCGATGTCGAGAGCGACATGATCTGGGTGAAATTCCCGGTCATCCCGACTTTTTATGACGCCCTTGTTCCTAGAGGCGGGAAGGTTCCGACTGTGGGGCCAGAAGTCGATTTTAACGGTGCGTCCATTGTCATCTGGACGACCACGCCGTGGACCATCCCTGGCAACCGCGCCATCGCATTTTCTTCGCGCGTTGAGTATGGCCTGTACGAAGTGGAAAGCGCACAGAACGATTTCGGTCCGCAGCCCGGCGAAAGGTTGATCTTCGCCAAGAAGCTCGCCGATGAGGCCGCAGCCAAGGCGAAGCTGACCTTCAAGCTCGTTCGCGACGTGAAAACCGAGGAACTGGCCGCCATCACCTGCGCCCATCCTTTGGCGTCGCTCGGCTATGACTTCCCGGTTCCGCTTCTCAATGGCGATCACGTCACCGACGATGCCGGTACGGGTTTCGTGCACACCGCGCCGAGCCATGGCCGTGAGGACTTTGACGTCTGGACCGCGCATCAGCGTGAGCTGGAAGCGCGCGGCGTTTCGTCGGCCATCCCGTTCCCGGTTGGCGATGACGGTTTCTACACCGAAGACGCCCCCGGTTTCGGCCCATCCGCCGAAGGCGGCGCTGCCCGCGTCATGGACGATAACGGCAAAAAGGGCGATGCCAACGACCGTGTCATCAAGGCGCTGATCGCTGCCAATAACCTGTTTGCCCGTGGCCGCCTGAAGCACAGCTATCCGCATAGCTGGCGCTCCAAGAAGCCGGTCATCTTCCGCAACACGCCGCAATGGTTCGTCTATATGGACAAGGAACTGGGCGACGGTACGACGCTGCGTTCGCGTTCGCTTGATGCCATCGATCAGACGCGCTTCGTCCCGGCTTCCGGCCAGAACCGCCTGCGCGCCATGATCGAAGGCCGGCCCGACTGGGTCCTGTCGCGCCAGCGCAGCTGGGGCGTGCCGATCGCCGTCTTCGCCGATGAGAAGGGCGAGGTTCTGGTCGATGAGGCCGTCAACGCCCGCATCCTCGAGGCCTTCGAGGCCGAAGGCGCGGATGCATGGTTTGCCGAAGGCGCCAAGGAACGTTTCCTCGGCAACGACCACGACCATGCCCGTTGGCAGCAGGTCATGGACATTCTCGACGTCTGGTTCGACAGCGGCTGCACCCACACCTTCACGCTGGAAGACCGCCCGGACATGAAATGGCCGGCGGATGTCTATCTCGAAGGCTCCGACCAGCATCGCGGCTGGTTCCACTCGTCGCTGCTGGAAAGCTGCGCGACGCGTGGGCGTGCGCCCTATAACGCCGTTGTCACCCATGGTTTCACCATGGATGAGAAGGGCGAGAAGATGTCGAAGTCCAAGGGCAACGTGGTTTCCCCGCAGGAAGTCATGAAGGACGCCGGTGCGGATATCCTGCGCCTGTGGGTCATGACGACGGACTATTGGGATGACCAGCGCCTCGGCAAGGCCATCATCCAGACCAATGTCGATGCCTATCGCAAGCTGCGCAACACCATCCGCTGGATGCTCGGCACCCTTGCCCATTACAAGGGCGAGGAGATCGCCTATGACGATTTGCCGGAGCTGGAAAAGCTGGTGCTGCACCGCCTCTCCGAACTGGATGGCGTCGTGCGCGAAGGTTATGACGGTTTCGAGTTCAAGAAGATCGCCCGCGCGCTGGTGGATTTCGCCAATGTCGAGCTTTCGGCCTTCTATTTCGACATCCGCAAGGACACGCTTTATTGCGACGCGCCGTCGTCGCTGAAGCGCCGGGCGGCCCTGTCGGTTATCGCCAAACTCTTCGATTGCCTCGTCTCGTGGCTGGCGCCGATGCTGCCCTTCACGACAGAGGAAGCGTGGCTGTCGCGTTATCCGGATGCGGAATCGGTGCATCTCGTCCAGTTCCTGGAAATCCCGGCGGAATGGAAAAACGATGCGCTGGAAGCGAAGTGGGAAAAAATCCGCAAGGTCCGCACCGTCGTCACCGGCGCGCTGGAAGTCGAGCGCCGTGAAAAGCGCATCGGTTCCTCGCTGGAAGCTGCTCCGGTCGTCCACATCGCCGATGCCGATCTGCTGGCGGCGCTGAAGGGTCAGGATTTCGCGGAAATCTGCATCACCTCGGCCATAACAGTGGTGGGTGATGAAGGCCCGGCCGATGGCTTCCGTTTGCCGGAGGTAGCAAAGGTTGTGGTCGAGCAGAAGCTGGCGGAAGGCGCAAAATGCGCCCGTTCCTGGCGCATCACCACCGATGTCGGCTCCGATCCGGCCTATCCGGAGGTTTCCGCCCGCGATGCGGCCGCGCTGCGCGAGCTTGCAGCCCTCGGATGATCCGAAGCTGCGCATCGTTCCTGTCGAAACCCGATTCCGGGTTTCGGGCCGATGCGCGATGAAAATGACCGGATGAATTGCGCTTTGCCTCTTCATCCGGTACACCTGCCTGAAAATGGCCGGATTTGCACGGCAATGCGGGCTGCCGCCTGCCGAAAGACGATGTCTGGCGAAGTGGGACGGACGGCTGGAAGGGTTTCAATGAAGACGATGCAGGGTAATGCGCAGGGTTTGGGCATGTTTCGCACGGTTGTTGGCGTCACGACGATAGGCGTGCTGCTCGGTGCCTGCACCAGCCCGACCTATGGTACAGGCAAGACGGCGGCTGAGCAGCTTGTCGACGATCTCGGCAATGCGACCTCGATCACCGGCAATGACCAGGAAAAGCGCAACCTGAAATACAGCCCGCGTCCGGGCCTCGTCGTTCCCGCCCAGACCCGGGCCGAACAGCTGGCCGAGCCGCAGCGGAACATGGCAAGCCGCGAAAACAATCCGCAATGGGTCGAATCGCCGGAAGAAACCCGCGAACGCCTGCGTGAAGAGGCGGATGCCAACAAGAACAACCCGCATTACCGCTCGCCGCTGCTTGCCGGCAACGGCACGGCCGGCCAGATGACCGAAAGTCAGAAATGGGAAGCCTTCCGCAAGGCGAAGGCCGATGCCCAGGGTGGTTCCGTCGTCAACGCCCAGCGCAAGTTCCTCACCGACCCGCCGGTTGAATATCGCAGCGTCCCGCAGGACCAGCTGACCGATCTCGGCGAGCCGGAGCAGAAGAAGGAAAAGCGCCGCAAGAAAGAAGCGGCCGTGGCAAACACCGGCAAGAGCTGGTGGAACCCCTTCCAGTAAACAAAGGGCTGATGGCCTGCGGGAAAAATTGGGCCTCCCGTCGGCCGCTCAATCGTCGAGACGTTTCTCGCGGAAAAATTGCCGCAGGATTTCAGCGCTTTCGCTTTCCGCCAGCCCGGAATAGACGTCCGGCGCATGGTGGCAGGTCGGCTGGCTGAAAAAGCGCACGCCATTATGCACCGCGCCGCCCTTCGGGTCTTCCGCGCCGTAATAGAGCCGGCGGATACGGGCGAATGAAATCGCCGCCGCGCACATGGTGCAGGGTTCCAGTGTCACGTAGAGATCGGCGCCGGGCAGGCGTTCCTGCTCCAGCGCTTCGCAGGCCATGCGGATCACGGCGATTTCGGCGTGAGCCGTCACATCGTTCAATTCACGGGTGCGGTTGCCGGAACGGGCGATGACGCGGCCGTCCAGAACCAGTACCGCGCCGATCGGAACCTCCTGCCGCTCAGCCGCGGCACGGGCTTCGACAAGCGCCAGTTCCATGAAATGCGTCCTTTCGGCCATTGCGTTTCAATTTCCTCTTAACCCTTGTGCTTGGACCTGATAGGACAGCCCAAACAACAGGCAAACAGCAAATGACTTTTAAAGACAAGCCGAAGCGCGACGGCGGCAAGACATTTAGCCGCGACAGGAAGCCGAAAGGCCCGGGTAAACCCGCCGCGGAGCGCGAAAAGAAACCGGTGGAAGCCAAGGTTGCCCCCGCGGCAGAGGTCGTTGGCGGCGGTAAACCGGAACGTATCTCGAAAATCATGGCGCGCGCAGGTGTGGCCTCGCGCCGCGATGTCGAGCGCATGATCATGGAAGGCCGCGTGTCGCTGAACGGCGTCAAGCTGGATACGCCGGTGGTGAACGCCACGCTGTCCGACAAGATCGAAGTCGACGGCATGCCGATTCGCGGCGCCGAGCGCACGCGCCTGTGGCTCTACCACAAGCCCGCCGGTCTGGTGACGACCAATTCCGACCCGGAAGGCCGTCCGACGGTTTTCGACAATCTGCCGGGTGAATTGCCGCGCGTTCTGTCCATCGGCCGCCTCGATATCAATACCGAAGGCCTGCTGCTGCTCACCAATGATGGCGGCCTTTCCCGCGTGCTGGAACTGCCGACCACCGGCTGGCTGCGCCGTTACCGCGTGCGCGCCCATGGCGAGGTCGATCAGGCCGCACTCGACAAGCTGAAGGAAGGCATTGCCGTCGACGGCGTGCTTTACGGCGCGATCGATGCAACGCTCGACCGCACCCAGGGCCACAATGTCTGGATCAGCATAGGTCTGCGCGAAGGCAAGAACCGTGAGATCAAGAACGTGCTCGGCGCACTTGGTCTTGAGGTTAACCGCCTGATCCGCATTTCCTATGGTCCTTTCCAGCTGGGCGATCTGCCCGAGGGCAAGGTGCTGGAAGTGCGCGGCCGCATGCTGCGCGACCAGCTCGGCCCGCGCCTGATCGAAGAGGCCGGCGCCAATTTCGATGCGCCGATCTACAACACATCTGTCGAGGATGAGGAAGAAGCGCCGGCCAAGCGCGCCAAGTCCGAATGGGCAAAGAGCGACGCGCCGGAAGGCAGGCCGCGTTTTGAAAAGGCTGCCGGCAAGCCGGAAGACCGCCGCGAAAAAGCGCTCGGACGCCTCGACACCAAGCGTGGCGACAAGCCCGCCGGCAAGTTCGGTGCCAAGCCTGCAGGAAAATTCGGTGGCAAGGGCCGCAATGACGAAGAGGGCGATGACCGTCGCCCCCGCCAGCCCGCCGGCACCAGCCGCACCGCCAATGTCTGGATGGCGCCCGGTGCAAAGCCCACCCGCGACGGCAAGGAACGCAAGTCGTCTGCCCGCGCTGAAGCCGAAAGCCTGTTCAAGAAGCCGTCCGCCCAGGATGAAGCGCGTCGTAACGTCGTGCGGCATGCTGACGCCGAAGGCGAGTGGATTCGTTCGGACTCCCCCCGTGAAGAAGAAGGTGGCCGCGGACGCGGTGACCGTCCTGGCCGCGGCGAAAAGAGCTTTGGCGATCGCGGTGGACGCGGCGGAAAATCTTTCGGCGATCGGCCTTTCGGGGATCGCCCGCGTGAAGACGGCGACCGGCCCCGTGGCGAGCGCCCTGCACGCGGCGCAAAGAGCTTCGGTGATCGCCCTGCGCGCGGTGAAAAACCTTTCGGCGACCGCCCGTTCCGTGACCGGCCCCGCGAAGAGGGCGATCGCCCGCGCAGCGACCGTCCGCGTGGCGAAAGGGCCTTCGGAGATCGCACCGCTCGTGGCGAAAAGCCGTCTGGAGATCGGCCGTTCCGCGATCGTCCGCGTGAAGATGGTGACCGTCCGCGCGGCGACCGGCCTTTCGGCGACAAGCCGAGAGGTGCAAAACCCGGCGGCAGGCCCGCATCGGGCAAACCGTCCTTCGGTAAATCCGGCGAGCGTTCGGGTTTTTCGGGCAAGGGCAAAGGCCCCGGCGGCAGTGGCCCCGGCGGCGGCAAGCCGGGCGGCAAAGGCCCGGGTGGCAAACCTTCTGGAGGCAGGGGAATGACACGTAATGCGGATCGTAGGCGGTGAGTTCCGCGGCCGGACACTGGCCGCGCCGAAATCGAATTCCATTCGTCCGACCATCGACAGGACGCGGGAAAGCCTCTTCAACATCCTGAGCCACGCCTATCCGGAAAGTCTTGACGGTACGCGTGTGCTGGACGTTTTTGCCGGAACCGGCGCGGTGGGGCTGGAAGCCCTGTCGCGTGGCTGTCGCGTGGCGCTCTTCGTCGAAAACGGCGTCGAGGGCAGGGGGCTGCTTTGGGAAAATATCGATGCGCTGGGTCTGCATGGCCGCGCCCGCATTTTGCGTCGTGATGCCACCAAGCTCGGCGGGGTCAACAATATCGAGCCCTTCGATCTTCTCTTCGCCGATCCGCCCTATGGCCATGGTCATGGCGAGAAGGCTTTCGCGGCAGCGCATGGCGGCGGCTGGCTGAACCCCGGCGCGCTCGCCATCCTGGAAGAGCGTGGCGATGTCATGGTGAAGGTCGATCCGATCTTCAAACCGCTCGAAAGCCGCATCTTCGGCGACACGAAAATGCATTTCTACCGCTACGAGCCCTAAGGCATTTCCAGCAAAACTGGAGCCCGGTTTCCATCCGGAAATGCAACAGAACAAAGAGTTAGAGTGTTTTCTCGATTCGAGGAAAAGCGAAAATGCTCTAACGGGAACAGCTTCCCGTCACGCCACGGTCTTGTCTTGTTTGCCGAATAGGCAGAGTCTTTGCCGTGGAGAGAATTTGGGTATTCGCATGGAGCAGGGTGTAAACGAAAGCATCACGATCGTCCGCGCCGGGGAAGAAATTCTCGATGGTGACGGCACTGTTGGCCACGAGCCGACTTTCGGACTGGCGCTCGGCGGCGGCGGCGCACGCGGCATCTGCCACATCAACGTCATCGAGGCGCTGGACGAACTCGGCATCCGGCCCGTGGTGATTTCCGGTTCTTCCATCGGCTCCATCATCGGCGCGGGCATGGCGGCCGGCATGACCGGCCGCGAAATCCGTGAATATACGCTTGAGCTCATGGGGCGGAAGGGTTCGGTCGCCAACCGGCTCTGGAGCCTCGGCCCGGCATCGATGCGCCATGCGGTGGACGGTTTTCGTTTAGGCCAGTTCAACCTCGAACTCATCCTGCACGCCTTGATGCCGCAGGCTCTGCCGAAGGAGTTTTCGGAGCTCGCCATTCCGCTCAAAGTCATAACCACGGATTATTACGCCCAGACCGAAGTGTTGGTGGAAAGCGGCGAGATCATTCAGGCGCTGGCGGCATCCGCCGCCATTCCGGCACTGTTCATGCCGGTGCGTATCGATGGCCGCATCATGATCGACGGCGGCATTTTTAATCCGGTGCCCTATGAGCATCTGCTGGATCATGCCGATATCGTCATCGGCGTCGATGTCGTCGGCGGCCCGGAAGGTGACGGCACCACCATGCCGAACCGGCTGGACAGCCTGTTCGGCGCCAGCCAGCTTATGATGCAGGCGGCAATCGCCCTGAAGCTGAGGCTGCGCCCGCCGCACATCTTCCTGCGCCCGCCAGTGCACCGTTTCGGTGTGCTCGACTTCCTGAAGTCCGAGGAAGTGCTGAACGCGTCGGCCGGCATCAAGGAGGATCTGAAACGGCAGATCGACATGCAGGTGGAGCTGTTTCACCGCGGGCAGGGTGTCGAGGCCTGAGCGTTACATCCTTGAATATTCGCCGGGAAAGCGTGGGTACCGCCCCTTTCTTCTCCCCAAGGGGGAGAAGGTGGCCCGAAGGGTCGGATGAGGGGGCAACGCCAGCGATAGACCGCACCCTTGCCCCCTCATCCCGCTGCCGCGGACTTCTCCCCGGCGGGGAGAAGAAACAAGTGGTACTTTCCCAGCCACTTCCTTGAACTACAGCGAAACTTCCGTCTCGCTGTCCTCCGCATCCTCTTCCTCCTCCCACTTCTCCGCCTTGGTCTTCGGCTTCATCAGCGGTTCCGGCTTCACTTCGCGCACCGGCTTGTTGTGCAGCATCTGCCGTCCGGCCGCGAGGCCTTCGACGGCTTGAAGCTCCAACCGCTCCTCGTCGCGTTCGCGGATATCGTCGGCAATCGCCAGCGCCCTTTCGCCATCCATATCCAGGCCCTCAAGGATCCGCCTGCCGAACAGGAGGCCGGATTCCAGCGTCTCGCGGATTTCATATTCCACGCCCTTTTTCCGGAGGTCGAGGGAATGTACGCGGTCATAGGAGCGGGCATAGATGCGCACGCTTGGAAATTCCGACTGGATCATGTCGATGATACGGTCGGTGATTTCCTTTTTATGGGTGCAGACCGCCACGAGATCGGCCCGTTCTATACCGGCGGCGATCAGCACGTCCTTGCGGGTGCCATCGCCGAAAAAGATGCGGAAGCCGAAACGGGCGGCCTGACGGACGCGGTCGGCGGAGCTGTCGATGACGGTCACGTCGCGCCCGCCGGCCAGAAGGATCTGCGAGGCGATCTGACCGAAGCGGGAAAAGCCGATCATCAGCACATCCGCGCCCGCCCCGTCGAAATCCTCTTCCAGCTTGTCCTCTTCCGCATCTTCCGCCATCAGCCGGCGCGAAACCACGGCCAGCAGCGGCGTCAGCGCCATGGAAAGCGTGACGACGGCAACGAGGATCGAGGCGGTTGCCTGCGGAAACATGCCGGAGGCGGCCGCCGTCGTGAAGAGCACAAAGCCGAACTCGCCGCCCTGCGCCAGAAGCAGCGCGATACGGCTCGATGCATAACGCGACGAGCCGGCGATACGGCAGAGGCCATAGATCAGCGCCGCCTTCACCGCCATCATGACAGGCACGGCGATCAGGATGAGGACGATGTGCTCATAGACGATATTGACATGCAGCGACATGCCGACAGCCATGAAGAACAGCGCCAGCAGTAGCCCGCGAAACGGCTCGATATCGGCTTCCAGCTCATGCCGGTAAGAGGATTCCGACAGCATCAGCCCCGCGAGCAGCGCGCCCATGCCCATCGACAAGCCCACCGCCTCCATGATGGCGGCGGCGCCGATGACGACGAAGAGGGCGGCGGCGATCATCACCTCACGAGCACCCGTGCGGGCGATGATCTGGAACATCGGCGTCAGAAGATAACGCCCGGCCAGCACCATGCCCGCCACCGCGACGACGGAGGCGACAAGATCGGACACCATGGAATCCGTCGGCACATCCGGGCGGTTGGAAAGAATGGTGACGAGGGCAAGCAGCGGCACGATGGCGAGATCCTGAAACAGCAGGATCGAGAAGGACCGGTTGCCGTGCCGCGTATTCATGTCGCCGTCATCGGCAAGGATTTGCAGCGCAAAGGCGGTGGAGGAAAGCGCAAGCCCGAAACCGGCGACAAGGCTGCCGCGCCAGTCGATCAGCCCCGCCCACCAGGCAATCGCCGCCAGCACACTGCCCGTTACCAGCACCTGCGCCAGCCCGAGCCCTAAAATATCGCGCCGCATCTGCCAGATGCGCGACGGCTTCAGTTCCAGCCCGATGATGAAGAGCAGGAAAACGACGCCCAGTTCCGAGACGTTGAAGATGTCCTTCGCATCGGTGACGAGATGCAGGAACGGGCCGATGACGATGCCCGCCACCAGATAACCCAGCACGGTGCCGAGCCCGAGCTTGCGGAAAACCGAGGCCGCGATGACCGCGCCGGCCAGAAGCAGCAGTGGTTCGGAAAAGAGAGCGTCGTGCTCGGTCATGCGGGCGGACTTTCGAATAGGGTGGCGAAAAGCCTTACCGATGGAGAAAGCGGCGTTTCGCCCTTGATGCGGGGTTGCTGGCACAATAAATGGAACAGGAATGAAAGGCCAACTCATGTCCTCAGAAATAGATTCTTCCAAACTTCTTGATCGCGCCAGCCAGCTTGTCGATCTTGCCCGCGCCGCCGGTGCGGATGAGGCGGATGCCGTTGTCGTCCGCTCCCGCTCGCAATCGGTCGGCGTTCGGCTTGGCAAGGTGGAAAGCACCGAATCCTCCGAAAGCGACGATTTTTCCCTGCGCGTCTTCGTTGGCCGCCGGGTGGCGAGCGTTTCCGCCAATCCGGGCTTCGATCTGAAGACCTTGGCGGAACGGGCGGTGGCCATGGCGAAGGTCTCGCCGGAAGACCCCTTTGCCTGCCTTGCGGACAAGGAACGGCTGGCGACCTCCTACGACGATCTTGAGCTTTTTGACGCGACCGATGTTTCGGCGGATCAGCTGCGCGAGGCCGCCCTTGCTTCGGAAGAGGCAGCACTTGCGGTCAAGGGCGTCAGCAATTCCTCAGGCGCCGGCGCATCGAGCGGCATGGGCGGCCTGGTGCTTGCCACCTCGCACGGTTTTTCCGGCAGCTATATGGGCAGCCGCTTCAGCCGTTCCGTCAGCGTCATCGCCGGCGAGGGCACGAAGATGGAGCGCGACTACGATTTCGATAGCCGCCTTTATTATGCCGATCTCGATGCCGCCGAAGAAATCGGCCGGCGCGCGGGTGAAAAAGTGGTGCGGCGTGTCGGTCCGCGTCAGGTCGATACCGATAGCAACATCACCGTGGTGTTCGATCCGCGCATTGCCCGCGGTTTCGTCGGTGCGATTGCCGGCGCCATCAACGGCGCCTCGGTTGCCCGCAAGACCAGCTTCCTGCGCGACAAAATGGGTCAGCAGGTTCTGAAAAAGGGCCTTCATCTCACCGACGATCCGCAGATCGTGCGCGGCCCGTCCTCCCGCCCCTTCGATGGCGAGGGTGTCCGCGGCGAGAAGATGACGATGATCGAGGACGGGGTTTTGAAACACTGGTTCCTGTCCACCTCGGCGGCGCGGGAACTCGGCCTTGAAACCAACGGTCGCGGCGTGCGTGGCGGCACGGCGGTTTCGCCGGCCTCCACCAATCTGGCGCTGGAGCCGGGCGATCTCTCGCCGGAGGATTTGCTGCGACAGGTCGGAACCGGCTTTTACGTCACCGAGCTGATCGGCCATGGCGCCAACATGATCACGGGTGAATATAGCTGCGGCGCGAGCGGTTTCTGGATCGAGAACGGCGAAAAGACCTTCGCGGTTTCAGAGGTCACTATCGCCTCGAACCTGAAGGACATGTTCATGCGGGTCACGCCGGCTAACGATATCGACCGCAAATACGGCGTCGCCGCCCCGACGCTCGCCATCGAAGGCATGACGATCGCGGGCAAGTGAGGCGGCCCGCGGGTTGTTTTCGCCAGCGCTTTGTGTGCAAGTGCGAAAAGAAAAACGGGCGCGCCGGGTGAGGCGCGCGGAAAAGACGGCAAAATGAACGATATGGCTGAGGCCCGCTGGGCCTCCGATCTGAGGCTGGTGCTTGAAGCCGCCCGCAAGGCGGGTGAGACGGCCCTCGGTTTCTTCCGCAAGGATCCCGAGGTCTGGTGGAAGAATGGCGGGCTTTCGCCGGTCAGCGCGGCCGATTATGCCGCCAATGAAATCCTCGAAACCATCCTGCGCTCCGCCCGACCGGATTACGGCTGGCTTTCCGAAGAGACGGATGACGATACGGACAGGCTTTCCCGTTCCACCGTCTTCGTCGTCGATCCCATCGACGGCACCCGCGCCTTCATCGGCGGCCGGGATACCTGGTGTGTCAGCGTCGCGGTGGTGCATGAGGGGCGGCCGGTGGTCGCGGTGCTCGTCGCACCGGCGCTTGCCGAGGAGTTCACCGCATTTGAAGGCGGTGAAGCCTTAAAGAACGGTGCGCCCGTTTTTGCCGCGCGCGAAAATGCCGGCATCTTCCATCTGGCAGCGCCTGAAGACGTGATCACGCATCTGCCGGAAGAGGTGCGGGGCGGCGTCAAGCGCATTCCGCATGTGCCCTCGCTCGCCTACCGGCTGGCCATGGTGGCGGATGGCCGCATCGACGGAACGCTGGTCAAGGCCAACTCGCATGAGTGGGATCTCGCCGCCGCCGACCTCATTCTGGAGAAGGCCGGCGGTCGCCTGGTCGGGCTTGATGGAAAACCTCTGATGTATAATCGCCGCCAGGTGAACCACCCCGCATTGTGCGCTGCAGCAGATTATGCATTGCCTGCACTTTTGAAAGCGTTTTCACATCTGTCTGACAGTTGACGTTTGCCGGGAAATCCCGCAGATGAAGGCCTCTCTCAGAGTTTAAGAAAGAGATAAAGACATGACGGAATCTGGCAAACAGAAACAGCTGCTGCACCTCGTATTCGGCGGCGAACTGGAAAACCTTCAGGATGTTCAGTTCCGGGATTTGAAGGCGCTCGATATCGTCGGTATCTATCCGGACTATGCTTCCGCGCTCACCGCATGGAAGTCCAAGGCGCAGATGACTGTCGATAACGCCCATATGCGTTATTTTATCGTGCATATGCACCGTCTTCTCAATCCGGACGACAAAATTTGAGTCCTTTTGCCCTTGCGTTGTAATACTATTGGGTGAAGGCGAGTTTTCCCGTGATTCCTGCGCGAGCGGCGCAGGTCGGGAGTACCGGGGCGAGAAAATGTGATCGCGCTTTCGTTTCCGATGACAAAAAATGACGCAATTTAAGAAGAAGTAGGCGGCGATAACAACAAGAACAGGGGAAGAGCATTGCGCGGAATGATCAAGGGCAGAATGTCATGAGCAGCCGTATCGCACGTTTCGCTCTTTCCGGTTACCGGATTGCCGGTATCGCCGCTTATCCCTTTGCCAAGCCCTATCTTTCCTATCGGGCGGCCAAGGGCAAGGAAGACAAGCGTCGCCGGCTTGAGCGTTTCGGTTACGCCAGCGCCGAGCGCCCGCGCGGGCCGCTCGTCTGGTTCCACGCCGCAAGTGTCGGCGAAACGCTTGCCCTCATCCCGCTGATCCGCGAAATTCGCAAGCGCGATATCTTCGTGCTTCTGACCACCGGTACCGTCACGTCGGCCGAACTCACCCGCACCCGGCTTGGCGATGACGTGATCCACCAATATGTGCCGCTCGATATCAAGATCGCGGTCAACCGTTTCCTCACCTACTGGGCGCCGGATGCCGCCATAACAGCGGAATCGGAAATCTGGCCGGTGACGATGATGGAGCTGGAGCGCCGGCACATTCCGCAGATCCGGGTCAATGCGCGCCTCTCCGACCGTTCCTTCGACCGCTGGAAAGCCCGCCACGACATTGCGGAATCGCTGTTTTCCAAGCTGGCGCTGGTGGTTGCACAGTCCGATCTCGATGCCGAACGTTTCCGTGATCTCGGCTCCTGGCCGGTGGTGATATCAGGCAATCTGAAGGGCGACACCGATCCGCCGCCCTGTGACGAGGCCCTTCTGGAGAGCTATCGCAAACAGGTCGGCAATCGCAAGACATGGGCGGCGATCTCCACCTTCGACGGCGAAGAAAAGGCCGCAGCGACCGTGCATGCCGCGATCAAGTCGCGCAATGGGCAACTGACCATCATCGTGCCGCGCCATCCCGAACGTGGCGATGAGGTGGAAGCGATGCTGAAGGGCATGAACCTCTCCGTCGCCCGCCGCAGCAGGAATGACGCGATCACCCCGGAAACCGATATTTTCCTCGGCGATTCCATCGGCGAAATGGGGCTTTACCTGCGGCTCACCGAACTTGCCTTTGTCGGCCGCTCGCTGACCGCGGAAGGCGGGCAGAACCCGCTGGAGCCGGCCATGCTCGGCTGCGCCGTGCTTTCCGGCGCGCATGTGCAGAATTTCCGTGAGGCCTATCAGAAGCTGATCCGCGCCGGCGGCGGCCGCATCATCCGTGATGTCGAGATGCTGGCCAAGGCGGTGCATTATCTCTTGGTCAACGACAATGAGCGTTACAAGATGATCGATGCCGGCAATCGGGTCATTCAGGACATGCGCGGCGCGCTGTCCTCCACCGTCAAGGCGCTGGAGCCCTATATCAATCCGCTCACCGTTTCGGCCAAGCTGCAACCGCGGAGCGCCATCGGTTCATGGTAGCGGATCTCGAACTTAATGCGGCAAGGTCGATCGCCGCTGTGCTCTTCGACAAGGACGGCACGCTTTTAGGTTATGACGCCAGCTGGGGACCGGTGAACCGCGAACTCGCGTCGATTGCCGCCAGGGGCAACGCCGCACTCGCCGACCGGCTTCTCATCGCCTGCGGCATGGACCCCGTCACCGGCCATGTCGTGCCCGATAGCCTGCTCGCCGCCGGCAACACGGCGGAAATCGCTGCCGGTCTGGTCGCGGCCGGCTCGCCCTGCGATGTCGTTGAACTCACGCAACGCTTCGACCGGCTGTTCACCGAGGCCGCGGACAAATCCGTGCCGGTCACCGATCTCAAGGCGTTTTTCGCAAGGCTGAAGGCGCGCGGCTACAAGCTCGGCATCGCCTCCAGCGACAATGAAAACTCCATCCGCCAGACGGCCATCCGCTTCGGTTTCGAAGCCGATATCGATTTCGTGGCGGGATATGACAGTGGTTACGGCACCAAGCCGCAGCCGGGCATGGTTCTCGGTTTCTGCGAGGCGATCGGTTTTCCGCCGGAACGCGTGGCTGTTGTCGGCGACAATAATCACGATCTGCATATGGCCAAAAATGCCGGCGCAGGTCTGCGCATCGCCGTGCTGACCGGAACCGGCTCGCGTGAAAGCCTCGGTGCGGATGCGGATTATTGTTTCGACGACATCACCGGGCTTGAGGCGCTGCTGCCGGAACGGGCGGTCTAGGAAGAGCCCAGCTTCCGTCATTCCGGCCTTGAACCGGAATCCAGCCGGCCCAGGTTCTTGTGCTGAAAAGAGTCCTTTCCGCCGCGCGGACGCGAAAACCCGTTTATTCCATTTTTGCAATTTACGGTTTTTTCTGGCAAACAACCTTCCAGACGTGACAGAGCGAACGGAATGCCGTGGGCGACGCGGCCGGGAGCGGGAATAGATGGTTTCTGAAGCGCCGCCCTTCTGGTGGCAGAAGGCAGGCTGGCAGGCATGGCTCCTGTCACCTTTTTCGCTTCTCTACGGCAAGGTCGCCGGCCGGCGCATGCGGACGGCGAAACGCGCAAGCGTTCCCGTTCCGGTCATCTGCATCGGCAATTTCACGGTCGGGGGAGCCGGCAAGACACCGACGGCGATCGCCATTGCGAGGGCCGCCCTTGCAAGGGGAATGAAGCCCGGTTTCCTCAGCCGCGGTTATGGCGGCACGCTTGACGTCACCACGCTTGTCGATGCGCGGCATCATCGTGCCGCCGATGTCGGCGATGAGCCTCTTCTTCTCGCGCGCGAGGCGGTAACGGTGATTTCGCGCCGGCGTGTGGAGGGCGCGCATCGGCTGGTGAAGGAAGGCGTGGATCTCATCATCATGGATGACGGATTCCAGAGCGCCCGCCTGACGCTGGACTATGCGCTCGTCGTCATCGATACGGTACGCGGCATCGGCAATGGCCATCTCGTTCCCGGCGGCCCGGTGAGGGCGCCGCTGGCCGAACAGATGCGGCAGATGACCGGATTGCTGAAGGTGGGCAAGGGCCACGCCGCCGATCCGCTGGTGAGGCAGGCGGCCAAGGCCGCCAAACCGGTCTTCGTCGCCGCGATCACGCCGCAGGAGCCTGAGGATTTCAGGGGAAAGCGCGTTCTGGCTTTCGCCGGCATCGCCGACCCTGCGAAATTCTATCGCACCGTCGAGGCGCTTGGCGGCGACATCGTGCTGAGCCGCTCCTTCCCGGATCATCATCATTTCAGCGATGACGAAATTGATGATCTCCTGAAGGATGCCCGCAAGGAGAATTTGCAGCTGGTGACGACCGCCAAGGATGCGGTGCGGCTCAACGGACATCACGGCCGGGCGGAAGAGCTGCTGTGGAACAGCCAGGTGATCGAGATCGATATGGTGTTCGATGATCCCAATGCGGCCGGGACGATTATTGAGGCTGCGGTGGTGAACTGCCGCGCGCGCCTGCTGCGGGACAATGGGCGTTCGTCGTTGCAGAGCAATAGTATCCCGTCATACCGGCCTTGAGCCGGTATCCAGCCAGCCCAAGTCCTTGGGCTGAAAAGACTCTCTCCGCCATGCAGACGCATGTCGGCTGGATACCGGCTCAAGGCCGGTATGACGGGGGATGCACTCTCAAGTCAATTCTTATCGCGCCATGGCGCGGGCGCTATGCAGGCAAACCACCAGCCTTCCGCTCCGCCTCCAGCGAAGCCGCCGCATCCACATAGGCTTCCTGCCGCGCCACGCTCCAGTAGCGCAACTCATCGAGCGGGATGGTCTTGGCCGTCACGGCGCAGATGACATGCGAGCCGGTCTGGACGATGCGGAAGTCCCCGTCGAGATATTCGATGACGGCGAGGCGGTTGCCGCCTCCTTCAAATCTGTTCATCCGTTTTCGTCTCCTGCTCTGTCCTGTAAGCGCACCCAGTCCGAAACGGCGCAGCGTTCTCCTGAACATCCGGATGCTCCAATGTCTCAAATTTATATAGTTTGGCGCGGCGCAAGGCCAGCCCTGCCGCTCGTGCTTCCATGAAGGCGTCAGCTGCGGCCGAAGAGCCGTTCTATATCGGAAAGTTTCAGTTCGATATAGGTCGGACGGCCGTGATTGCATTGCCCGGAACCCGGCGTGTTTTCCATCTGCCGCAGAAGCGCGTTCATCTCCTCCGGCCGCATGCGCCGGCCGGAACGCACGGAGCCGTGGCAGGCCATGGTCGCGGCCACATATTCCAGCTTGTTGGCAAGCGTGGAGGCGGCGTCCCATTCGGCGATCTCGTCGGCAAGCTGGCGCACCAGCCCCTGCACATTGACTTCGCCCAGCATGGCCGGCGTTTCCCGCACCGCGATTGCACCCGGCCCGAAACGCTCGATGACGAGCCCCAGCGCATCGAAACCGGCGGCATGATCCATCAGCCGGTCGCAATCCTCTTCCGGCAGATCGATGATTTCGGGGATAAGCAGCACCTGCGAAGGCGGGCGCCTGGAATGCAGTGCGTTACGCATCTGTTCGAACACCAGCCGCTCATGCGCGGCATGCTGGTCGACGATGACGAGACCGTTTTCCGTCTGCGCGATGATGTAGTTTTCGTGCAGCTGTGCCCGTGCTGCTCCGAGCGGATAAAGCACAGGCTCCGGCGAAGGGCTTGCGGCGGTCTCGTAAGTGTCCCGAGGCTCGGCCCGCGCCGTCGGCATGGTGATGTCGGAAAAGCGCGACTGCACCGCTTCCGCAAATTGCATGTCTCCTGAAACGGCGAGCGGGCGCGATGGCGACGTGGCGGCGGACCACGGCGCGGGGGCTGCCATGGAAGATGAGGGCCGCAGCCCGGAGGGGCTGTAGCCGGGACGGAAGGCGTTCATCATCTGGCTCGCACCCGTCGTGGCCGCCCTGTCGCCGTCGCGCGTCAGCGCCTGCCGGATCGCGCCGACGATCAGCCCGCGAATGAGGCCGGGATCGCGAAAACGCACGTCGGATTTCGCCGGATGCACGTTCACATCCACAAAGGCGGGGTCGAGTGTGATGGACAGCACCGCGACCGGATAGCGCCCATGCGGCACGGTTTCGGCATAGGCGCCGCGAATGGCGGATAAAAGCAGCTTGTCCTGCACCGGGCGGCCATTGACGAAAACATATTGATGGGCGGAGTTGCCGCGATTGAAGGTCGGGACACCGGCAAAACCGGTCAGCGTCACATCCTCGCGCCCGGCGTCGATCTCGATGGCGTTGTCCTTGAACTCGGCACCGAGAATCTGCGCCATGCGGGCCAGATGATCGTCGCCGGTCGAGGGGATTTCGAGCGTCGAGCGGTCGGTGCCTGACAGCACGAAACGGATATGCGGGAAGGCGATCGCCATGCGTTTGACGACTTCGGTGATCGCGGCCGCCTCGGCGCGTTCCGTTTTCAGGAATTTCAGCCGCGCTGGCGTGGCGAAAAACAGGTCGCGCACCTCGACGATGGTGCCGGCATTGGCGGCGGCGGGCCGCACATCCGAAACCTTGCCACCGGTAACGGAAATCACCGACCCCTGTGCCGCACCCTGTTGGCGGCTGGTAATCGTCAGCTTGGCGACGGAGCCGATGGAGGGCAGGGCCTCGCCGCGAAACCCGAGCGTGCGGATATCGTCAAGCGTATCGGAAATCTTCGAGGTGCAGTGACGCCTGACCGCCAGCTCCAGATCGGCAGGTGACATGCCGGAGCCGTTGTCGGTAATCCGCACCAGCCCCTTGCCGCCGCCCGCCGTGGCGATCTCGATCCGGGTCGCGCCCGCGTCGATGGCGTTTTCCACCAGCTCCTTCGTGGCGCTGGAGGGTCTTTCGATGACCTCGCCGGCGGCGATCTGGTTGATGAGGGTTTCTGAAAGCTGCTTGATGGCCATGATCGTCATTTTCGCGGATTCGCCGTGGCTTCGAAAGCAAAAAACTCGAGCTGCGGAAATTTGCACATGTTTTGCGGCCTGTCGGGCATTTGATCATTTCCCTCAACATGGCGTTAAGCGTTAATCCGCCTTTAATCGGCCTTGATTATGGTGGGGCGGCTTGAAATGACCGCAGGAACGGGGCCGCCTTCGCCGGGCGGTGTGTGACGTCGACTATGGGTGAGCGTCATCTTCCCCTCAAGACTGCTTCAAGTTGCAAACCCTGATGTCTCTTTTTCGGAATTTTTTCGTTTCATCCCGGCATCTGCCCTGGACGATTCCACTAGAAACATAAGCCTGACCCCTGAAAAACAGGCGGGAGTTTGCAGTTGAGTGATTTGGCGTCCTCTGGCGCGGGCGTTCATACGGTGATGCTTGATGCCCTTTGCGACGCGCTTGGCGCGGCGATCGTCGTTTACGACCGGAACGATCACATTATTTTCGCAAGCCGGAAACTCCTCAGCTTTTTTCCGCTGGAAGAGGCCGTCATCGGCCCGGGCGCGCGGCTGCGCGACTATCTGAGCGCGCTTTACGATTGTTATCTGCTCGAGGCGGAAGGCCTCTCCACCAACGCCCGCCCGCTCGGCCGGGAGGAATGGATCGGCGAACGGCTGGCGCTGCACTGGAAGGAAAGATCGGAAAAAACCGAACGGCTGAAGGGAGAACGCTTCCTGCGCTTCGTCATGAACCGCCTGCCTTCCGGCCTCGGCATCAGTGTGGTTGCGGATATTTCCGAACAGAAGAAACGCGAAGAGCAGTGGCGCATCGATCTCGAGCGCGTGCAGCTCATCGAGGATATTCTCGACAATCTGCCGTTTCCCGTCTTCGTCAAGGACCGGAACATGGCCTATGCGGCCGTCAACAAATCAGCCTGTGCCCTGGTCGAAACCAGTCCCGAGAGCATTCTTGGCCGCACCGTTTTCGATCTCCACTCGCGCAAGGTCGCCGGGCGGATCGACATCGCCGATCGCATGGTGCTGGATAGCGGCACGCCGAGCGTCATCCCCGAAAGGGTGCGGCGGCTGAATGGCGAAGAGGTGCTGACCATCACCCGCAAGCAGCGGGTGGGCAGGCCCGGCCGTTATTTCCTGGTGACGACGATGGAGGACGTGACCGCTCTCGCCACCATCGATGCCAATGGCATGCCCGTCATCCCCTCGCTCGAACATGTGCCCTTCGTGGCCTCCACTTACGGCAAGGATGAAGAAACGGACAATCGCGGCGGCGTCTTGAAGAGCAAGGCGGTGCTGATCGTCTCTGAAAACGCGCGCTTCGCGGAAGCGGCCGGTCGCCGGCTGACCGTGGGCGGCATGGACCATGCGGCTGTGACGAGCGAGGACGAACAGCGTGCATTCATCGACGTCGCGGCTTCCGCCGGTGTCGGCATCGATGTGATCGTTGTCGACGCCCAGATGAGCGTCGCGTGTCTCGATATTGCCGCCGAACACGATCTGCCCGTCGTCACCATCGAGGAAGAGGAGATCGACGCCTCGCTGATGCATTATCTTGCCGCCGGGCTGAATGCCTCCCCGAAGGAGAAAGCCGCCGACGAGGACTGGGAGATCATGACGGAGGACCTGCCCGAAATCCTCAAGACCGGCGGCGTCTGCGAGATACTTCTCGTTGAGGATAACAGGGTCAACCAGATCGTCTTCTCGCAGATACTGGAAGGTCTGGGGCTTTCCTGGCGGCTCGCCACCTCCGGCGAAGAGGCCCTGCGTCTCTTTGCGGAACAGCCGCCTTCGGCCGTCCTGCTCGATACGACGCTGGGAGACATCGACGGCTTCGAAGTTGCCCGCCGCATGCGTGGTCTTGGCGGTGAAAAGCACATTCCCATCGTCGGCGTCATCACCCACGCTTTCGAGGGCGATCTCGACAAATGCCGGGCTTCCGGCATGGACGACATGCTGCTGAAACCCGTCAGCCCGGATATGGTCGAGGCGGTTTTCCTGCGGCTTTTCGGCAAGGATGTCCTGCGGCTGCAGGCTTGAAACCGCCTTTGTCGGGAGGCTATGGCTTTTTTAATACTTGCCCTGCATTGTGAGCGCGGTCGACACAGGATTCACGAGATGCAGGAATGAAACGGGCAGAGCCGCAATCGTTGCAGGTCAGCCAGAACGAGCTGCAGGCGATGGCCTACAGCGACCCGCTGACGGGGCTCGGCAACCGCTACCGTCTGCGGGACAAGATTCGCATGCTTGCCAGCGAGCGCTCCAGCGATCCGGCGCCCTTCACGGTCGGCATCGCCAATATTGACGGCTTCAAACCCATCAACGATCTGTTCGGCGTGCAGGCAGGCGATGAAATCCTCTGTCAGGTCGCGCACCGGCTGAAGGCCTGCATTCCCGATGGCGCGGTCGTGACGCGCCATGACGGCGACGAATTCGCCTTCGTTCTGCCGCTGGTGTTCGAGCGCACCGGCGCCGAGCGCATCGGCAACATGATCAAGGACGTGCTTTCGGCGCCTTACGATCTCGGCGACCGTAACGTTCGCCTGTCCTCCTCCTTCGGTTTTGCCATCTATCCCTTTGCCGGCGATGAATTCGAGGATTTGCTGAAAAGCGCCGAGACGGCGCTCTATCGCTCCAAGAGACGTGGCCGCGGCCAGATCACGGTCTATTCGCGCGAAATCGCGCAGGAAATGAAGCGCGCCACACAGCTGGAACAGGCGCTCCGAAACGCCATCATCACCGATGCCATCGACGTGCATTTCCAGCCCATCGTCAGGCTGGAAGAGGCGAAGGTCATCGGTTTCGAGGCGCTGGCTCGCTGGAACGATCCCGATCTCGGTTTCGTATCGCCCGCCGTTTTCGTGCCGCTGGCCGAAGAGCGCGGCTTTATCGATGCGCTGTCGGAAGCCTTGCTCCGAAAGGCGGCGGAGGCAGCCCTGTTCTGGCCACGCGAGCTTTTCCTGTCCTTCAATTTGTCTTCCGCGCAATTGATGGACCCCAGCACCGCGGACAATATTCTCTCCATTCTCTCGCGTGTCGGCCTCGATCCGCACCGGCTGGAGCTGGAAATCACCGAAACGGCTGTCATGACTTCAGCCGATACCGCGCAGCGGATCATCAGCGAGTTACAGAGCGCCGGTGTGCGCATTTCGCTTGACGATTTCGGCACCGGCCAGTCGAGCCTCGGCCGCCTGCGGGATTTCACCTTCGACAAGGTGAAGATCGACCGCGCTTTCGTGTCGCGCATCAGCAGCGACCGTCCGTCGGAACATATCATCAAGGCCATCGTCGCCATGTGCGAAGGGCTCGATCTCGAAGTCGTGGCCGAGGGGATTGAAGAGCGGGCGGAAGAGGAAAAGCTGCGCGCGCTCGGCTGCGCCATGGGCCAGGGTTATTTCTACGGCCGCCCCGCCGATGCCGCCGCGACGCAGCGGTATCTGCATGAGAATTATCGCGAGATATTGTCGGATATTTCCTGAGACGGAGCGCTCTCGCCGGGCGCTCGGCGGCACAGTATCCCGGTGAAGCTTGTATGCGTCGGCGCATCCCCGCCCCTCATCCCTGTGCCTGTCACAGGGATCCAGCCAGCCCAAGTCCTTGGGCTGAAAGGACTCCTTCCGCCGCGCAGACGCGCGTCGACTGGATTCCTGTGACGAGCACAGGAATTGTCTGTCGAAAAAGTGCTTTATTGTTCGGGACGTTGGATGACCTCCGAGGCGGCCACCCCGGAGGCC